>JAFIED010000246.1 GCA_020832805.1 Pararhodobacter sp.
AACCCCGTGTTAGTATGGTGTTGCAATTCGGGTTGGGGGCGCTGCCCCCGCCGCGCCTGCGGCGCGACTCCCCCGGAGTATTTTCGGCAAAATGAAGAGGCATGGATGGTGCGTCTGTCCGGTCGATTGATCTGCGCGACACGCGAGGAAGCGCTGCAGGTTCAGGCGCATCTGGCCGAACATGTGCGGCGGAGCCGCGCAGAGCCGGGATGTCTGGCCTTCGAAATCAGGCCGACGCGCGACCCGATGGTATGGCAGGTCGACGAGTGCTTTGCCGACGGGGCGGCGTTGGAGGCGCATCGGGCGCGGACGCTTGGCAGCCCGTGGTGGGCGGCCACGCGAGAGGTCAGGCGCGAATTCCGCAGGTTGTAAGGCAATGCGCGGCTCAGGGGCCCAGCAGGCTGGCGCGCAGCAGACCCAGGCGGCGGGCAAATTCCGACTGGTCCAGGTGCCCGTTGACAACCGTTTCGGGCCGGCGGGCAGCGCGGCGCAGGATTGGCCCGGCACGCCATGCAGCCAGCAGCGCGGGGCGCGCGGCGGCTGGCACCTGGTGACGGCGCGTGCGCGCACGGGCGAGCCGCAAAAGGCCCTCGCTGGCCAGAGCCGCTGTCGCCTCGGGGCGGCCATCGGGCAGCGGCGCGCGGCCGAGGGCTGTCAGCGCCGGTACTGCCAGCAGGTAATTGGCCAGCCCCTGTGCCGCGCCCCAATCCTGCGCCACCGCGTCGGCCTGCCCGCCGAGGGCACGGATGGCCAGCGCCATCAGGCTGCCGGATGTGGCCTCGAGATAGGCCCAGAGCGCCGCCGCATGCGGAAAAGGTGCCTGCGCGATATCGGCTTCGCGTGCGGCAATCAGCCTTTCGAACAGATCGCCGGGCAGGTGCCGCGTTGTCATCAGATGCGCCAGGGGTCCGGCCACTTCATGTGCCGGGGGTGTCGCCGGGTCGCTTGTCACATCGCGCCAGAACTGCAGGCGCATTTGTGCAACGATCGGTTCCTTTGTTACACAGGGAGCGCGGGAAATCTCTAGATTGGCCGCATAGAGCACGAAAAGCGCCGGCCGCACGGCGGGCGGCGCCGCCATGGTGGCCAGAAAGCGGTCAGGATCGCCCCGTTCGACAAGGGGGGCGCAGGCGGTGGCGGCGCAGGCGGTGGCGGTGGCGGGGTCGATGCTCATACCCGAGCAGATAGTCGGGGGCGGGCACGGAGGAAAGCCCCGACACCGGTTCAGGCGGGGGCAGTAACGATCAAGCGGTAGTCGTAGCTGCCGCCATGGGCCCGCCAGAGGGCGATTTCGGCGCGCAAGGCGGTGACCAGATCGGGCGCGCCCGTATAGCTGTCAAGCTGTTTCGCCAGCGGCGCGTAATAGGCCGCCCAACCGCCCGGCCCCAGCCAGCGGGCGCCAAGAACACGCCATCCCGCCCCTGTGACCGCCGATGCCAGATCATCGGCGCTGCCAAGCGCCAGCCCCTCGGCCTGCCAGAACGCGCAGGCAGGCGCCGGCGGATCGCTGACGCGCCAGCACAGGTCGGAGAAAGCCACACACCCGCCGGGTTTCAGATGCGCCGCCCAGCTGGACAGCGCCGGGCGGACCCCCAGGTGATAGATGGCGCCCGCCGACCAGATCAGATCATAGGGGCCGCCAGGTGGGTTTGCCATGTCGCCGACATGCGCGCTGACGCTCGGAAAGCGGGCGCGCACCCGTTCGATGAAGGGTGCTGCGCTGTCAATGGCGGTGATCTGCGCCAACGGCCGCGCGGCAAGCAGCGCGGGCAGGTCGGCGCCGGTGCCACAGCCGGCATCAAGCACCTGCGCCCGGGGCGGGGTACCGGCGACCTGAAGCGCCCAGTGCAGACTGTCCAGATCGCCCGGTCCCGCGCGGTCGAGCGCAAGAAAGAGGTCGATGAGATCGTCATGCCCGCTCATGTCGCCGGCGCCATGCCGTCGCGCTGCAGCTTCCAGACCAGCGCCTCGGTCAGTGCCTCGAAACTGGCATCGACGATGTTGGCGCTGACGCCCACAGTCGACCAGCGTTGCCCTTGCCCATCCTCGCTGTCGATGATCACGCGGGTCACGGCCTCGGTCCCGCCCTGGGTGATGCGGACCTTGAAATCGACCAGTTTCCAGTCGGCGATGGCGGCCTGATACGGCCCCAGATCCTTGACCAGCGCCTTGGCCAGCGCATTGACCGGACCACGGTCACTTCCGGTTTCATCCATGCTTTCGGAGACCGAGAGCATTTTCTCGGCGCCGATCTTGACCACCACCACGGCCTCTGACAGGCTGACAATGTGGTCATACTTGTTCTTGCGTCGCTCGACCGTGACCCGGTAACGCTTGACCTCGAAAAAACGCGGCAACAGGCCCAGTTCTGCGCGCGCCAGCAATTCGAAACTGGCCTGCGCCCCGTCATAGGCATATCCCTGATCTTCACGCGCCTTGACCTCGGTCAGGATGCGCGCGAGGCGAGGGTCATCCGGCGCTACAGCGATTCCGGCCTCGGCCAGCCGGGCGCGCAGATTGGACTGCCCTGCCTGGTTCGACATGGGAATGACCCGGGCATTGCCGACCAGTGCGGGGTCTATGTGCTCGTAGGTTGACGGGTCCTTCAGAATGGCAGAAGCATGCAACCCGGCCTTGTGCGCGAAAGCCGACGCACCGACATAAGGCGCCGCGCGTGCGGGGACCCGGTTCAGAGTGTCGTCAAGCTGGCGCGAAAGACGCAGCAGATTCGTCAGGGATTCACGGCTGACGCCGGTGGAAAACCGGCTGGCGTAAGGTTCCTTCAGCACCAGAGTCGGGATCAGCGTCGTCAGGTTGGCGTTCCCGCAACGCTCGCCCAGCCCGTTCAGCGTGCCCTGAACCTGTCGCGCGCCGGCATCCACTGCCGCCAGGCTGCCCGCAACGGCGTTACCGGTATCGTCGTGGCAGTGGATTCCAAGGTTTTCGCCTGGGATGCCGGCGGCGATGGCCTGCGCCGTGATGGCGCCGATCTCGGCCGGCAGGGTGCCGCCATTGGTGTCGCACAGCACCACCCAGCGGGCGCCGGCGTTCAGCGCCGTGTGCAGGCAGGTCAGGGCATAGTCGGCGTTGGCCTTGTAGCCGTCGAAGAAATGTTCGGCGTCGAACAGGGTTTCGCGGCCCTGCGCCACGCAATGGGCGATGGAGGCGCGTATATTCTCCAGGTTCTCGTCCAGCGTGATGCCCAGGGCGCGGGTGACGTGATAGTCATGGGTCTTGCCGACAAGACAGACCGAGGGCGTATCGGCGTTGAGGACGGCGGCGAGGACGTCGTCGTTTTCTGCCGAAAAGCCTGCGCGCTTGGTCATGCCGAACGCGGTGAACGTGGCTTTCGTCTGCGGCCGGGCGGCGAAGAAATCGCTGTCGGTGGGGTTGGCGCCGGGCCAGCCGCCCTCGATCTGGTCGATGCCGAGCTGGTCAAGGGCGCGGGCGATGGCCTGTTTCTCGGCCACCGAGAACTGCACGCCCTGGGTCTGCTGGCCATCACGCAGGGTGGTGTCGTAGAGGTAGAGGCGATCAGTCATGGCTGGGTCCTGGCAAATTCCTTGGGAAGGAATTTGCAAAAGCCTTGAAAGGCTTTTGGTTGGCGCGGGATGGTGACGGTGTCACTTCAGAGTCTCCAGCTTGGCGGGATCAAAGTCAGGGCCAGGCACCAGCTTGACCTCGGTTCTCGACATGCGCACTTCCACACCGGCCGCCATGATCGCCCGTTTCAAGGCATCGACGGTGGAAAAATCCTTGGTGGAAAGCGCAATCTCGCGCGTCGCGGCGAGTTTTTCCGCCAAGGCACCCAAGCACGGCTGGGCCTGATGAACTTCCTGATCAATCAGGTCGAGGCCCAGCAAGTAGGCACTGTCACGCAGGCGGCCAGCATCCTTGTCACGCCAGATCGCGTGCAGCCTGGTCAGGGCGAGCGAGGTGTTGAGATCGTCCGCAAGCGCCGAGACGACACCGGGGTCGACCACGCCCTTCTCCCCCCCCCTCTCCTGAACGCGTTGTCGCCATTTCTGTAACCGCACCGACGCCTCGCGCGCCTTCTCCTCCGTCCAGTCCATCGGGCTGCGATAATGCGTCTGCAGCATCACCAGCCGGATCACCGCACCCGGCCAGCCCTGATCCAGCAAATCCCGCACCGTGAAGAAATTGCCCAGCGACTTGGACATCTTCTTCCCCTCTACCTGCACCATCTCGTTGTGCAGCCAGTAGCGCGCGAAGCCGGCATCGGGGAAGGCGCAGCAGCTTTGGGCGATTTCGTTCTCATGGTGCGGAAATTGCAGGTCCAGCCCGCCGCCGTGAATATCGAAACTTGCGCCCAGCAATTCATGGCTCATCGCCGAGCATTCGATATGCCAGCCCGGCCGCCCGCGCCCCCAGGGCGATGGCCACCCCGGCAAGGACGCATCCGAGGGCTTCCACAGCACGAAATCCATCGGGTCGCGCTTGAAGGGGGCCACCTCGACCCGCGCGCCAGCGAGCATGTCATCGACCGACCGGCCTGAAAGCCGCCCATAGGCCGGATAGCTGCGCACGTCGAACAGCACATGCCCCGCCACCGGATAGGCATGACCGCGCGCAATCAGCCGCTCGATCATGGCGATCATCTGCGCGATATACCCCGTCGCGCGCGGCTCATGGGTGGGCCGCAACGTGCCCAGCGCATCCATGTCCTGGTGATACCAGGCGATGGTTTCTTCCGTGATCTCGCCGATTGACCGCCCTGCTTCGGCCGCCCGAGCGTTGATCTTGTCATCGACATCGGTGAAGTTGCGCACATAGGTTACCGCCTTGTCACCATACACGTGACGCAAGAGGCGAAACAGTGTGTCGAACACCACCACCGGCCGCGCATTCCCCAGATGCGCCCGGTCATAGACGGTGGGCCCGCAGACATACATCCGCACATCCGCAGGATCGAGAGGGGTGAACGCCTCTTTCTTCCGCGTCAGCGAATTGTGCAGTCGAATGGTGACCATACACCCCTCCCAAAGGCGCGCCCCCCTTTGCGCGGGGTTGGCGGCATCGCTTTCCTTGGGTGGAAATGAGGCGCCCCGCGCGACCGGAAGGTCAGCGGGTAATGCAGCAGACGGCGATGATGCGCATCGGTTTCATGGCGTTGCGGTAGCATTGCGGGCGCATGCGGGCAAGCGGTTTCAGGCCCGGCTGCCTTTGGCGCCGATCGGATTGTCGCCGGTTCAGCGCCGTTTCAGCCGCGCCTCGCGCCAGGCAACCATCAGACCGCCCAGGATGATGTTCGCCGCGCCGGTGATGCTGGCGCCATCAGGCAGCACACCGAACACCATCGTATCGAACAGCGCCGCCCAGACCAGCACCAGATACAGGAAGGGTGTGGCATAGCTGGCATCCGCGCGGGCAAAGGCCAGCAGCAACAGGATTTGCCCGGAAACCATGAACACCCCCACCGCAGCCAGCGCCAGCCATTGCGCCGCCATCTCTGGCCAGTAAAAGACGGGAATCACGGCCAGTGAGGCGATGATGGCCCCCATCGCGTTGTTGACCAGCATGATCTGCTGCGGCGGTTCACGCCCGGCAAGGCGCTTGATGAACACCCCCTCCAACCCCATGGCCAGTGCCGCGCCCAACGCCAGCAGCGCGGCCGGATCGACAACACCGCTGCCAGGGCGCAACAGCACCAGTGCCCCGGTCAGCGACAACCCGGCAGCCACCCATCGCCAGACACCCACGCGTTCACCCAGCAGCGGGATGGCCAGCAACATCGTGGCAATCGGGCTGAGAAAGCTCAGCGCATTGGCATCGGTCAGCGGCATGCGCGCGGCAGCGGCAAACAGCAACGCGCCGCCCAGCCAGCCCAGCAGCGTGCGCACCAGGTGCAGCCCCCATGCCGGCCGCCGCGTGCCTGCGGGCAGCGCCCGGCGGTGGCGGGGCATCAGCGCCAGCACCAGCGCCACCGCAACGAAACCGAACACGAACCGCGCCTGACTGATCTGCAGCGCATGCACCGGCAACCCCAGCGTTTCACCCCCCAGCGCCTTGGCCAGAAGCGTGGTTCCAGCAAAGAAACCGGTAGCGATCAGCATCGCCAGGGCGGCAAAGGCAGCAATGGGCATGGCGGACCGCAAACGGAAGGGGCTTCATCTGCCAGCCTTATTCGCTTCACAGGTGAAGCACCAGATGCAACGCATGTGTCCGTCTTTGACAAACCATGCAGGCGGGCGGCATGATGGCACCGCCATGCCGCAGAACCGCACCCTTGTGAACCGCCACTGTGCCACCCTGCCGGGTGCGGTCTGTTCCGATCCCTGGGGCGGCGGGCATGATGCCTGGAAGGTCGGCGGCAAACTGTTTGCCGTAATCGGCACGATGGACACCGGGGTATCGGTCAAATGCGCCGATATTGAGACAGCCCAACTGCTGATCGACCTGGGCCGCGCCCAGCGCGCGCCCTATTTCCATCGATCATGGGTGCATGTTCCCTGGGGGCTGATTGGTGATGACGCGCTGTGCGAGCGGCTGACGATTTCATACAGCCTGATCCGTGCAGGTCTGCCCAAAAAGGTACAGGCCGGGTTGCATCCGGCCTGACTGTCAGGGCGCAGCGCGTTTCACTCGGCCTTGTCGGCCGGCGTGGCGTTCAGAAGGCCGTATTTCTCGGCGCCCAGCTGTTCCATCAAGCCAAGCTGGGTTTCAAGATAGTCGATATGCCCTTCCTCGTCGGCGATCAGTTCGTCGAACAGGCCGCGCGTGACAAAATCGCCGACCGAATCGCAGTGGCGCCGCGCCTCGATATACAGGGTGCGCGCGTCGTGCTCGGCCGCAAGGTCGCATTCCAGCGTTTCCCGGATGGTTTCACCGATGCGCAGGGAATCAAGCTTTTGCAGGTTCGGATGCCCCTCCAGAAAGATGATGCGGGCGATCAGCTTGTCGGCGTGGTGCATCTCTTCGATGGATTCTGCGCGGCTTTTCGCCGCCAATGCACCATAGCCCCAGTCTTCCTGCAGGCGGTAGTGCAGCCAGTACTGGCTGACGGCGGTCAGTTCGGACCGAAGTGCGGCGTTCAGATATTCAATGACCTTGGGGTCGCCCTTCATGGTGCCTTTTCCTTTTGCTTGTCACGGTGCCGAGATGCGGACCAAGATATGGTACTGTCTGGCTAAAGCGTTCCGGTTGTGGCCGGTCTGCCGTGGCTACCGGCAAACTGTCACAATTGCGCATCGTGTCAAGGAAAAGGGGCAGGCAACCGCCACAGTCGGCGGCTTTGCCCAGCGCGCGATACACCTTGCGCGGGGTAATGATGGTGTCAGGGTCGGCGGCGCGCATCCAGTCGATCGCTGAACGGATATCGTGATCCGCGATGTTCATGCAGTGGCATACAATCATGCGCTTTCCCCCGGGCAGGCATCGGAACCCTGCCATGCGCAGAAACCTGACAGGTTTACTGGGTTTTGTAAAGTAAAAACCGGCCGTGACTGATCACGGCCGGTTCAAGCCCCCTTTTCAGGGATGGGTCAGCTTTCGTTTTGAGGCTTTTTCAGCAGCGATTGGGCCACATAGACCAGGATCGACAGGCCGACGGCGCCCAGCACCGCCACCCCCAACAGTACGATCACATCGATGGGGCCGCCGATATCGCGCAGGCCGGAACTGGTGATCCACAGGATGAAGATGACCGCCGCCACCGCGCCAACCGGCATGGACAATTGCGCCAGCAGGAACTTGCGCCATGACACTGCCCGGTCGCGCACCAGTACATAGACCCATGCCAGCGTGATCACGACCGCCAGGCCAACCAATGTCCACCACAGCGCCCGGCCGAACATCTCTTCAAAGACCGCAATGAAGGTCAACAGGCTGAATTCTTCCATCTTTCGGTCCTCCTCAGGCGCGGCCGCGCAACATGGCGTTATAGGTGGCTTTCAGGGCAACTTCCTTCATCAGCCATGAAATCCACAACTCCTCCAGCGGCGCGACCAGACCGGGAAAGGATGGTGTCAGGTTGTCGTTGTAGTCGAACTCGACCAGCATCGCGCGGCCGATCCGGGTGATCAGCGGGCAAGAGGTATAGCCGTTGTACAACAGCGTTCCCTCGCGGCCGGCGATTTCGGATACCAGGTGATCCTCGACAACCGGCAGGTGGAACTTGACGCTGGCGGCCGTCTTGCCCTTTGGCACACCGTTGATGTCGCCGATGCCAAACACGTTGCTGTAGCGGGCATGGCGCAGGGTCTGCATGTCCACCTCGATCCAGCCCTGATCGGTCCAGCGGTCTGCCCAGGCAAGGCCCGAATCACGCACCACCTGTGGCGCGCGCTGCGGCGGTACGACGTTGATGAAGTCCCAGCGATCCGTCACCTCGCCATCGGGCGTGCGATAGGTGGCGGTTTTCGCCCCCGCGTCGATACCCGTCAGCACATGCTGATAGCGGTAGGTGATGTCGCGCTCGTCCATGATCTGGCGGACGCGGTGGTGAATGACCGGGACGCCGAACAGGTTTTGCGCCTGGGCATTGTAGACAAATTCACAGCGCCCCCGATTGCCCTTTGTGCTGGCGATATCCTCGGCCAGAAAACAGATCTTGACCGGGGCGCCGGCGCATTTCATCTCGGTTGCCGGGCGGCCGAACATCCCCCCCCCGCCCTGATCGGTGAAACGATCCAGCGCGCGCCAGCTGGCCTCGGCATATTCGGGGCCGGCGTAATGGGCACTGATACCGGTATCCGGGCCGGCCATGTCCAGCGAGAACCCCTCGATCGCGTCCCAGTCCAGCGCCAGGCCGGTGGCCACGATCAGGTAATCATAGGGCAGCCGCCGCCCGCCGGCGGTGGTGACGACATTGGCCTCGGGGTCGATCTCGGCGGCATATTCCTGCACCCAGTCCACCCCGCGCGGCAACCAGTCGCCGGTGCCGCTGATGGCATAGCTGGCCGGCCGCAGACCGGCCGCAATCAGCGTAAAGCCGGGTTGATACCAATGCTGCTGGCGGCCATCGACGATGGTGATCTGCGCACCGTCCAGCCGCCCCGCCAGACGGTTGGCGATGGCCGCGCCGCCGGCACCGGCGCCCAGAATGACGATACGCGCTGACGTGCGCACCCGCCGTGCCTGTGCCGCCGTCGTTCCGGCAGCCAGTGCCGCCCCCCCAGCAGCAAGGCCGAAAAAGCCACGGCGCGTCGCGTTGAAGTCAAGTTGTTCCGGCATGTCCCCTCCAGTACTCATGTCAGATACGAATATGTTGTTATTCGAATACACATTCGTTGCCCTGAATGCAATTGCATACTTTCCGCTGCGGTGTGCTGACCGAATTTCGTGAATTCCCGGTGCACGGCTGGGCTGTCGAAGCCCTGCCGGCAACCCGGTTCACATCAGGCCCGGCACCCGATTCCGGCATCACCCCGGGCGGATTCATTTCTTCCTGACGCAGGATAATGGAATCGGCGCCGACCGGACTTGATCGAGGTCAAGGAATTTCACAAACCCAAAGCATACTCTGGTTGAAATCATTATTCCGGAGTCCGGCCATGCGATTGACAACCCGCACCAACCTTGCCCTGCGCACCTTGATGGTCTGCGCCGTGAATGGTGACACGATCGTGCGCAAGACCGATGTCGCCGCGGCGATCAACGCGTCAGAGAACCATCTGGCACAGGTCATCAACCAGTTGGGCCAAAGCGGGTTCATCACCACGATCCGCGGCCGGCACGGCGGGTTCATCCTTGCCCATGCCCCCAGGGACATCAGCGTCGGCAGCGTGTTTCGCGCCTTCGAGGCCGATCTGCCCTTTATAGAATGCTTTTCACAGACCAACACCTGCCCGTTGAAGGGCGTCTGCCGGATGGGCGAGCATCTCGCCGCCGCTGTCGAGGCGTTTTATGCCACGCTCGACCCGTTGACCCTGCATGATCTGGTGGAATGCAACAGCGGCCTGGAGGCGGTGCTGTCGCTTGATGCCCAGGCGCGCGTCGGCGATCAGATGCGCTGCGCGCGCGCGCGTGCTGCGGCAACGGCGGAAATGGCCTGAACGCGCGCGCCCTGATGGCGCGCTCACAGCTCTATCCGCATCGTGTTGCGCGAAATCTCGATACGCGAGAAACGCTCAAGATAGCCCATCCCCAACAGCGAGATGTGCAACTCGCCCTCGTTCACCAGCGCCGGTACGCGGCGGTCGATACGACTGCCAAGGCGCACTTCGTCCAGCCAGACGCGCGCCGTACGCACGATGCCGTTGGCCGTGCGCGCCGTGCCCAGAAACGCCAGATCGCCCTCGCCATAACCCAGCCGTTCGGCATCAAGACGGCTCAGCACCATATCGGTGGCGCCGGTATCGATCATGAAGCGTACGGTCTCGGCGCTGGACCCTGCCGGACCTGCAATCTTCAGATCGATATAGAAATGCCCGCTGCGATCACGCGTCAGCTCCACCGTGCCGCCCCGCTCCTGCTGAACGCCGATCAGGCGGTGGCCACTGTCCTGCCAGATGCCATAGCCGGCGGCGACGCCCAGAAACAGCAACCCCCACAACAGCAGATGCCGCAGCATCTGCCCTATCCCGCCCCGATTGGCGATCAGCGCATAGCCAAGCAATGCGCCGCCCAGAATGGTCACATAGATGATGCGCGCAATCTCGTCGCCGCCCAGATCCATCTGCCTGATCTCCATCTAGCGCCCAATGGCGGTGGCCCTGCGCTGCCGGATGCAGAAAGGGCGGATCGAAACACTTTGCTCTGAATGTAGCGCAGGCGGCGCCAGCAACAATAGACCCAAGCGCCGCGTTGCAGACAGGCTCAGACCACCCCGGCGCCCCGCAGCCCGTTCAGCACGAACTGGACTGACAGCGCCGCCAGCAGCATGCCCAGCAACCGGGTCACCACCATCGTGCCGGTGGCACCCAGGGCGCGCTCTATCGGTGAGGCGATCAGGAACAAGCCGAATGCCAGCACGATCACGGCCAGCATGACCAGATGCACGGCCACGACACCCTGCCAGTCCCAGCCGGATTCGCCCACCAGCAGGATCATCGCCGCCATCGCCCCCGGCCCGGCAATCAGCGGCATCGCCAGCGGAAAGACCGACGGGTCATCGGCCGGACCCGTAGCCGGCCGCGCATGCCCTGCCCGCCGCTGGCCGCGCCGGTCGAACAGCATGTCCAGCGCGGTCAGGAACAGCAGGATACCACCGGCAATCTGGAATGCCGGCAGTGTGATGCCAATGCCCGCCAGAATGGCCTCGCCCGCCAGACCGAACAATGTCAGCAGCACAGCCGAGATCACACAGGCACGCAGCCCCACGCCAAGGCGTTCGCGCGGTGTCATGCCGCCGGTCAGGGCAATGAACAGCGGCGCCAGCCCCACCGGATCGATCACCACGAACAGGGTGACGAAAGCCGGGATCAGAAAGGCGGGATCGGTCAGCATGATTGGGTGCAATCCTGCGCAAGAATGCCTTACATTACCATGTCAGACATTTACTTCTGTGCATTTTCAAGTGCCTGAACCGCATTCATCCAAAGTGCTTCGGCGCGGTCGACACCTTCCATGACTTCGGCATATTTGCGGTTCCAGACGTCCAGCTCGTCGCGCCGGCTTTCGTCATACAAAGCGGAGTCGGCCAGCTTTTTCGCCAGCTTGTCTCGCATTTCCTCTAATTTTTCAACGCGCTGCTCGCACTTTCTAAGGTTCGATCTGAGTTCAGCCAGTACATCCTGCGAAACCGGCTTGCGCGCGGGTTTCGTGCTGTTGCCCGCCCGCCCGCCAGCAGGCGCGGCAGGGGTCAGCAGAAAGCGGCGATAGGCCTCCAGATCGTCTTCCCAGGGGGTCACCGCCCCGCCCGAGACCAGCCACAGCCGGTCGGCTACCAGCCCCAGCAGATGCATGTCATGGCTGACCAGAACCACCGCGCCGGTATAGGCGGTCAATGCCTCGACCAGCGCCTCGCGGCTTTCGATGTCCAGATGGTTGGTGGGTTCGTCCAGGATCAGCAGATGCGGCGCATCCAGCGTGGCCAGCAACAGGGACAGGCGCGCCTTTTGCCCCCCCGACAGCCGGCCCACCTCGGTTTCTGCCTGATCGGCCATCAGGCCAAACCCGGCCAGCCGCGCGCGCAACCTTGGCTGCGCCTCGTCCGGGCGCATGCGCCGGATATGCTGCAGGGGCGTCTCGTCCAGATGCAGCTCGTCCACCTGATGCTGCGCAAAATACCCGACGCGCAGCTTTGACGCCCGGGTCATCTGCCCGCCCATCGCGTCCAGCTTGCCGGCCAGCAGTTTCGACAGCGTCGATTTTCCTTCGCCATTGCGGCCCAGCAGCGCGATGCGATCATCCTGATCGATCCGCAGGTTCAGCCGCTTCAGCACCGGCGCATCGTCATAGCCCACCGCGACCCCTTCCAGCGCCAGGATCGGGGGTGACAGTTCCTCGGGGGCGGGAAAGGTAAAGACATGACGCGCGGCCTCGGCCGGCGGCGTGATCGGTTGCATCTTTTCCAGCATCTTCAGCCGCGATTGCGCCTGCCGTGCCTTTGATGCCTTGGCCCGGAACCGGTCGACAAACCCCTGCAGATGCGCCCGCCGCGCATCCTGCTTGCGCGCCTCGGCGGCCATCACCGCCTGCTGCTCGGCCCGGGTGCGCGCAAAGGTGTCATAGCCACCCTGATACAGCGTCAGCTTGCGCTCGCTCAGATGCAGAATGGCCCCCACAGCGCGGTTCAGCAGGCCGCGGTCATGGCTGATCACGATCACCGTATGCGGATAGCGTGCCAGATAGCTTTCCAGCCACAACGCCCCTTCAAGATCAAGGTAGTTGGTGGGTTCGTCCAGCAGCAACAGGTCAGGCTGCGCAAACAGGACCCCCGCCAGTGCCACCCGCATGCGCCACCCGCCAGAGAAATCGGCGCAGGGTCGCGCCATCTCTTCGGCGGTGAATCCCAGCCCACGCAGGATCGTGGCCGCGCGCCCCTCGGCAGACCAGGCGTCGATATCGGCCAGCCGGGTCTGGATCTCGGCGACACGGTCGGCAGCCTGCGCGGTTTCGGCCTCGGCCATCAGCGCCGCGCGTTCGGTATCCGCGGCCAGCACCGTGTCCATCAGGCTTTCGGGGCCCGCCGGCACCTCTTGTGCCACGCCACCGATGCGCGCGCGCGACGGCAAGGAAATGCGCCCGCCCTCAACGGCCAACTCGCCGCGCAGCAAACGGAAAAGCGTGGTCTTTCCAGCGCCGTTCGGGCCCACAAGGCCCACCTTGTGCCCCGCAGGAATACGGGCCGAAGCCCCGGCAAAGAGCGCGCGGCCCTCGATGGAATAGGTCAGATCGTCGATTACCAGCATGATGCCCGCTTGCCCGATGCCCGCGCCACGGTCAAGCCCGTGCATCGGCCAGCTGCAGGGCAAACAGGCCGATACCGAAAACACGGCACGGTTAACCCGGCATTAGCCGATACGCGCCATCCTGCATCAAGACCCCACCCCGGTGCAGGAAAGGACCACGCCTTCATGCCCGCCACACAGCCCCCCCCGGCCAGCAGAATGACTGCGCCGCACCTGATCGGCCCGGGCGGCAGGCCGGCCGGCATGCCACAGACGCTGCTGCTGGTCGAGGACAGCCGCCTTGCCGCAGAGGGCGTTCGCCTGGCTTGTCGGCGGCTGGGCATCCGCCTGCGGCGGGCAGAAACCCTGGAGGCGGCGCATCTGCATCTGCGCGTCTATCGGCCTGATATTGCCCTGATCGACCCGGGCCTGCCGGATGGCTCTGGCCTGTCGCTGATTGCGGCGCTGCACCGGCAGGCCGGACGGCCAGACCGAATCGTGGGTATTTCCGGCGATCCCGGCCTGGCCGACCCATGCCTGAACGCCGGCGCGGATGCGTTTGTCGAGAAACCATTGATCCTGTCGCAGCACCTGACGCTTCTGCTGGGGCCGGGGGTCATGTCGGGCGCTGAGCCGCTGGGTGTTTCGCCCGCGAAACCGTTTCGGCAACCGGCAACAGAGGGTGGCGATGCCGCGGCGCGTGTATCAGCCCAAGGCGCGGCGGATTGCTCGGGCACAGGCACGGGGCATCTGCGCAACATGGGCGGCGATCCGATGGCCCTGAGCGATGACTTGCGCCGCGCGCGCCGGTTGCTTTTGACCGCGCGCGGGCCGGCCGAAATCGTTTATGCGGCGCAGTTTCTGGACGGTGTGGCCCGCTGCGCATGCGATGACACCCTGCTGCGCGCCGCGCGCAAAAGCCACCAAAGCGGCAATGCCGCCCCCTTGCTGGCTGTTCTGGCCGACCGGACGCACAAGCCGCCCGCCATCTGAGCCCGCACCGCCATCGTACCGCGGTGCAGCGCGTGCTTTCGGGGGCGCGGGCGGGCGCCGGCGCGACCCCTGGCGGCAGTCGCCCCCGCGTCCGGCGCCCCCGCGTCCGGCACCCGTGCCGTCTGTGGCGGTGTGGCGGCGCCTGGCCGCCGGCCGATGCACCGCGCGCGGCTGGC
>JAFIED010000257.1 GCA_020832805.1 Pararhodobacter sp.
GCATCACACGACCGACCGGGGGACCTTCGTGCCGCTGGTGTTCGCACCAGGTGAAGCGTTCCAGTTCGACTGGAGCGAGGACTGGGCCTATGTTGGCGGCGAGCGGATCAAGCTGCAGGTGGCGCATATCAAGCTGTCGCACAGCCGCGCCTTCCTTGTGCGGGCCTATCTCCTGCAGACGCATGAGATGCTGTTCGACGCGCACTGGCATGCTTTCGTTCGGGGCATCCTCGAACCGTGTATGGATGGCTCCCGCGGGGCAAGGGCGCGTGGACAGCTCGAGAAGAATGTCCGCGACGCGCGCCGTCACGCCGAAGGCGTGCTTCCAGCACGACGCATGGCGCAGGCCGTGCAGGACTTGCATGAGCAAGGTTTACCCGCATTCGAGGCTGCCATGCCGATCCTCTGGCAGCTGCTCAAGGCCAGCTCAGAGACGGCGAAAAAGAAACGGAAGAAGATAGCAGCGTTGACGCCAACATGACGCGCCGAACATGACAACTGGGTGGGTCAGATCTCGGTGACAATCAACAGCGGCGCGGCTGGTTTTGCCGGGCACTCGCCCGGCTTGCCGTGAATGTTGGGCCGTGATTATTGGATTGTCGGTTCTAGAATAAGAAATCTTGTTTGGATTCGATTCAGGAGGGTCGTCCAGATGCAGGACACAGTCACAAAAACGGATGCGCCGCTGGCCGGAGCACTGCCCTATGCACCGGCGCAGCAGCGCCGCGGCATCCGGTCCCAGCGCAAGCTGCTGCTCGCCGCACAGGCGCAGTTCGCCGAGCATGGCTATGCGCAGACCCGGATCAGCGACATCATCGCCCGGGCCGGCGTGTCGAACGGATCCTTCTACCATCGCTTTTCCGACAAGGCCTCACTGTTCCGGGCGATCACCCAGCGCTACGCCGCAGAGGCCGCGCGCCAGATCGAGGGGTTCGACACCGTCCCGCCGCCAACGGCTCGGTTGCCGGGCTGTTGCGCAACTTGCCCGGATGGTCGAACAGGCGGAGACCAAGAATGCCGGCTTCTACCGCGCCTCGCTTGAGCTTAAGGCCGAGATGCCAAAGGTGCGCGACACGCTGAACCGGCTGACCCTGCGCCTGTGCGACCGGCTGGCCGCGCAGACCGTGATCATGATCGTGCTGCAGGTGCGCAGCGGCACCGGCCCGGCCTTTCCGCGCGACAGCGCCGTGCTGATCGAGGTCGCCATGCGCGCGGGCTGCGGGCAGCTGGGCATTCTGCCGCCCGAATCCGGCTCTGCCGCCGCCCCTTCTTCCAGCCAGCGGAGCCCATGATGAAAATTCTCCTCGCCGGCATCTTTCACGAGACCAACACCTTTTCGCCGATCCCCTGCTCGGGGGCGGATTTCACCCTCGGTTTCACGCTGGACGGTTCGGGCTCGGTCGAGCACCAGCATGGCCAGCGGGTGATCGACGCAATGCGCGGCACCAAGACCGCGCAGGCCGCGTTCATCGATGCCTGCGAGGGGGCGGGGGCCGAGATCATCCTGCCCTTTTTGCGGCACCGCCATTCCGTCCGGGCCCTGCGATGCGGCCTCGTTTCAGGCGATGTGTGACCGGGTGCTGGCCGATCTGGGCGACAGCGTCGATGCGGTGATGCTGGACCTGCATGGCGCCATGGTTGCCGAAGGCGCCGATGATGCCGAGGGCGCGCTGCTGGAGGCGATCCGCGCCAGGCGCCCCGGCATTCCCATCGCCGTGGCGCTGGATTTCCACGCCACGATCAGCCGCCAGACGGTTGAAAACGCCGATGTGATCACCGGCTACCGCTCCTTTCCGCATACCGACATGCATGAAACCGGCCAGCGCGCCGCAACGACTCTTCCGGCCTGGCTGAACGACGGTCCGCGCCCGGTCATGGTATTCGAATGGCTGCCGATGCTGCCCGCCACGGCGCTGTGCACGCCTGCAGGCGGCGCGATGAAGCCGGTGATGGACCGCACCATCGCGGCCGAGGCCGGGGGCGAGGTGCTGAATGCCTTGGTCTTCGGGTCCTTCCCGCTGTCGGATGTGCCACAGGCCGGCGCCTGTGTGATCACCGTGGCGCGGGATGCCGGGGCGGCGGCGGATGTGGCGCAGGAACGTGCGGCGATGCTGTGGGACGCGCGCGAAGGTTTCGTGCTGCCGCCACAGGATTTCGGCGCCGTGATCCGGCAGGCCGTGGGCCTGAACGGACACCCGGTGATCATCGGGGATCCGGGCAACAACGCGGGCTCGGGCGGGTCGGCTGATACGCCGGCGGTGCTGGAGGCGCTACTTGCCGCGGGGGTGGATGGCACCCTGGCCGGGCCGGTGTACGACCCCGAAAGCGTGCAGGCCATGATCACCGCCGGAACGGGGGCCGAAGTGGAAATCGCGCTGGGGGGCAAGGTCGATCTGTCGGCGGCGGGAATACCATCGCGGCCGCTGCGCCTGAAAGGCCGCGTGGGCGCCATCACCGATGGGCGTTCACCGTCACCGGGCCGATGCTGACGGGGATGCAGGTCTCGCTGGGCCCGACCGCGGTGCTGGAAATCCCGCAGGGTCAGGTTGTGGTCAGCAGCGCGCAGATGGAGCTCATCGATACCGGCGTCTTCACCCATGCCGGGCTGGACCCGGCCAAGGCGCGTTTCATCGCGCTGGCCTCGCGCCAGCATTTCCGCTCAGGCTTCGGCGCCCTGGCAGCCCATATCCTGCTGGCCGAGGGGCCGGGCGTATGCACATCCGACCTGTCGACGCTGGCGTTCCGGAAACTGCTGCGCTCCACCTACCCGCTGGACCCGGACACCGAATGGACAACGCCCGGCGCAGACAAGGGCCATTGAAGAGGGGAAAAGCCATACCGTGCAAGATGATGAACCGCCCGCTGCTGAATCCGGGGTTCTGGACCATGCTGCGGTGAATTACCCTGATCAGATCGTGATCTCACGCTCGGGCGAAGGGGCCGTCACGCGCCAAACGCGGCCGGAATTGGCAGGGCGCAGAGTGAACTTCCGGTGCGCGGCAATGGTCTGATCAGCGGCTGATTCATCATTGACCCCTTTGTCCTTTCAACCGGCCCTGCGGCATTGACGCCCGGCAAGGAGGCCGTTTGCAGGGGCGACTGCGGTCCTTGCAGCGCAAGCTTGCGGCGATGCACGAACAAGGCATGAGCAGTTGCCACCTGTGGCACGTGGCGCCCACAAAGGCGCCGTTTCTGCCTTGGTGCGGGTGTTGCCGTCTCAGCGCAATTGCGGGTTCAAGGCATCGCGCAGCCAGTCGCCGAACAGGTTGACGGCCACCACCAGCACCATCAGCGCCAGCGCCGGAAAGATCACCAGCCACCATTCTCCGCTGAACAGATAGTTGTATCCAGACCGGATCAGCGTGCCCAGTGACGGCTCGGTCGGCGGCAGGCCAAAGCCCAGGAAAGACAATGTCGCCTCGCCCATCACCGCAAAGGCGATGTCCAGCGTCGCCAGCACGGCAATGGGGTTGACCACATTGGGTAACAGGTGCCGGCGCATGATGGTGAACGGGCCGCGTCCGGCCAGCCGCGCGGCGGCGACATAATCCTTGCTGCGCTCGACCAGCACCGCGCCACGCACCAGACGGGCAAAATGCGGCCAGTGCGAGATACCAAGTGCCAGAACCACCATGGGAATGGCGAATTGCGCCTGTGCGGTGGGGGTCAGAACACCCTTGGCCAGCCCACCGATCAACAGCGCCAGAATGATCGCCGGAAAGGTGAACTGAACGTCAGCCGCGCGCATGATGATCGTGCCCGCCCAGCCGCCGTAATAGCCCGAGATCAGGCCCAGAATGGTGCCGATGGTAACCGACAGCGCCACCGCCAGAACCCCTACCAGCAGCGACGTGCGCATGCCGTACAGGATCAACGAGATCATGTCGCCGCCCTGGCTGTCGGTACCCAGCACATAGGGCCATTCGCCACCATCGATCCAGACTGGCGGCAAGCGCGAGTTCATCAGGTCCAGCGTGGCCAGGTCATAGGGGTTGGTCAGCGCGATGAAGGGCGCCAGCAGGACAGCCATGATCAGCAGCGTCAACAGGATAAAGGCGATCATGGCCTGCGTGCTGTCCAGAAATGCGCGCAGCAGTTCGGAATCGCGCAGGCGGGGGCGGGGTTCGGTCTGGTCTGCCATTCCTGTTTCCTTCATGCGCCTGCGGGGCGGCCAGTCAGCCCGCCTGCACGCAGCCGTGGGTCAACCACGGCATAAAGCAGATCGACGATGGTATTGATCGCCACGAAGAAAGCCGCTGTCAGCAGCAGGATCGCCGAAATGACGGGCACATCCGTGGAACCCAGCGCCTGCAGGAACAAAAGGCCGATGCCGGGCCACTGGAACACCGCCTCGGCGACCACGGCAAATGCGAACAGAAAACCAAGTTGAATGCCGCTGACCGTGATCACCGGGATCAGCGTGTTGCGCAGCGCCAGCGACAGGTGGATCACGCGCGGCTTCAGCCCTCGCGCACGGGCAAAACGAATGTAGTCGGCGCGCAGGACCTCGATCATCTCGGCGCGCACCAGGCGGGCAACCAGCGCAACCTGGCTGACCGCCAGCGCGGCGGCCGGCATGATCAGTGCCTGCAGGCCGGAAGGGGTCAGCAGGCCGGTTGTCCACCAGCCCAGCTGCACCACCTGCCCCCGCCCGAACGAGGGAAGCCAGCCCAGGGTGACCGAAAAGACAAAGATCATCAGGATGGCGATTACGAAGGTGGGTACGGAAACACCGATCACCGACAATGACAGGATTGCATCCGCGCTCCAGTGTCCGCGGTTGATGGCAGCGTAAATGCCGATTGGCAGGCCCACGCCCAGCGAGAACAGAAGCGCCACGCCCGCCAGTTCGAACGTGGCCGGCAAGCGCTGCACGATCAGTTCGGCGACCGGGCGCTGGGTGATGTATGAAACACCCAGTTCACCCCGCAGCACATTGCCGACAAAGGTCAGGTATCGCACCGGCCAGGGCTGATCCAGCCCCAGCCGCTCGCGCAGTTCAAGCCGGTCCGCCGGCGTGGCCTGAAGGCCAAGAATGCTGGCAACCGGATCACCGATCTGGGTAGACAGAACGAATGCCAACACACTGACCACGAACAGGACGATGATGGCCTGGGCAATCCTCTGCGCGATCAGTGCAGCCATGGCGGCTTACTCCACGGTGACGTTTTGCAAGGTGACGGTCGCATCCGACCGGATCGGCGCGGTCACACCGCCCCGCATGCCCCAGATGATCATCGGCTGGTGCAGATAGACGGCATTCACCGCGTCGCGCGCCCTAACCAGCAGATCGCGATACAGCGCCTCACGCTCGTCTTCGTCAAAGGTTACCGTCAGGGTGCGGGTCAACGCGTCGATCTCGGGGTTGGAAAACAGCGCCCAGTTGAAGAAGCCTTCGTTCTGATCGGGGTTGCGGGTCATCACATAGCCGGTAAAGGCATCTTGCGTGTCGCGGCTGTCCGGCCCCATGCCGATCAGGTGAAAGCTGGAATCGGGGCCGTTCACCAGCATCCGGGCGAATTCCGGCCAGACCATGCCGTTGACGCGCACATCAATGCCCACCCGCGCCAGCATCGAGGCAACGGCACGGCAGATGTCATCGGTGTTGACATAGCGTTCCAGCGGGCAGTTCATCGTGGTGACAAACCCGTCCGGATAGCCGGCCTCGGCCAGCAACTCGCGGGCACGGTCCAGGTCGGTTTCCCAGCGCACATCCAGATCTTCCTGGTAGCCGCCAAACCCGGGTATCGACGCCGATCCGACTACCCGCGCATTGCCGCGCATCACGCGTTCGGCGATCAGGTTCGCATCAACGGCATGGGCGATGGCCTGGCGCACACGCGTATCACGAAAGGGGTTTTCCGGCAGCGGGTTGCCAGCACGGTCAAAGGTCTCCAGCGCCTGATCGCGGGAGCCGTCAAGTTCCAGTTGCATCCAAAGCATCTGCGGCGCCTCGGCAATGGTATAGCCCGGTGCGGCGGCGATACGCCCGATATCCTGCAGCGGCAGGTCAACCACCATATCCACTTCACCCGACAACAGCGCGGCCACACGGGTGGGGCCAGAGCCGATGTTCAGGTAGGTTGCGGTGGTCACATTGCCGGGGGCTTCATCCCAGTAATCGGCAAAGGCCTCGAACCGGGTTTCAACCGACGGATCATGGCTAAGCAACCGCATCGGGCCCGTGCCCATGGCGTTGCGGATCGAATGCGCCTCGGCCCCTTCTGCACCCAGATCGGGGATATCGACCACGCCATTGGCCTCGGCCCATGCCTGCGACATGATGAACATGCGCGACATCTTGCGCGGCAGGATCGGGTCCGGCCCGGCCGAGATGACATCGACGGTCGTTGCATCGACCACCCGGGCCTCCTGGATGCCACCAAAGAGCGAGCGATAGAACCGGCTGTCCTTCTGGCGCATGATCGAGAACGCAACATCCTCGGCCGTCAGTTCGGAACCGTCGTGAAACTGCACCCCCTCGCGGATGGCAAACCGCCAGGTGTTGTCGCCGATATACTCCCAGTCGGTGGCCAGTCCCGGCGTCAGCTCCATGTCCAGGCTCAGGCCGATCAGGCTGTCATAGACCTGACGAAAGATGGCGGTGGTGGTGAAGTCATTGGTGGCGTGCGGGTCCATCGTCAGGGCCGGCGTAGCGCCCGCGAACCGCAGGTTTTCGGCACTGGCCAGGCCAGCGGTCAGGGCCAGCGCAGCGACAGCCCCCATAAGTGTCTGTTTCAGCATTGTTTCCAGTCTCCCCGTCAGAGTGGTCGCAGGTGTTTCTTGTGCTTGATGCACAGCTACCATTGCATTGTTTGATGTTTTGATCAATGATCATTTGACAGGAGTTAAGCGCAGCTTTGCCCGCAACCAGGACAGGCACCTGACGACATGATGAAGATTTCCACCTTTCAGCCGCTGGCCATGGCCTCTTTGCGCCTGATGGCCGCTGCGGGTCCGGCGCAGCGGCCCGGTGCCTTGCCGGTACTGGCCAGGGGCGCAGCCGCGCAGCGGTGCAGGAAAGGAAACCGGCAATGACCGCACCGCTGCTGGATATTCGCAACCTCAGTGTGTCGCTGATGCGCGATGTGCCGTTGACGGTGCTCAGCGATATCAGCCTGCAGTTGGCGCCGGGCGAAATTCTGGGGGTTGTGGGTGAATCCGGGGCCGGAAAATCCGTCACGGGGGCCGCTGTCATGCGGCTGATGACGCGCCCGTTGCAGCAGACCGGGGGCGAGATCTGGTTTGACGGGGGGCGCATTGACACCGTGCCCGAATCGCACATGCAGAAACTGCGCGGCAAACAGATCGCCATGATCTTTCAGGACCCGCTGACGGCGCTGAACCCTGTCTTTACCGTTGGCCAGCAATTGGTTCAGACCATTCGTCAGCACCTGCCGCTGGATCAGGCCGCCGCCCGCGCCCGTGCCGCCGCGCTGCTGGGCGAAGTCGGCATCCCTTCGGCCAGGGAGCGCCTGGACAACTACCCGCACGAATTTTCCGGCGGCATGCGGCAGCGGGTGGTGATTGCGCTGGCCCTGGCCGGAGAGCCGCGCCTGATCATCGCCGATGAACCCACCACCGCCCTGGACGTATCGATACAGGCGCAGATCATCGCGCTGCTGGTTGAACTGGCGCGCAGCCGCGGCATGGGCGTGATCCTGATTACCCATGACATGGGCGTCATCGCCGAGGCCTGTGACAGGGTTGCGGTACTGTATGCCGGGCGGCTGGCCGAACTGGGCCCGGTGCGTTCCGTGCTGACCGCGCCGCGGCACCCCTATTCGCGCGGGCTGATTGCCGCAATCCCGCGGGTGGGCGCGCGGTTGGCGATGCTGCCGCAAATTCCCGGCACCATGCCCCGGCTGGACGCCTTGCCAGCGGGTTGTGCGTTTGCCCCGCGCTGCCCTTTTGTGATGGAGCACTGCAAGACCCACAGGCCCGAGGCTACACCGCGCGCGGATGGCGTGCAGGTCGCCTGCTGGCTGGAGGAAGGTCAATGACGCCAGATCAACTGCTTGCGGATCAAGCGCCCACAGACGCGCCGCTGGTTTCCGTTCAAAACCTCTCGCGCCGTTTCGATGTCTCGCCGCCCTGGATCACCCGCGCGCTGTATCGCCAGCCGCGTCGGATCGTGCGCGCGCTTGACGATATCACCTTTGCCATCCAGCCGAAACGCACGCTGGGGCTGGTGGGTGAATCCGGTTGCGGAAAGTCAACGCTGGCACGCTGTCTGGCCGGGCTGATGTCGCCCTCGGGCGGGGTCATGCACTATGCCGGCAAACCCGTCGATCTGGCCAGCAAGAACGATCCAAAGGTGCGCCGCGCCGTACAGATGGTATTCCAGGACCCCTATGCCAGCCTCAATCCGCGCTGGTCGGTCGAGGAAAGCGTGGGTGACCCGTTGCTGGCCTTCGGACTGGCAGGATCGCGCGCCGAGATGCGGCAGATGGTGGGCGCGTTGATGGTCGAGGTCGGCCTGTCGCCCCGCGATGCCCAAAAATATCCGCTCCAGTTTTCCGGCGGTCAGCGCCAGCGCATTGCCGTGGCGCGCGCGCTGGCCTCGCGCCCTGCGTTTCTGATCTGCGACGAACCGACATCGGCGCTTGATGTCTCGGTGCAGGCCGCTGTTCTGAACCTGATGCGGCGTTTGCAGGATGAATATGGGCTGACCTATCTTTTCATCAGCCACAACCTGCCCGTGGTTGACCACATGTCAGACGATGTCGGCGTCATGTATCTGGGCCGCCTGGTGGAACTGCAGCCGACTGAAAGCCTGTTCGACGCGCCCCGCCACCCCTATACGCAGCTGCTGATCCAGACAGTGCCCAGCCTTGATACCATGGGTCGCGCCTCGGCCCCGCTGAAGGGCGAGGTGCCCAGCCCGTTGAACCCCCCGCCAGGCTGCGCCTTCAACCCGCGCTGCCCCTTTGCGAACGCGCGCTGCCGGGTAGAACGGCCAGAGCCCACCGCCCTGCCGGGCGGCGGCATGGTGGCCTGCCATGGTGTGCAGGAGGGCCGGATATGACCCGCTCAGCCGCGTTTGCGCGCCACCATCTCAAACTCGACACGAATGTCCTCGACCGGGAAGGCGCAAATGATCGTGGTGTTGGTCGGCCGCGGGTCGGCGAACAGCGCGCCCAGCAGTTTCGACACCGGCACCACATCGGCGCGATCAGCCAGATAGCAGCGTACCTGCACCACATCCCGCCAGTCCGCGCCCGCCTTCGCCAGTGTCTGCGCAATCACATTCAGCGCGTGACGCGCCTGGGTTTCGGCATCTGGGGCAAAGGCGCCCGTTTCCGGATCGGCCCCGGCAGTGGCCGAGGTGAAGACCCATTCGCCATCAACCACGGCGCGCGCATAGCCCGCCAGTTCCTCGAATCTCGATCCAGAGCTTATCGCCCAGCGTGCGTCTTGCATGAAAACCGCTCCTGCATGTCATTTCTTGATCATTTGATCATTCATTGCCGGGCCGGTCAAGGAACCCTCATGAGCCGGATCATCGCATGAGCACCACACCCGCAACGCTTTGGCACGCCACCACCGCACAACCCGCGCCCCGCGCCGGGCCAACCGCGGGCGACAGCGCTGACATCATCATCATCGGTGGCGGCTTTCTGGGGCTGTCCTGCGCCTTGCACCTGGCCCAGGCCGGCGTCAGCGTCCGGTTGCTGGAGGCGCGGCGCATCGGCTGGGGTGCCAGCGGACGCAATGCAGGCTTTGTGGTTCCGCATTTTTCGCGCGCCGATCCGGCCATGATCAGGGCACGCATGGGGCCGGATGCGGGCGGGCGTTTGCTGGATCTCATCGCGCAAGGCGGTGATCTGGTGTTCGACCTTGCCCGCCGCGCCGGGCTGGGACAGCAAGCTGAACAGGTAGGGTGGTTGCAGCCGGCCCATAGCGCCGAGATGGCAACGGCGCTGCAGGCGCGCGTGCGCGACTGGCAGGCACTGGGGCGTCCGGTGGAATGGCTGGATGCCCGCGCCATCGCTGCGCGTTCCGGCATGACCCTGTATCACGGTGCCCTGCGCGATGCATCCGGCGGCATGATCAACCCCCTGGCCTATGCGCTGGGGCTGGCCCGCCTGGCTGAAACGGCGGGCGCCCTGCTGCATGAGGGCACAGCCGTCAAAAGGATCGACCGCGCAGGCGATGGCTGGACGCTGCAAACCAACGCCGGGCCGGTGCATGCCGGGCGCGTCCTGATGGCCACCAATGCCGAAACCCTGGGCGCCGCCCGCCCGCTGGGCCGCGCGGTTCTGCCGCTGACGGTGCACCAGATTGCCACCGAACCGCTGGATGACGAAACCGTTGCCCGCATTGCGCCGCACCGCGAACCGGCCTCGGATACGCGCACGAATATCTTTACCTGGCGGCTTGATGCCGACAACCGCCTGATCTCTGGCGGCATGGCGCTGGTGCCGCTGGGTGCAGCCAGCCGCATGCCGCAAAAGATCGTGCAACGTGCCATCCGTGAACTGCGCCTGCCGTCGCACACCGCGCTGGCCCATGCGTGGCAGGGCACGGCCGCCATGACCACAGATGCCCTGCCCCTGCTGAGCCAGATGGAACCCGGCCTGTTCGGCGCCGTGGGGTGTAACGGGCGCGGCGTGGCCTTCACCACCGCCCTGGGCCGCGGGCTGGCACAGGCCCTTGCCGGCAGTGCGCCCCTGCCCCTGCCCCTGAACGCCGCGCCCGCCATCCCGCTGCGCCCGCTTGCCCGCCATGCACCGGCACTGGTGCTGGCGCGTGGTCTTTGGGCCGATGCACGCGCCCTGCGCCAGCCGCCCGGTCGTCAATCTTCCAGCTTGTGAACAGCCTTTCCAGAACAGGATCCATCATGCCCCGTTTCGCCCGCCGCATTACCCAGACCTCGGCAAAAAGCTTCGGCATGTTTGCCCACGCGCTTGGCCATCCCGGCGATCTGATTCACCTTGAACTGGGGCGCCCGGTCGAAGACACGCCCGCCCATATCAAGCAGGCCACCATCGATGCACTGCATGCCGGGCATGTGCATTATTCCGACCTGCAGGGCTTGCCGGACCTGCGCGCGGCCATGGCTGCCAAGATGGCGCGTGACAATGGCACCGATTACTCGGCTGACGAGATCATCGTCACCAACGGCCTGACCCAGGCATCCTTTGCGGCCTTCATGGCGCTGCTGGACGCGGGCGACGAGGCGATCCTGCTGGCCCCCTACTACCCCCAGCATATCGGCAAGATCGAACTGGCCGGCGCGAAAGCGGTCATTGCCCCACTGGATGGCGACAACAATTTTGCCATCCGCCGCGACCTGATCGAGGCGCAGATCACCCCGGCCACCCGCATGATCGTGCTGATCAACCCGTGCAATCCCACCGGCCGCGTCTATTCCCGTGACGAGCTGCAGATCATTGCCGATCTGGCGATCGACCATGATCTGACCGTGGTCTCTGACGAGGTGTACGAGCGTATCACCTATGACGGCGCCGAGCATGTGTCGATAGCCGCGCTGCCGGGCATGCGCGCGCGCACCATATCAATGTTCGCCTTCACCAAGGCTTATGCCATGGACGGCTGGCGCCTGGGCTGGCTGGCGGCGGATGCCAGCATGATTGGCCCGCTGATGAAAATCACCACGAACGAGGTGACGCATGTGAACACCTTTATCCAGCATGGCGCCCTGGCCGCGCTGGATGGCCCGCCAGAGGCGCTGCAGGCGCTGGTTGCCGGCGACCTGGAGCGGCGCAACCTTGCCGTGCGGCGCCTGAACCAGATGCCGGGCGTGACCTGCACCGCGCCGCAGGGCACCATCTATGCCTTTGCCGATATTCGCCAGACCGGCCTGCCGTCGCAACTGGTGGCTGAGCGCCTGCTGAACGAGGCCGGCGTCGTGGTCGAGGCCGGCAGCTTTTACGGAGCCGTGGGCGAGGGTCATCTGCGCATCTGCTTCGGCTCGGTCACTGAGACCCGCCTGAACGAGGCCATGGACCGCATGCAGGGCTTTTTCAACGCGCTCTAGGCGGCGTGGCGGTTGATTTGTGTGACGCGGTATTTCATATGCGCAGGTGATCAAGGAACAGGCATCATGCAGAAAACACTCGCCGATGCAGCGCTTCGCCCGGTTGCTGCGCGTTCGACAGTCGCCGACAGCGTGTATCGGAACCTGCGTGAGGCGTTGGTGCTGGGCCGGTTCGACCCCGGGCAGGTTCTGACCATCGGCGCCCTGGCCGATACGTTTCACACCAGCCACATGCCGGTACGCGAGGCCCTGCGCCGACTGGGCGCGGAAGGCGCGGTGGAAATCCGCGCCAATGGCTCGGCCTATGTGCCCGATGTGACGCTGAACACGCTGGAAGACATCAGCCGCGCACGGCTTGCGGTAGAGGGGCTGGCCACCGAACTGGCCACCAGCGCGATTTCGGAAAGCGACCTGGACGCGCTTGAGGAACTGGAGGCGCGCCACGCCGCCACCGCGCGCCAGCACGATGTCTACGAGATGCTGGAGCGTAACCGCGATTTTCATTTCGCCATCTATGCCGCGGCAGAGTCGCCCGTGCTGATCAACCTGATCGAGTCGCTCTGGCTGCGGTATGGCCCGTTCATGCGGCTTCTGTCGCGGCGTATTGCCCCGCAACTGGAACGCGGCACGCATGAGCCCTTTCAGCAAGGCCACCGCGATATCGTGGAGGCGATCCGGACCCGCGACGCTCTTCGCGCCCGTGACGCCATCTGCCGGGATATCGAGGGCACCAGGAAACTGCTGGTCGAGATTGTCGCCGCACAGCCGTAGCAAGATCGCGCAGCCTGACGGTTCAGGCCGGCCAGCGCCGGCAATGCGGGATTGCGCGGACAGAGCCCTGCTTTAAGGTACCAGCGGCACACTGCGCCATGACGGGGACACAATGATCCGCAGGTTCATCGAGGTCGAGGGAAGGCAGGTTCATCTGCGTCAGTGCGGCACCGGCCCGGCGGCGGTGGTTTTGCATCAGACGCCGCAATCATCGGTCACCATGGAACCCCTGATGCGGCTGTTGACGGGCTTCACCGTCTTTGCCCCGGACAGCCCCGGGTTTGGCCTGTCCGATCCGTTGCCGGGATCTGAATGGGATATCGGGCAGCTTGCCGGCGCCCTGGCGGGGCTGCTGGATGCGCTGGGGCTGGAACGGGTTGCCTTGCTGGGCCAGCACACCGGGGCGACAATCGCCACCGAATTTGCCCGCCGCTGGCCGCAGCGTGTGTGCAGCCTGGCCGCCGATGGCTATACCGCGTTTTCCATCGAAGAGAGGCGGACGATCCTGCCCCATCAGCTGCCCAGGTTCGAACCCACGACCGATGGCGCACATCTGGCCTGGGCATGGTCGCGCTTTCGCGATGGGTGGATGTTCTTTCCCTGGTCCGATCGCCGACTGGCCCGGCGGCGCGCGCTTGACATGCCGCCTGCGTCGCTGATCCATGACTGGCAGATCATGGAACTGCTGCGCTCGGGCGAGGCATATCGCGCAGTGTATCCCGGCGTTTTTGCGTTTGACGGGGTTGCGGCCGCGCGCGCGCTGCGGTGCCCGGCCATGCTGGGCGGCGATGCCGGCGATCAGCTTTACCCGCATCTTGACCGGCTGGATGCCCTGCCAGACAGCGTGAAGATCGCACGTTTCGCATCGGGTGACCGGGCAGGGCTGTGGCAGGCGATGGCCGATTTCACCAGAACGCATGGCGGCGGGGCCAGCATACCGCCTGAAACGACATTCCCCCCCGAGACAGGGCCGCGTGCCTATGTCCGCCTGCCCGATGGCCGCCACATCGCCATCCGCCGGCGTCATGGGGCCGGGGTGCCGGTTCTGGCCCTGCATGGCGCCGGGGCTTCGGGTCAGGTTGAACTGGCCCGCATGCCAGTTGACGGCCCCGTCATCGCGCCAGATCTACCCGGCCACGGCGACAGCGACCCGTCGCCCAACGGCTATGCTCCCGGTGCGCTGGCGGTCGATCTGGCTGCCTGCCTGCGGGCGCTGGGGCTTTCACGGGTCAGGCTGCGTGGCAGAGGGCTGGGCGCCGCCGTGGCCGCGGAACTGGCCCGCGCCTGCCCTGATATCGTGGCATCCGTGCGGCTGGGCGAAACCATGATGCTGTCAGCCCGGGAAGCAGCCCAGTGGCACGCTGAAATCGTGCCGGATACGACCCCGCGCAATGACGGAACGCATCTGCTGACGCTTTGGCATGCCCTGCGCGATGGCGACATGTACTGGCCATGGTTTGAAACCAGAGCCAGCAGCGCGCGCACCATAGAGCCGGCACTTGATGCCGGGATCCTGGCGCCCCGGTTCCACGCTGCGCTGCGCTGTGCCGATCTGCACGCCGCCTTTGCAGCGTGGATAGACTGGGATGCGCGGGCCGGATTGTCAGGGCTTGCCGAAGCTGGCTTTCCGGTGGAAATTGCCGCCGTGCCGGGCGATGGCTGGTCGCGCGATGCCGGTTTACTGGCCAGGCTGTCAGGCGGCACGGTCATTCCGGCGCGCCCGGATGGCGACGGCCTCAGCGACTGAACCAGCACGCGGCGCTGTGATCATCGCCGACCGGCATCAGCGCGGGCTCCTGGGCACATGGGCCTTGTGCCAACGCGCAACGGTCGATCAGGCGACAGGCCGTTGCCGATGCCGCAGGCGCATCGGCCAGGGCATCGGCGGTGCGCGCGGTGGATGCGATACGCGTCTGCCCCGGGATCGCGGCGATCAGGGTGCGCGTGTAGGGATGCGCAGGAGCAGCCCAGACACTGTCAGAAGCACCCTCTTCGACAATCCGCCCCCGATACATCACGGCAATACGGTCGGCAATGTAGCGGATCACTGACAGATCGTGACTGATGAACAGATAGGCCAGGCCCAGTTCCTTTTGCAGATCGCTCAGCAAGTTCAGCACCTGGGCCTGAATCGACACATCCAGCGCCGAGACCGGCTCGTCGCAAACCAGAATCCGCGGATCAAGGGCCAGCGCCCGGGCGATGGCCACCCGCTGCCGCTGGCCGCCTGACAACTCGTGCGGATAACGCCGCCCCTGAGCCGCAGTCAGCCCGACACGGTCCAGCAGATCGGCGACCCGCTTGCCCTGGGCGGTGGCATCGCCAATGCCATGTACCATCAGCGGCTCGCCCACGATCCGCGCCACGCTCAGCCGCGGGTTCAACGAACTGAAGGGATCCTGGAACACCATCTGGACCTGCCGCGCGCGCGCGCGCCGCTCGGCCAGCCGCGCCACGGGCCACACACGCCCGTCAAGGCGCACGGTGCCGCTGCTGGGCTCCATCAACCCGGCAACGGCGCGCGCCAGCGTGGACTTGCCACAGCCGGATTCGCCAACCAGCCCCAACGTCTGACCAGGCAGCACGTTCAGGGTGACACCGTCCACGGCGCGCAGCGCCTCGGGGCCGCTGCCATGGATGCAGACAAGGTCAGAGATCTGAAGCACCGGGGCACGGTCAGTCATGCAACACACAGGCACATCCGTGCCCCTCTGCTGTACCTCGCCAGGCAGGCGGCCGGTCATGACACCGTGGCTTAACCTGCGGACAGCGCGGCGCAAAGGCACACCCGGGAGGCATTGCATCGGGTGATGGCACACTGCCGGCGATCTCGACCAGCCTTTTCCCGCGTCCGGCATCAGCGTCCGGCCGGGCGGCCATCAGCATGCGTGTATACGGGTGGCGGGGGCCATCCAGCACCTGTTCCACGCGGCCTTCTTCGATCTTGACGCCGGCATACAGCACCGCCACGCGGTCTGCCATCGCTTCCACAACGCCCAGGTCATGGGTAATCAGCATCAGCGCCGTGCCGTGATCGCGGCGCAGCTCGTCCAGCAGTCGCAACACCTCGGCCTGGATGGTGACATCCAGCGCCGTTGTCGGCTCGTCGGCGATGATCAGGTCCGGCCCACAGGCAAGGGCCGCGGCGATCATCACCCGCTGGCGCTGCCCGCCCGAAAGCTGGTGCGGAAAGGCATCGATCCGCCGCGCGGCATCGGGCAACTTGACGCGGTTCATCATCTCCAGCGCGCGGGCACGGGCAGCACGATGCGACACGCCTTCGTGCTGACGCACAACCTCGGCAATCTGCTCTCCGACCGTCAGAACCGGATTCAGCGAGGTCATCGGTTCCTGAAAGATCATCGCAATCCGCTTGCCGCGTATCGCCCTGAGGCGCCGGGCAGACAGCGATGTCAAGGCGATGCCATCCAGCGTGACAGAGCCGCTCTTGCGGGTCACCCCGTCCGGCAAAAGCCCCATCACCGCCAGCGCGGTCATGGATTTGCCGCAACCGCTTTCGCCAACCACGGCCAGCACCTCGCCGCGGTTCACATGCAGATCAAGGCCGCGCACCAGATCGGCGCCCATGCGCAGACCAAGAGTTAGCGATGAGAGGGCAAGCAGCGGTTCGGTCATTTGCGGCGGTGCAATCTTGTGTTGAGGGCGTCATTCAGGCCGTCGCCCAGCAGATTGAGCGCCAGCACGGTCAGCACGACCGCCATGCCGGGGATCGCCACCAGATACCAGGCCGCGCGAAAATCCGACCGCCCCATGCCGATCATCGTGCCCCAGGAAATGACATTGGGATCGCCCAGACCCAGAAAGCTGAGCCCTGCTTCGGTCAGAATGGCCGTGGCCGTCAGGATTGACGCCGTGACAATGATGGGCGGCAAGGCATTTGGCAGGATCTGGGTCAGGATGATGCGCGTATTGCCCATGCCGATCAGCCTGCACGAGGCCACGAAATCCATCTCGCGCAGCCTGAGGAACTCGGCACGCACCAGACGGGCAATGGCAGGCCATGAAATGGCGGCAATGGCCAGGATGATCGTGCTGACCGACGGATTGACGATGACCACGATCACGATGGCCAGGATAAAGGGCGGAATGGTCTGAAAGGCATCGGTAATGCGCATCAGGACATCATCGACCCAACCGCCGAAAAAGCCCGCCACTGCCCCGACGGCCACGCCGATGCACAGGGCTGCGGCCGTCGCCGCCAGGCCGATCAGCAACGAAATGCGCGCACCATGAAAGATGCCCGCCATGATGTCCCGGCCCAGGGCGTCGGTGCCCAGCGGCAGGCCTGCCACCTGACCGGGCCATTGCATGGGCTGGCCGACCATGGCCCAGGGCCCGGCGGGGTACAGCAGTGGTGCTGCCACCGCAATTGCCGCCACAGCCAGCAGGATGAAAAGCCCGATCACCGCCGAAGGGCTGCGAAACAATCTGCCGATAAACTCTGCCACGGCGCTACCTCAGCACGATACGCGGATCAAGCCGCGTATAAAGCAGGTCCACCAGCAGGTTGACCATCAGCACCAGAACCGAGCTGAAAAACAGAATTCCCAGCACCAGCGGCACATCACGGCGAAACACCGCCTCGAACGCCAGTCGCCCGATGCCGGGCCAGCCGAACACCGTTTCGACCAGCACCGCCCCACCCAGCAGCGAGCCGACCTGAAGCCCCAGCATGGTGACCATCGGCAAAAGCGCATTGCGCGCGGCATGGCGCAGCACCACGCGCGAGGGGGACAGCCCCTTTGCCCAGGCGGTGCGCACATAGTCCTGCGACAGCACCTCCAGCATGGTTGCCCGCATCAGGCGCGTGTAGATGGCAACAAAGAACAGCGACAGCGACACCGCCGGCATGATCAGATGGCGTGCGATATCGACGGCAAGGCTCCACCAGGTGTGTTGAACCCAGGTCACATACATGCCGCTCATCGGCAGCCAGCGCAGCCAGACGGTAAAGATCAGGATAAGCCCTATGCCGACCAGAAATACCGGCGTGGCGTAGAACAGCAATGCCGAGATGGTCACCAGCACATCCGGCCAGCGCCCGCGGAACGCCGCCGCAATCGTTCCCAGGGCCGCGCCAGCCACAAAGGCCAGTGCGATGGCCGAAAACATCAGCAGCAGCGTGGCCGGCAAGCGGTCCAGGATCAGGGTCAGAACCGGCATGTTGAACGCATGCGACGTGCCCAGATCAAGTGTCAGCAGACGCCCCACATAAAACGCGAACTGGATCGGAAGCGGCTGATCAAGCCCCAGATCGCGGCGCAACTGGATAATGAATTCGGGGTCATCCGATTGCACGTCGCCGGCGATCACATCGGCAATGTCACCCGGTGCCAGGTGGATCAGCGTGAACTGCAACAACAGCACGATACCCAGCACGATGGCCGACTGGCCAAGCCGGCGCAGCAGATACCTGCCGCGCCGACGCCGGGCGCCGGTGGCGCCTGTCGTCAGACCTGTGCTCATCCCTCCAGCCAGGCGTCGGCAAAGCCGGCATAGACGCCATCAGACAACTGGTCGTAGTTGTTCAGCCGGCGCGTGGCGATGGTGAACTGGTCGATCGCCACCAGCGGGATCACCGGCAGGTCGGTCATCAGGATCTGCTGGATCTCGACGAATTGCGCGCGCCGCGCCTCGGGGTCGTTTTCCTGCGCGGCCGCGACGAACAGCGCGTCAAGATCAGCGTTCGAATAGTGGGTAGAGTTGGTGAACGGGGTGCCGGGGCGAATGTTTTCTGTCCAATAGGCGCGCTGAACGCCGATTGTGGGGTCGGATGCATTGGTGATCGCCGAAACGTTGATATCCCAATCGCGGTCTGTCCAGATACGGCGCACCCATCCCGGGAAATCCTGGCTGCGTACCTCTGCCACCACACCGATCTGCGCGAGTTGCTGGCGAATGTACTGGGCCATCCGGTTGTACTGGTCCCCGAAGGGTGTGAATTCGATAGTGACACGAAAGCGCACGCCGTCAGAACCGCGTGGATAGCCCGCCTCATCCAGCCGGCGTCCGGCTTCTTCCAGGTCCAGCGGGTAGCTGGGCGCATCGTCGGTATGGGCATGCGTCAGGTTTCTGTGAATCGGGGTATTCGCCACCCCGCCAAAGCCCATCCAGATGTTGTCCAGGATGAACTGCTTGTCGATCACATGCGCAATGGCCTGACGCACTTCGGTCTTGCCAAGAATGGGGTGCGCCATGTTGAATTCGGCAAAGCAGACAGTCGAATCAAACAGATAACCGTCTGTGGACAGGGACAGATGCGGCAGATCGCCCAGCCGCCGGGCATCCGAGGCAGCGGCAGTGGAATGATAGACCATGTCGATCTGCCCGGCCTCGATCGCCGCACCGCGTGACTGGCTGTCAGGAATCAGCGCAAAGACGATCCTGTCCAGATAGGGCAAGCCGGGTTCGAAATAGTCGGGGTTCCGCTCCAGGATGACGGCATTGCCACGCTGCCATTCGACAAAGCGGAACGGGCCGGTGCCGATGGGCGCCTGATTGGCCGGATTCTCGCGGATATTGCCGCCATTATCATAGATATGCGCCGGCAGGATGGTGGCGGTGGCCACCGGCAGCGCCATCATGATGGCCGGCGAAGGCACCGACAGGCGCAGAATGGCGGTGTGGTCGTCGGGCGTTTCAACCTCTGTCACCGGCGCAAAGACCGACCGCACCAGCCCGTTGTTCTGGCCGAACCCGCGCATGACCGAATACTCGACATCACGCGCGGTGAAGGGCGTGCCATCATGCCATTTTACACCCTGGCGCAGATTGAAGGTGATCGACAACCCGTCGTCGGCCACTTCCCAGCTTTCGGCAAGATCGGGCAGCGGGTTCATGTCCAGATCATAGCGCAGCAATCCGCTGAAGATCTTGCCCGCAATGATCTTGACCTGCTGGGTCGAATCCATCGCCGAGTTGAAGTGCTGCGGTTCGGTGGGCAAGGCGATGGTCAGGGTACCGCCCGATACCGGCGATTGCGCAAAGGCGCCGCGCGGCAACGGCAACAATGCCGCAACAGAGGCAACCGCAGCGCCGCGCAGGATCGCCCGGCGCGATAGGGTGTGCAAGACGGGTTTAGTCATGGCCGAAACTCCTGAGGTTCAAGATACCGGAACAAACCGAATGATGGCGCCAAAGGCATCGCCCGGGCCTATCCAGACCCCGCCAGCATCGTGTTGCGGAGACAGGCCAGCGCGTGCAGGTGCCTCCATGTCGTCAAGGGCGATTTCCACCGCGGCAACCGAGGGGGCCGCGGGCGGCATGGCGCCGGGAAAGGCGGCTTTCAGCGCGTCAGTATCGGCAAGACGCAGCCAGGTGCCGTCGGAAAACCGAAAGGTTGCCCTGTCATCCGGCTGCTGCCCCAGCAATCGTGCATAGCGGGCCAGCCCGGCCTGCAGGTCGGTCACATGCAGGGTAACGCCGTTCAGCGCCGTCGCACCGTTGGCATGCGACAACAGATTTCCCGGGCGCAGGGCATCGGGGGTCAGATGCTGTACGACGCACAGCACCGATTCATCAGCACTGTCATCGGTGTACAGGAAGAAACGGAACCGCGCTTCGCCACCTCCGGCCACGCTGCGCCCCCAGGTCATGCAAGGTGTCACGCCCACCCCAGCCGCTGCCAGGCGCGCATGAACGGCGTCGACATCATCGCTGCCCAGAACCACGATATGCAGCCCCATGTAGCGCGCCAGTCTGGGAACCAGCATATGCCCCGAATCCGGGTCGGTAACGGCAATCAACTCGACATAACCCTTGTTCAGCATGAACACATGGTTGTCGGCGCCGCTGTTCACATGCGTCCCATCCTCTCCCGGCCGGGTCAGGGTTTCGCGCGGGGTCAGGGTAAAGCCAAGCGACGCAAACAAAGCCCGTGCCGGCTCCAGGTCTGCAACGGCAAGGCCGCAATGATCCAGCCTGTCGATCATGTGCCGGTCTCCTGTTGAGCGCGGGAGATTTTCCCCGCGCGTGCCTTGCTGTACACGGGCGGTTCACCGCCCCGTGCCCTTTTGGCCACGCCGGTTGGTGTGCCGGCGGCGGCGATCATGGCTCTTCCTTCCTGCGTTCCGCCAGCAGCGGCTCATCCAGCGCGCGCGACGCCTTGATATGGGTCTGCATGATCGACCGCGCCCAATCGCGGTCATGCTCGCGCAGGGCCACGGTGATCTCGCGATGATGGCTCAGCGTGCGGTTCAGCCTTTCACTGGTGAAAAGCGCAAATTTGCGTTCCACCAGCGAAAAATTCCAAAGCGGCTCGATCGAGGCCAGCAGACGCGCATTGTTCGCCGCCACGGCGACCTCACGATGAAATGTCAGGTTGTTGCGCGACAATGCGTTCAGATCGATCCTGGATGCGCCCAGGATCGACTGCATCTCGTCGCACAGCCGGTCAAGCCGTTCCAGCGCAGGCGCGCCGATCTTGTGGGCGGCAAGCTCTGCCGCATATCCTTCGAGCATGGCGCGCAACCGGGCAAGTTCGGACAGGGATTCCGGCGTCCATTGCGCCACCCGGCCACCGGAATTCGGCACGATCTCGACCAGCCCGTCTGCCTGCAAGCGGCGCAGCGCATCGCGCACCGGTGTGCGCGACAGGCCAAGGTCAGCCGCAATCATGTCTTCCGGCAAACGCTGACCGGCATCAAAGTCGCCGGTCAGGATGCGGTGCTTGATCGATTCATACACCTTGTCGGATGACGCACTCATGCCGCCCTCACGGCTTGCGGGATGTCGATGCCGCATTCGCGTCGCGCAATATCCCGGATAGCGTCAAAATGGATACCGATGCGAAACGGCTCCATGCTATCCAGATCGATGATGGTAGAGCCAAGCCCGGCCGGGTGGGCATAGCGCGTCGGCCCGGAATCGACCGCCAGATCGACACCCGAACGGACCTCTGGCTCGATATCCTGAAACCGGAATTTGGACCCGGCCAACGAAGCGTTGGCCGAAGAACCGAATACAGCCATGCCCGCATCCAGCGACAAGCGCGCAATCTCGTCATGGATGGGCCCGGCATTCATCAGCAGGTCGATGGTTTCGCCCTTTGTAGCCAGCGGGCGCACCGCCGCGGGCGCACCGGAGATCAAAGGGTGGCCGGCATCATAACGCCCCACCACCGACAGCGGCAAATCGTGACGCCCCACCACTGCCTGCACCAACGCATCCGCGCGGGCATCGCGCATGATCAGGGAATCAAGAATGGCGCGGCTGGCGAAACAACCGCAGGGCTTGGCCGCACTACGCTTCTTCAGGCGATAGATTCGCGCGATGGCATCGGGGCCATGGCCGACGATCGCATAGCCCACATCGGTGCGAAAGATCGCCACGCCGCCGCGCCGCACGGTATCGAATACTGCCCGCGCCGCCTGGATCGGGTCGTCGATCAGGCATGTGGGGTCTGCACTTTCGGGGATCGTCGTCACCTGGGCCCGCCTTCTGCACCGCTATCCCAAATCGGATACAATTTCATCGATCTTGCGTACTTCATCTGAAGCTGTCAAAGGAAAAATACCAGTCATAGACAGAAATAGTGGCGCCATTGTCTGCTTGACTCAATTCAGATTGTGCACAATGGTTGATGCAGGGGAACATCATCAGGCATTGGGGGGTGCGTGTGCCGATAGCACAGATCAATGGACACCAGATGTACTACGAGGTGCATGGCAGCGGGCCGCCAGCCGTCGTGATGGGCGGCTGGGGCAGCTACTGCCACGGCAACCACCACCATATTCCAAAGGGCCTGACCGATCGCTATTCGGTGCTGATCTTCGATCACCGGGGGCTGTGCAGTTCGGATGACGAACCGGAAAGGGCGCCCACGATGGCGCTTTATGCACAGGATGTGGCCGAACTGCTGGACCACCTTGGCATGCACAGCGCGCATGTCGTCGGCCTTGTCGGCATGGGCGCGTGCATCGCCCAGGAACTGGCAATCCGCTATCCGGCCAAGGTACGCAGCATGGTGAACATGAACACCTGGGCAAAGCCTGACGCCCTGATGACCCATCAGCTGCAGATGCTGCGCGATGTGCACCGGCAGATGGGCTGGGCGGCCTTTCAGAAACTGGTCTGCCTGTGGTCGTTTGACGAGGATTTCTATCTGGAAAACCACGCGCGGCTGCTGGGTCCGGTCGGGCCCTGGCGCGAACTGGATGGCCGGTACGAGGCCCACGCCCGCCTGATCGATGCCTGCCTGAGCCATGACACCACAGACCGGCTGCACCTGATACGGGCGCCAACGCTGATCATTCACTGCCCGCTTGACCTGGTGAACGGGCCGCGCCTGACCCGCCCGATAGAGGCGGCAATCCCCGGCGCTCGGGGGCTGGTGCTGGACGGCGCGGCGCATGTCGTCGCCGGGCGCGCGATGCGCGCCAGATTTGCCGAGGCGGTTCACGGCTTTCTCAAGGATGTGGAAGCGGCCGAGGCGGCATGAGGAGGACCAAACTTGAACACCGACACAGCTGAAAACCCGCCTCGCAACGGTCCGCTGACAGGGCTGCGCATTGTAGAGATGGGTCAACTTCTGGCCGGCCCTTTCGTGGGTAGCCGATGCGCCGATTTCGGTGCAGAGGTGATCAAGGTCGAACCGCCGGGCAAGGGTGACCCGATGCGCCAATGGGGGCATCACCGGTACAATGGTGAATGTCTTTGGTGGCCCGTTCTGGCCCGCAACAAGAAATGCGTCACCGCTGACCTGCGCACTGACGAAGGGCGCCAGAAGGTGCGCGCCCTGCTGGCTTCAGCCGATGCGCTGATCGAGAATTTCAAGCCCGGAACACTGGAAAACTGGGGCATGTCCCCGGCTGAACTGCATGCGATCAACCCTCGGCTGGTGATCGTGCGGGTGTCCGGTTTCGGCCAGACCGGCCCCTACCGCGAACGCCCCGGCTTTGCCAGCGTGGGCGAGGCGATGGGCGGCATTCGCCATATCAATGGCTACCCCGACCAGCCGCCACCCCGATTTGGCATCTCCTTGGGGGATACGGTGACGGCACTGTTTGCCTTCGAGGGGTTGTTGATGGCGCTGTACTGGCGGGATGCCCTTGGCGGGGGCAAGGGGCAGGTGGTTGATGCCTCGATTGCGGAATCGTGTTTTTCGCTGCTGGAAGGCGCGTTGCCGGAATACGACAAGACCGGCATCGTTCGGCGCCCGTCCGGCACCGGGCTTGCGAATGTGGCGCCGTCGAACATCTATCCCACCTCGGACGGCGGGTATGTGGTGATTGCCGCCAATCTGGACCCGATGTTCCGCCGGCTGTGCATCACGATGGGGCAGCCGGAACTGGCCGATGACCCGCAGTACAGCGACCACAAGGCCCGAGGCGAGAACGCCGAGAAGCTGGACGCGCTGATCGGCGAATGGACGCGTGGTTTCACGGCTGCCGATCTGATGGCGCATCTGGATGCCGGCGGCGTGGTGTGCGGGCCGATCTATTCGATCGCCGACATTGCCGCAGACCCGCATTTCAACGCCCGCAACATGATCTGCGATGTCCCCGACCCCAGGTTCGGCACGCTGAAGGTTCCGGGCATCGCGCCTGTGCTCAGCGATACGCCGGGTGGCATCAGATGGCTTGGGCCTGACCACCCCGGCAGCCATGACGCAGAAATCTGGGGGCATGCGGCGAAAGAGGGCGAAACGGAGGGAAAGGCCCATGGCGACCGATCTTCTCGTCTGTGATGTCACCCCGCGCGACGGATTGCAGCTTTTGCCCGAAGCATGGAGCGTGGTCGAGCGCGTTGCGCTGATCGACCGGCTGTCGTCAGCAGGGGTTCGGCGGGTAGAGGCGGTGAGTTTCGTCAACCCCGCCCGCGTGCCCCAGATGGCCGATGCCGAGGCGGTACTGCAAGCCATCGCCCGTCCGGCCGGGCTGGAGGTTGCCGGGCTGGTGATGAACGCTCGCGGGGTCGAGCGGGCACTGGCCACGGAACTGGACGAAATCCGGTTCGTCATCGTCGCCTCCGAGACATTCTCACAGCGCAATCAGGGCGCGGGAATAGACGCGACGATGCGCGCCTTCACGGATTCGGCGGCGCGTATCCGGCAGGCCGGGCGCCGGTGCACGGCGGTGATTGCCGTCGCCTTTGGCTGCCCGTTCGAAGGCGAGATCGACCCGGCAAACGTGGCCGCCCTGGTGGAAGCCAGTGTGCATGCCGGCGCTGACGAGGTGTTGTTGGCCGATACCATCGGTGTAGCCGTGCCCATGCAGGTGCTTGGTCTGGCCAGGCGCATCTCTCCCCATCTGAAAGGGCGCCGCTGGGGGCTGCATCTGCATAACACACGCAATACCGGTTATGCGAATGCGCTTTTCGGGCTGGTTGCCGGGGCCTCGGTGCTGGACGCGGCAACCGGCGGGCTTGGCGGTTGCCCCTTTGCGCCGCGCGCCACCGGCAACATAGCCACCGAAGATCTGGTCTGGATGCTGAAGCGCGAGCAGCATGATACCGGCATCGACCTGGCTGCCCTGACGGACCTGTCCCAGGAACTGCGCGCGCGTGTTCCCGCCGCACATACCGGACAGGTGGCGCGGGCAGGGTTGTTCCCCGAAGGCATCGCACCAGACGGGGTTGCCGCATGAGCGCCGGTGTCTCAACCCTTCGTACTGCCCGGGCAGAGGGGGCGGCAACCGATCCCGCCGCCATGACTGGGGCCGAGGCTGCTGCGCAGATCGCCCGCGGCGCCCTGTCTGTCGAGGAGCTGGCAAGGGCCGCCCTGGCGCGGACTGACCGGCTGGAACCGATGGTCAGGGCCTTTTCATGGCTCGACCGCGACCGGATTCTTCGGCGCGCGCGCGAGGCTGACAAGCCCCGCGCCGGTAAAGGGCCCCGCGGGGGGCTGCACGGGTTGATGCTGGCGGTCAAGGACATGATCGACACCGCCGACATGCCAACCCAGCACAACAGCCCCCTTTACATCGATCACCGCCCCGGCCAGGACGCGGCTGTGGTAGCCATATGCCGGGCGGAAGAGGCGCTGATTGTCGGCAAGGCCGATACGCATGAATTTGCCTCGGGCGGGCGGCTGGCTGCCAGCCGCAACCCTCATGATCTGGCCCATACGCCTGGTGGCTCGTCCTCGGGTTCGGGCGCGGCAATAGCGGCCGGCTTTGCCCATCTGGCACTTGGCACGCAAACCGGGGGATCGGTGCTGCGCCCGGCGTCGTTCTGCGGCATTTTCGGCATGAAGCCGACCTGGGGCACGGTCAGCCAGGAGGGGGCCAAGCTTTACGCCGTATCGCTGGACACCATGGGCTGGTACGGGCGATCTGTCGGTGATCTCGCCCTGATGGCCCAGGCCACGCGCGCCGTGCGCCGCCCTGTCAAACCACGAAAGACCCTGCGGGGAACGCGGATCGGGCTGTGCCGGACGCCATGGTGGGAAACCGGTTCGGACGCGATGAAGGCCGCCACCGAACGCGCCGCGGTCCTGTTGCGCGATGCGGGCGCAACGGTCGTGGATTTCGATCTGCCCGAGGGGTTCGAACAACTGAACGACATGCAGAACAAGGTCATGCGCGGCGAGGGGCGCGCGGCCTTTCTGGCCGATTACCTGCGTCACGGCACACGGTTGCACCAGGATTTCCGTGACCGGGTCGAGGATGCCGACGCCATCGGATGGGAGGGGTTGCGCAGGGCGCAGGATTTCTGTGCCGCCTGCCGGCCTCGGTTCGATGCCGCCATGCAGGGCTGGGATGCCCTGTTGGTGCCCGGCGCACTGGGCGCGGCACCACGCGATCTGACCACGACCGGAGACCCCATGTTCCAGCGTGCCTGGACAGCGCTGCATGTGCCCTGCATCGGCCTGCCCGGCTTTGCCGATGCAAACGGCATGCCGCTGGGTGTGCAGCTGATCGGCCCGCGCCATGCCGATGCCGAACTTCTGGAACTGGCCGCCGCTGCCGCAAGGGCGCTGGGGGCCGCTGCGGTAAACCCGGTCGATCCGACGGAGCCGCGCCCATGAGCACCGCGACGATTCTGATCCTTGCCTTTCCGAATGTCACGCAACTGGACCTGACAGGCCCTTACGAGGTGTTCTCCAGGCTGCCGGGCGCGCAGGTGGACATGGTATGGAAAACCACCGATCCGATCGTCTCGGACACCGGGTTTGTCCTGACGCCGGCGCACAGCTTTGACAGCGCCCCCTTGGCCGATGTGATCGTGGTGCCGGGCGGGCCGGGCCAGGCAGTATTGATGGACGATGAAGAGACATTGTCGTTTCTGCGCAGCCGTGCCGCGGCTGCGCAATGGGTGATGTCGGTCTGCACCGGCTCGCTGGTTCTGGGCGCGGCAGGACTGATCAAGGGCAAGCGCGCATCGTGCCACTGGCTGTCACTGCCGCTGATATCCATGCTGGGTGGCATCCCTGCCGATGAACGCGTGGTGTTCGATGGCACGCTGTGCACCACCGCCGGCGTTTCTGCAGGCATCGACGGGGCGCTGGCGCTGGTGGAAAAGCTGGCCGGACGCGACACCGCTGAATTCATCCAGCTTGCCATCGAATACGACCCCAGGCCGCTGTTCAACGCCGGCTCGCCCCGAACCGCACCCCCCGAACTGGTGGCGCGCGTCACCGAAATGGCCGCACCGATGATTGCCAGCCGCACCGAGGGCGTGCGTGCCATTGCCGCCAAACTGGGCCTGACAAGCGAAGGACCGCATCAATGAGCTATCCCGTTCCCGCCGACCAGCAACAGCCGGCGCCCGATCTTTACGCCTGGAACCCCTGGCGAAACCGGCCGCGCATCGAATGGCCAGACGGCAAGCGCCTGGCGTTCTGGGTGGCGCCGAATGTCGAATTCTATGAACTGGCCCCCCCGCGCGGACCGGCACGCGCCTCGTGGTTCCGGCCTGAACCGGACGTGCTGCATTATGGTATCCGCGATTACGGCAACCGCGTCGGTTTCTGGCGCATGGCGGACATGTTCGATGAACTGGGCGTGCGCGCCTCGATTTCACTGAACGTGGCGGTGCTGGACCATTTCCCCGAGATCGGGCGCGCGATGGCAGACCGCAACTGGGAATTGTTCAGCCACGGCGTCTACAACACGCGCTATCAGTACGGCATGTCGCCCGAACAGGAACGGGCCTTCATCCGCGATGTGCGCGACAGCATCCACCGGGTTTCCGGCCAGGAACTGGCGGGCTGGCTCTCGCCGGCGTTGACCAACACGCCAGAGACCCTGAACATGCTGGCCGAAGAAGGTGTGGTCTACACGCTGGATCTGTTTCATGACGACCAGCCACAGCCCGTGCGGGTGCGCAGCGGCAAGTTGATGAGCCTGCCCTATTCCCTTCAGGTCAATGACTGGACAGGGTTGCACACCGGCGCGGGCACCGCGCGGGATTATGCGCGCATGATCCGCGACCAGTTCGACCGGCTTTATGCCGAGGGCGAAACCCTCGGCACTGTCATGGCCTTGCCACTGCATCCCTGGATGATCGGCTATCCGCATCGCTGGCAACCGCTGGCGGATGCCATCGAATATATCCTGGGCCATGAGGGCGTCTGGCACGCCACCGGGCGCGAGATCGCGGCGCATTACATGACCCATTATCATGACCGCGATGTCGCGCGTCTGTTCGGAGGCACCGATGGCCGTTGACCCGTCCTACATGACCTATGCCCACCGCCGCCCCGGCATGGATCACGATCTTTATGAGCCCGGCTATCTGCCGGACCGCGCGCCTGTGCTCTGGCCGGGGGGCCGTCGGCTGGCAGTATGGATCGTGCCGGTGGTCGAGGTGTTTCCGCTGAACATGGCACCGCAACCGCTGGTCCCGCCCGGCGGCATGACCCGGCCTTACCCGGATTACTGGAACTATACCTTGCAGGACTATGGCAACCGGGTTGGCATCTATCGCATTCTGGATGCTTTGGTTGCGCGTGGCATGCAGTCCAGCGCGGCGGTCAGCGCGGTGCTGGCAGACCGGTATCCGGACCTGTTGCGCGACCTGCTGTCCGCGGGTTGCGAGATCATCGCCCATGGCCGCGACATGGGCACGCTGCACGCCCCGCATCTGAACATTGCCGACGAGGCTGCGATCATCGCCTCGGTCCGTGACCGGTTGGCGCAGGCAACCGGACAGGCGCCGCGCGGCTGGCTGTCGCCGGCGATGGTACTGTCACACGAAACCACGCGTCTGGTGGCCGAGGCCGGGTTTGCCTACACCTGCGACTGGGTGAATGACGAGCTGCCCTACCGGATGACCGGCCCTGCCAAAGGGCTGACCGCCATGCCGCTGGGGTATGAATTGTCGGACCTGCGCCTGATGCTGGACTACAGGCATATGGCCTGGGAATACGAACGTCAGGTTCAGGACGCCCTTGTCTTTCTGCTGGCCGAGGCACGCCGGGTCAACGCCGGTCGAATTCTGGCGCTGCCCTTGCACCCATGGCTGGTCGGCACGCCTCAGCGCATCAGTGCACTGGAGCGCCTGCTGGACATGATCGCCGCCGAACCCGACGTCTGGGTGGCAAGCGGCGATGACATCCTTTCTGCCTGGGAGGCCGGTCAATGACCACTGCACCCATCACGCGCGCCGCCGGCCGATTTGTCGCCCAGACCCGCTTTGGCGATCTGCCGCCCGAGGCCGCCGAGGTGGCGCGGCTTGGTTTTGCCGATACCTTTGCCGTCATGCTGGCCGGTCGAAACGAGCCCGTAACACGCGTTGTTTCCGCCTATGCCAGGGCCGGCCTGGCACCCGGCGACGCGCCGTGGCTGTTCGGTCAGGGGCATGCGGCACCCGAGGCCAGCGCCCTGATCGACGCGACCGCCGCCCATGCCCTGGATTTCGACGATTACGCCTTTTCCAACCATGTCAGCGCCGTGCTGGTGCCCGTGGTGCTGGCCTGTGCGCCGCTTTCGCCTGACCCGTCAGGGCGGCGGATGGTAACGGCCTATGCCGTCGCCTACGAGGTGTGGGCCGACCTGATGGGCCGCGAGCCGGATCATCTGCACTCCAAGGGCTGGCACCCCACCGCGGTTTTCGGACCCGTCGCAGCGGCCGCGGCGGCGGCCCATATGCTGGGGCTGGACGCGGCAGACGCCACGAACGCGCTTGCCCTGGCGGCCAGCCACGCGGGCGGGCTGATGGCCAATTTCGGGTCCATGACCAAGCCCTATCACGCGGGCCTTGCGGCAGAAATGGGGGTGCGCGCGGTGCGCCTGACCCAGGCGGGCATGACCGCCCAGCCGATCGCGCTGGAAAGCCCGGTTGGCCTGCTGGCGGCGCTGTCGCCGGATCGCGCGGTGGACTTGACCCGCGAAACGACCTTTGGCGCACGCTGGAAGATCGCCGAGGCGCGTATCAACATCAAGAAATACCCCACGGTCGGCGCCTCTCAGCGCATTATAGACGCGCTGGTCGCGCTGCATGCCGAAGGCCGCATGCCTGACCCGGCGCAGATTGCGAAACTGATACCGCGTGTGTCGGTGAAACACGCCGCGGTGATGCCCTTTGCCGACCCGCGGGATGCCGCCGAGGCCAAGTTCAGCCTGAGTTTCGTCACGGCCGCAGCGGTCTTGTGGGGGCGCGTGGGTTTTGCCGAAATGACACCCGCGCGACTGGCCGACCCGGTGCTGCGCGCCCTGATTGCGCAGGTACAGGTGGATGCCCATGAAGACTATGACCCGGAATATCCCGTGGCGGCGGTATGGGACATGGTCACGCTGGTGCTGAAGGACGGCACAACGGTAGAAAGCCCGAAAATTCACCATTTCACCGGCCATGCCAAGGCGCCCCTGACCAAACGGCAGCACTGGGACAAGTTTGCCGACTGCGCCTCTTACGGCGGGGTCGATCCGGCCATCGCCCGGGCGCTGTTCGACCTTGCCGCAACGATCGACACCAACGACCGGCCAGCCGAGGCCCTGGCCCGGCTGGCACTGCATCCCGCATGACGCGTGCGGGCAATACCCTGCGGGTATGATCCCGCGCACAAGCGGCCCCTGGAAAAAGGGCCGCGCAACAGGGAGAAAAACCATGACTGACAGAAGGAAGTCTCCGATTTTCCCGCTGACCAAGCGGGGTTTCCTGGCAGGCTCGGTTGCGGCTGCCAGCGTTCTGGCGTCCCCCTCGATCTTGCGGGCACAGGGCCGGCGCGGCTGGGACAGGCCGATCATAGCCGCGCTGAACGCGCGCGAGGGCGATCCGACCGACATTTCCATCCGGCGGATCCCTGAAATCCTGGCCGAACAATACGACATCGACATCACCATCGAGATCTACCCGTCCTCGCAGCTTGCGGCGGATATCGGCCAGCTTGAAGGGGTGCAGAACGGTTTATGGGATATCGCCTCGAACGCTACCGCGGCATTCTTCGGCTTCACCCGCGCCTTTCATTTCATGGACCTGCCGTTCCTGTACCCAACCTGGGACGACGCGCTGGAGGCGGTCAGATCCGACTTCATGCTGGAACGGTTCGCCGCTGCCGAAGCCGAGATGCCCCTGAAGATCCTACCGATCGTGGGGGCTGGCGGTTATCGCCTGCTGTCGAACAAGCTGCGCGAGGTGCGCATCCCGTCGGATATGGCCGGGATCAAGTTCCGCTCGTCCTTTGGGGGTTCGGTCGTGGACCAGAACACGATCACCGCCTGGGGTGGCGTGCCTGTGCCGCTGGGTTGGTCCGAAAGCTATACCGGCGCGCAGCAGGGCATCATCGAGGGCATGTTCGTTCAGCCAATCTGGACCTATATTGCCCGTTTCCACGAGATCATGGGTCATGCCACGCGCGTGCCTTCCAACTGGGTGGGCCAGTTGCAGGTCATGCATCATCAGACCTGGGCCGATATGCCCGATGACATCAAGGGCCCTTTCATGGAAGCCGCGCAAATGGCCGCCGACGAAGGCAACGCACTGGATCGCGCGCTGGAAGACGATTTTGTGGCGCAGCTCAACGACAACGGCATGACCGTCTATGAACCGAATGCCGACGAAATGGCCGAGTGGCGCGAACTTGCACTGGCCACATGGGGCGACTCGGGCGTCGATGCAGAGCTGATCGCACGGCTGCAAGGCTAGAAAGGATGACCGCGCTTGCCAGGGTTGCGCGCGTCTTCGAGACCGCCGCCTATGCGGTGGCGGTTCTGGCCCTGCTGATCATCACCTGCGCGATGGTCGCGCAGGTGATCTTTCGCTACGCATTGTCACTGCCACTGCAATGGTCGGAAACGGTTTCCGTATACGCACTGGTCTGGGTGGTGTTCATCGGGGCCGGGGCGCTGGCATTCCAGCCCGGCGGGCATGTGTCGATTCCATCCCTGACAGATCGGCTTCCTGTGGCAATCAGGGCACTGACCACGGTGCTGGGACGGGTCGGCATCGTGGCCTTTGCGCTGGTTATCATCTGGATCAGCCTGCAATGGCTGACCCGTGGTGCACATCAGATGTCACCAGTGCTGGGCCTGTCAACGCGCTGGGTCAAGCTTTGCCTGCCGTTGGGCATTGGTCTGTTGGGCGTTGCGGCACTGTTCCGTCTGGCCGAGGAATTGCCGGCACTGATCCGGCGGGACTGGACCCGGTTCCCGCGCGAGTTTTCAGAGGAGCCCTGAAAACAGTGGACATCATCGGTCCCTATCTCTTGTTGCCCTTCTTCGTTCTGCTGCTGGCCAATCTGCCGGTTGCCGTGTGTCTGGGGCTGTCGTCGCTGGTTTTCCTGTTTTTCTCCGGTACGCGCCTGCCACCGCTGCTGATCGTGTCGGAAATGTACGATTCGGTCGCAAAGTTCGCCCTGCTGGCACTGCCGATGTTCGTACTGGCGGGCGAATTGATGAACCGCCTGCAATTGACCGACCGCCTGATCGACTTTGCACGCCTGCTGGTGGGCTGGGTTCGTGGCGGGCTGGCCCATGTGAATATTGCCGCATCGATGCTGTTTGCGGGCGTTTCGGGGTCGATCTTCGGTGATCTCGCCTCCATCGGCACCATCCTGATTCCCTCGATGATCAGGGAACGCTATGGCGCGGCCTTTTCGGCGGCGGTGACGGCATCAAGCGGGCTGATCGGCGCAATCATCCCGCCATCCACCATCATGATCATCCTCGGGGCGCATCTGAACCTGTCCATCGGAGGGCTGTTCGCCGCCGGAATCGTGCCGGGCCTGCTGATCGGCCTGGCGCTGATGGTCGTGGCCTTTGTCGAAAGCTGGCGCAAGGGCTATGGCGCGGTCTGGCGACCCGAAGGCATGGGGCATGCCAGCCGCATCACGCTGCGTGCCCTGCCGGTGCTGACGGTGCCCGTGTTCCTGATCGGCGGCATCATCGGCGGTGTGTTCACCCCGACCGAAGCCGGGGCGGCGGCCGTGGCCTATACCTTTGTGCTGGGGCTGATCTATCGGCGCATCGATCTGCCGCTGTTGCTGACGGCATTGCGCGAAACCGTGCGCATAACCGCCTCGGCGTTGCTGATCGTCTCTACCGCCTTTGTCTTTTCACGCATCCTGACCTTTCACCGCATCCCGCAGGAACTGCTGGACCTGTTGCTGGCCGTTTCGGAAAATCCGTTGATGCTGATCTTGTTGATGACGCTGGTGCTGGTGATCGTCGGTACCTTCATGGATGCGCTGGCCAACATGATCATCATGGGCCCCCTGTTGATGCCGGTCATGGTGGGCGGGCTGGACATGCACCCGATCCAGTTCGGTATCTGGTTGATGATCGGGCTTTTGCTGGGCCTGCTGACCCCGCCACTGGGGTTGGCACTGTTCATGGTTGCGCCCATTGCAAAAGTGCCCGTCTTGCGGGTGGCAATGGCCGTTGTGCCGTTTCTTGCCGCGCAACTGGTCGTGCTGCTGGCGGTGGCGCTGGTGCCGGCCATCACCCTGACCCTTCCCCGAATGACAGGATTGATCCCTTGACCCCACCCGATGACGTGGCCGCGCTTTTCCGGCCGTTCGACCTGACACCCCGCCTACGGCTGCCCAACCGCATCGTACTGGCCCCGTGCACCCGCAACCGTGCCGAGCACGACCTGTCACCCACCCCGGGCGCAATCGATCACTATGCCGACCGCGCGGCGGCCGGGTTGCTGATTACCGAGGCGGTGCTGATCAGTCACGGCATTCAGGGCTATGTCGACACGCCCGGAATCTTTACCGATGCACATCAGGCTGCATGGGCAAAGGTTGCCACCGCCGTACATGAGCGGGGCGGGCGCATCTTCATGCAATTGTGGCACCCGGGGCGCATGGCGCATTCGCATTTTCACGGTGTGCCGCCGCGCGCGCCCTCTGCCGTGTTCGATCCCGGGCCGCGCCGGCAGACCCGCGTTTCCCTGGAACATGAACCCCCCGTGCCATTAAGCGAGGGCGAGATCAGCGGCATTCTCTGCGATTACGAACAGGCGGCGCAGCGCGCCATTGCCGCCGGCTTCGACGGGGTGGAGATTCATGGCGCCAATGGCTATCTGCCAGAGCAGTTCTGGCGCATGCATACCAACCGGCGCACCGATGGCTGGGGCGGTACGCCCGAACGCCGCGCGCGATTTTGCCTGGCGCTTTGCAGCCGTGTGGCCGCCGCCATCGGCCCTGACCGCGTGGGCCTGCGCCTGTCGCCAATGGCCTATTTCAGCGAGATGAAATATATGCCGGGTGACAATCTTGCGCTTGATGTGATCCTGTCACGCTTGTCCGGCGTGGGGCTGGCCTATGTCCATACAGGCATTATCGACGACAAACCCGAGGCCGTGCTGGGCGGCACCTGCACGCAGTATCTGCGCGCACGCTGGCCGGGCGTGCTGGTGACAAACGGGGCGCTGACACCTGAAAAGGGCGCGGCCCTCGTCGCGGCCGGCGAGGCAGAGCTGGCGGCCTTTGGCAAGCTGTTCCTGGCCAATGCCGATCTTGTCGCGCGCTTGTCGCAGGGCATGCCCCTGGAACCCTATTCGCGCGCGGTGCTGGACCGGTTCACCTGATCACCCCCGGGGGCCCGCGCCGACAAGGAAACGATCATGGATACTGCGTGCGCTGATGACAGGTAATCTGAAAACCACCCGACCGATCATGCCCGTGCGCACGATCGAGGATATCCGCGCCATCGAGGCGCAGCGCTATGACGACCTGGTCACGGCACGAAACCTGTACGATCTGCTGCTGGCCACGGCGCGGCATGGCGGCGCGCGCCAGGCCCTGACAGTGCTGCGCAGCCCCGATCCCGCCGATATCGGCCTGTCGCTGACCCATCATGACCTGCTGGGCCATGTGACCCGCGCGGCCAACATGTTCCGCGCGCATGGCCTGCAGCCCGGCGCGGGCGTTGCGGCTTTTCTGACACCCACGCTGCCCGATCTGCCGGCGCTGCATCTGGGCGCGCAGGTGGCGGGTGTCGCCAGCACCATCAACTATCTGCTCAGCCGCGAGGCCATCATCGACCTGCTGAACGCCGAGAAGGCAACGCTGCTGATCATTCCCGCCCCCACGCAGGATGCCGCGTGCTGGGCAAAGGCACAGGGAATGATGCAGGCGGTGCCGACCCTTGAAAAGGTGCTGGTCATCGGCGGCGCGGGGGCGTTGCCGGACAACCATCTTGCCCTGGAGGCCGCGCTGGCACCCTTTGGCGCCAAGGCGCTGGATTTCACCCCCACCGATGACCGCCAGACCGTCTGCGCGCTGTTCCACACCGGCGGCACCACCGGGCGGCCAAAGCTGGTGCCGCTGACCCATGGCAACCAGATTCATGCCGCTTTCGGTTTTGGGCAGGTGTTCGGCTATTGCGAGACCGACACGGTCATCAATGGCTTTCCCTTCTTTCATGTCGGCGGCACCATGACCGTGGGGCTGGCGGTGCTGGCTGCGGGCGGGCATATGGTGGTGCCTTCGCCCCATGCGCTGCGCCCGCCAGAGGTGATTGCGAATTACTGGCGTCTCGTTCAGCATTTCCGCGCCAGCGTCATCGGTGCCGTACCGACCTCTCTTGCCGCGCTGACCACGGCCTGGGTGCCGGGCACCGATGTGTCCAGCATCCGCATGGCCGCCACGGGCGGCGCGGTTCTGCCTGCCGCTGTGGGCGAGCGGTTTCAGGCCGCAACCGGTATCGCCCTGCTGGAAACCTATGGCATGACCGAGGCGGCGGCAGCCATCGCCTTCAACCCCGCGCATGGCCGGGCCGTGGCGGGCAGCGTGGGGTTTCGCGCCCCGTTTTCGGAAACACGCATCCTGCGAATCGGCACGGATGATGCGCTGTGCGCCCCGGGGGAAAGCGGCGTGGTGCAGGTGCGCGGCCCGCAGGTATTTCCCGGCTATCTGGACGCAGCGCATGACGCCGGCACCCTGTCGCCAGACGGTTGGCTGAATACCGGCGATGTGGGCTACCTGACCGATGACGAAAGGCTGTTTCTGACCGGGCGCGAGAAAGACCTGATCGTGCGCAGCGGCCACAACATCGACCCCGCCGCCATCGAGGAAGTGGCCAACCGCCACCCCCAGGTACAGATCAGCGCGGCTGTGGGCATGCCGGATCAATATGCCGCAGAGGTGCCCGCGCTGTTCGTGGTGCCCCGGCCGGATACCACCATCGATCTGGCAGACCTGCGCGCCTTTCTTGACGCCAGGGTGCACGAGCCGCCAGCGCGGCCCCGCCACATTCTGGTCATCGACGCGCTGCCGGTCACGGCGGTTGGCAAGGTGTTCAAACCGGCCTTGCGGGATATGGCCCTGCGCGAAAAGCTGCGGCTGGAGGTGGCCCGCATCTGCGGCGATGACGTTACCGCAACGGTCAGTATCAGCCGCGATGATCAGCAACGCGTCACGGTGCATGCCCTGCTTGCGGGCGCAACGCAGGCACAGCTCGAGGCCTTGCAGACCGCGCTGCAGCCCCTGCCACAGACCTGTGTGCTGACCGCCAGGCCGCGCGCCGATGTCTTGCTGGACCACGAGGGGGCGATTGCCATCCTGACCCTGAACAGCCCGGACAGCCTGAACGCGGCATCGCAGTCGCTGATGCAATCACTGCAGGCGCGACTTGAAGAACTTGCCTCCCTGCCAGACCTGCGCGCCGTCATCCTGACCGGTGCGGGCAGGGCCTTTTGTGCCGGGGGTGATCTGATCGAATTCAACGCGGCACTGAAAGCCGGCGGCAGCGTGCTGGTTGATACATTGCGCTACAACCAGGATGTGATCCAGATGCTTGAAGACCTGCCAGTGCCGGTGATCGGCGCGGTCAATGGTGTGGCCATTGCGGGCGGGCTGGAACTGCTTTTGTGCTGTGACATCCTGCTGGCCGCCGACGACGCGCGCCTGGGCGACGGGCATGCCAGATACGGGGTGCTGCCCGGGGGCGGTGCAACCGTGCGCCTGAGCGAACGGATCGGCCCCGCCCGCGCAGCCCAGCTGTTTTACACGGCCGGCACGATTGATGCCCAGACGGCCCTTGCCTGGGGCCTGGTCAACGAAACCGTGCCACGCGACCAGCTGATGATCCGCGCACGCGCGCTGGCGTCGGAAATCGCCCGCTGCAGCCCCGAGGTGCTGCGCCGTGTCAAGCAACTGACCGGCCCCGAGGCCCGGTCGCCAGAGCGTCAGGCACGCCTGCGCGCCGAACTCGGCCATTTCGCAGAACATGTAAAAGGCGCCGACCTGCGCGAGGGGTTGGCAGCCTTTGGCGAAAAGCGGCAGCCACGGTACGGCGGCCAAGGCGGCGGAACCGCCTGACGCTGTCCGGGTCATGGCGCCCGCCCTGTGCCCGGACACCGGGCAGCCACCAGCTTGAACAGGGCGGAACCCGCCGATCTGGCGGCGCGGATTGATGCATCTGCATCATATCCGGCTCTTTGGAAACATGCTTTCGTAACTCTCAATAACAAATCGTCAAGATAACCGGGAGAGTTCAACATGTCACCATGGCTGCCGCGCGTGGCGCTTTGTCTGTCGCTTGCCTTTGGCACGCAAGCCATCGCCGATGATATCCTGATCGGCATCCCCACTGCCCAATCCACCGCTGCCGGGGTTGCCGACCACGCCGACTGGCTGAACGGCGCCACCATGGCGATCGAGGCGATCAACCAGGCCGGCGGCGTGAATGGCCGGATGCTGCGCGCCGAGGTGGTGGACATCGATGTGCTGTCGCCCGAAGGCACCGTGGGCGCCTTTCAGACACTGACCGGGCGCGGCGTGCATGCCATTGCCTCGTCCTTCGTGCTGATCCCGCAACCGGCGATGGATGCCGCTGCGGCGGCCGGCGTGCCCTACATGCATGGCAACACGCAGCTGGCATCGGTCGAACTGGTGGAACAGCAGCCACAGCGCTATCGCAACATCTTCATGATCGACCCCGATGAAACCTGGTATGGCTATGGTTTCGTGCGCTATCTGGACCGCCTGATCGACAGCGGCCAATGGGAGCCGGCGAACCGCCGCATCCATATCGTGCAGGAACAGATCGCCTATACCCAGATGATCAGCCAGGCCGCACAGCGCGCCATTGCCGAAAGCGAAGGCGCATGGGAACTGGCGGCCGTCACGGACATCCAGTTTCCGGTGCAGGACTGGACCCCGGTGATCAACGCGCTGCGCGCCGAAGGCGCCGGCGTGATCTTCATCAGCCACTGGGTCGCCGCAGAACTGGCGGCGTTTGCGCAGCAATTCGCGTTCAACCCGGTGCCTGACAGCCTTGTCTATCTGCAATACGGCCCCAGCCAGCCAGAGTTTCTGGATCTGGCGCGCGGCGCCGGCGAAGGCATGATCTGGGGGACCGTGCTGGGCACGCCGCGCAGCGAGGCCGGTATCGCCTTCCGCGAGGCCTATATGGCGCGCCATGGTGACAACATGGGCGAAGTCTACACCGCCTCGGCCTGGGACACGATCCACATGCTGGCCCGTGTCTGGGAAGAGGTGGACCCAAGCGATTTCGACGCGGTGGGCGATGCCATCCGCACGCTGCGCCACGAGGGAATCGCGGGCACCTATACCTTTGACCGCCCGCAGCAGCGCCCGTTGGGCTACCCCTGGGAAACCGACGATCTGGCAGAGGGGATGCCGCATCTGATCTATCAGGTGCAGGACAACCGCCACACCATCATCCTGCCCGAACAGTTGGCCGAGTCCGAATACCGCGCGCCGCATTGGGCACGCTGAGGCCCGGCGCATCACCCCATGCACTGACATGACAATGCCGGGGCAAGGCACAATGCCCTGCCCCGGCGCCCAGGGCCCTGCTTCAGGCGCTGAAAACAGCCCCGCCGGGCGTGCCTTTCATCCACCCACCAGACAGATACCGAACGGAGCGCCAGAGACATGAGCGCGGGGACTTTCTTTGCCTGCAACGGCATTTCCTTGACCCTTGGCGGCAGGCAGATCCTGCGTGATGTGGCGCTGCAGGTTTCGCGTGGCGAGGTTCTGGGGTTGATCGGCCCCAACGGTGCCGGCAAGACCAGCCTGTTCGAGGTGCTGTCCGGCCGCTATCGGCCGCAGGCTGGCCGGGTGCTGCTGGATGGGGTCGATATCACCCGGCTGGATACCGTGCGCCGGGCACGGGCCGGCGTCGGGCGCACCTATCAAAGCCCGGTGGTGCCCGATGCGCTGAGCGTGGCCGAGACCTTTCGCGCCGCGCGCAAGGCCCATGCCCCCTTTCGATCACGGCACGAAGCCGAATGGGCCGCCCGCCTGGTGAACCTGACCGTGCCCTGGGACAGGATCGCCGGAACGCTGGACACGTTCGACCGGCGCAAGCTGTTGATGGCCTGCCTGCTGATGCGGCGGCCAAAGGTGCTGTTGATGGACGAACCGGCTTCCGGCCTGATCAACACCGAAATCGACGAACTGGACCTGCTGCTGCGCACGCTTGTCGATGAATACCACCTGGCGGTCATCGTGATCGAGCACCGGCTGGAACTGCTGGAAGCCCTGGCAGACCGCGTCACCGTGCTGAATCTGGGCGAAGTGATCGCCGAGAACACGCCCGAGGCCGTCTTCCGTGATCCGGCTGTACGCGCCGCATATTTCGAGGGGGCTGATTGATGACAAGGCCGCTTTACGTTTTCGCCATCGCAGACATGCCGGGCATGCCCCGTGCAAAGGCCGCCGGCGGCGGTGCTGGCGCGGCCTGGTTGACACGGGGCCGGGCATGAGTGCGATTCTGGAAATCCGCGATCTGTCGGCGGGCTATGGCGCGCTGAGGGTCTTGCACGAGATCAACCTGACGGTCGAACGTGGTGAACGCCTGGCCATTGTCGGGCTGAACGGCCATGGCAAGACCACGCTGTTTCGCGCCATCACCCATCTGGTTGGCTGGCAGCGCGGTTCCATCCGCTTTGACACGCACGAGATCGGCGGCGCGCGCTCGCTTGGCGAGGGGCGGCGCACGCCCGGCATTGTCCGGTTGGGGGTCGCCATGACCCCGCAGGGCGACGCCATCTTTCCGGGCCTGACGGTGCGCCAGCATCTGGATTGCGGCGCCTGGTCGCGCCGGGCATGGCGCGAGCGCGCACGCCGGCGGGCGCTGATCTTTGAAATGTTCCCCCCCTTGCGAAAGCTGGAAAACACCACTGTCGGCACGCTTTCGGGCGGCGAGCGGCGCATGGTCAGCGTGGGGCGCGCGCTGATGACCGAGGCGCGCCTGTATCTGATCGACGAACCCAGCCTGGGGCTGGCGCCCGTGATCAGCAAGCGGGTGGTGGATGCGCTACGCCAGATCGATGTGCGCGATGGCGCAATGATCATCGCCGAACAGAATGTCAGCCTGCTGGATGGTCAGGTTGACAGGATGATCGGCATGCATGCCGGGCGATTGCGCGGCGATGTCGGACATGTGGAGTTGGGCTGATGGATGCCTCATTGATCGTCTACGCCCTGAACCTCAGCGCTATCTATGCGCTGATGGCCATCGGGATTTCGCTGCTCTGGTCCTCTATCGGCATGCTGAACATGGCCCATGGCGCCACCTTTGCGGTCTCGGGCTATGGCGCGTTGGTCATTGGCGGGGCGGTGCTGCCCACGGTGGACGCCTTGCTGCAGGGATCGATGCTGCTGAGCTATGCGCGCTTTGTCGTGCTGCTGGCTGCCGGGGCCGGGGTGGGGGCGCTTTGTGGCGGCGTCATCTATCTGCTGGCCTTCCTGCCCATTCATGACAAGGCCAATTTCGCGGTTCGCGGGTTGATCGTGACCCTGGCCATCAATCTGGCCACGGTGCAGGGGTTGTTGTGGTGGTTCGGCCCGCGGCAACAGGCCCTGCCCCAGATATTCGGTTTCGGGCGGCTGGAGGTGCTGGGCATTCCCTTGCGCTATGATCAGGCCGCCACGATAGGCGCCACGGCCGTGCTGCTGGTGGCGGTGCTGGCCTGGCTGAAACTCAGCCGCAAGGGCCTGGAAATACGCGCCATGATGCAAAACCCCGAGGGCGCCGCGCTGTCCGGCATCTCGGTGCGGCGCGCGGCGATGCCTGTCATGGCAATTACCGGCGCAATGGCCGGTGCTGCGGCCGTGTTGCTGTCGCAAAGCGTGTTCGTCAGCCCCACTGCGGGCGCCATGCCCCTGATCAAGGGCATGATCATCGCGCTGCTGGGCGGGCTTGGTTCGGTGCCCGGCGCCGCCATCGCCGCGCTGCTGATCGGTGTGCTGGAGGCCGCGACGGGCGCCATACCGTTCCTGGGTCAGCGCATGGTGCTGCTGGTGCAGTTCGGCTTCATCATTCTGGTGCTGATCATCCGCCCGCGCGGGATCGGCGGATTGCTTGACGAGACGCGGAAATGAACGAACCCATCGCCCCGGTTTTGCACAAGGTCGGCAACCGCCGTCATGAATGGATGCTGCGGCCCGAAGGCCGCAAGACCTGGCAGCGCAGGCGCCTGCCCCTGATTGGCCGACACTGGCTGACATGGCGCGGCGGGCACAACCCCAGGACGCTGGAACGCGAGCGCCGCCTGGCCGACAAGCGGCCGCTATGGTGGCTGGTCGGGCTGGCCGGGCTGGTCGCCACGGCCCCCTTTCTGTCAGATGCCATGCTGCAGATTGCGATCGTGTTCTGCGTCTTCGCCGCCATCAATGTGATCTGGACCCTGATCATCGGTGCCGCCGGCATCCTGTCGCTGGCAACCATGGCCACGGTGGGGCTGGGCGCCTATGCCGCGGCGGCGGCCAATGTGTATCTGGGCGTGCCCTGGCCGCTGATGTTTCCTGTCGGGCTGCTGGTGGGGTTGATGGCCGGCGGCCTGCTGGCCTTGCCGTCAACCCGCATCGACGGGCTGTATTATGCGCTGCTGACCATCGGCGTGGCCGAAATCTGCCGGGTCTCCATCAGCCAGATTCGCGCATTGGCGCCGCAGAATTCGTCCATCAACAATGTTGACAGCTTCATCCCGCAGGACTGGTTCCTGCAACGCCCGGGCCTGCTGCTGGGCTTTGCCAGTGCCTTTGTCCTGCTGCTGCTGGCCTTGCTGCTGTTTCGCCTGGTCAATTCGGAACGTCTGGGCCTGCAGTTGCAGGCCGCGCGCGAGGACGAGGAATTTTCCGAGGCCGTGGGTATCGATTACAAGCGCGCGCGGCTGCTGGTCTTTCTGATCGCCTCCGGGGCTCTGGGGGTGATCGGCGCCTATTACGCCATGCTTTACCGTTCGATATCGCTGAACATCTTTTCCCTTGATCAGCTTTTGCTGATGTTTGCGATGATCGTCATCGGCGGCATGGGCCGTGCCGAAGGCGCGGTGATCGGCACGGCCATTGTCGTGCTTATCGACCGGGCGCTGATCGACCTGGGGCCGCTGCGCATCATCCTGATTGCCGCTGTCGTCATCATCGTGACCCTGACCACCCATCGCGGGCTGGCCGATGCGCGCAGCCAGTTTCGCGCCTATCGCAACCGCATCAAATCTGAACGCCGTGCCGCCCGCACCCGAAAAGGGGGAGAGGTCATGCCAGAAGAAGCCACCGAAATCGCCGACAAGCAACTGATCGCCTATCGCCGCTTTGACAAACGCCTGCGCGACCGCCTGAAGGCGCTGATAACGCCCGAACTGATCGAGGAACACAGGCGCGCGCCCCTGGGCCCTCATTCAGACGCATTGGCCCGGGTAATGAACTATTTCCGGCGCGGCGAGATGTCTGACAAGTACGCCATCCTGCAAGAAGGTGATCCGGGCAGCTGGACCTATTCGGTCATGGCGCTGTCGGGCGAGCCGGGCAAGCCGCCGCGCGTCGTCGATGACCGCCACTATGGCTCGCGCGATGAAGCGTATCACGCTGTTTTCCTGCTGCGTGTGAACGATCTGCTTGAAAGCTGAAACGAAGGGCTGAATCATGGCGAAACACCGCATCTTCGGGTATTGCACCCCCTGGTCGGTCAAACCCGGCGATCATATGCAATTCATGGTTTCAGCCGAGGGCGTGACCGAAGCGCGCGCCATGCTGGTGCGCCTGATCCACGGAGACGAGAGCCCGGAAGGTCCGGGTTTTGTCGAAGAGGAAGTGCCTGGCGCCCTGCCCGATCTGCTGCATGTGCACCGGCAGTTCACACAGAAAGGCAGCTATGCCGTGGCAGCGGGCTTTGAAACCCGTGACCCCGCATCAGGCGGCAGTTTCACCATTGCCGGTTTCATATGCCCCACTGCACCCGGAAAGCGGCGTCAGACCATGCTGGGGCGGTGGGATATTCACCATAGCCGCGGCTGGGGTCTGGGCATGAATCCGGATGGCCATCTGGAATTCTGGGTTGGCAATGGCCATGACGTGGACCAGATCACCGCCGAGGTGCCACTGGTGCCGCGCACCTGGTATTTCGTTGCCGCCAGCTTTGACGCCGCCACGCGCAGCGCGCGGCTGGTGCAACTGGGCAAGGTGGGCCGCTATAATGGCCGGCATGGGCCGGTCGTGCCCTATGACCATGACAGCATCGTGGCCTCGACCCTGAAACTGGCGCCCATGCCGGCCGGGGCGGAAGTGCCGCTTTTGTGGGCCGGCGCATCTGACTGGAACGACATGCGCGGCCGTTTCGTGGCCACGCTGTACAACGGCAAGATCGACCGCTGCGGCATCTGGCAGCACCTGGTCCAAGAAGACGAATTGCGCGCCATGGCCAGCGACGGCGATTTTTCCACCGAGGGGGCGCTGGCGCTGTGGGACACCACGGCGGGCTATACCGACCAGGGCATCGGTGACCGGATTGTCGATACCGGCCCCTACGGGTTGCATGCACAGGGCGTCAACCGGCCGGTGCGGGCCATGACCGGCTGGAACTGGGCCGGGCGCGATGACTGCTTTCGCCTTGATCCCGGGCAATATGGCGGCGTGCATTTCCACGATGATGCGCTGACCGATTGCCGCTGGGCGCCCACCGTGGAATGGACAGTGCCGCAGGGGCTGAAAAGCGGCGTCTATGCCCTGCGCCTGACCAGCGATGGCACCGAAGATCATGTGCCCTTTTTCGTGCGCGCCGAGAAACCGAAAGCACCCATTGCGGTGCTGATGTCCACCTTTACCTATCTGGCCTATGCCAACGAACATCTGGCCTATGAGGCGCCGATTGCCCAGGCGATCACGGCGCATACGCCGATCCTGACCACCCGCGATATTGATTTCGTCAAGCTGAACGAGTTCGGCCTCAGCACCTATGATCATCATTCCGATGGCGCGGGCTGCTGCTACAGTTCGTGGCTGCGCCCCATTCTGAACATCCGGCCGAAGTACCGCAGCTCGGCAATGGGTTTCCCCTGGGCATTGCCCGCCGACCTGTCGCTGATCTGGTGGCTTGAAAACGCGGGCTATGACTATGAAATCCTGACGGACCACGATCTTCACGCCGAGGGTGTCGCCGCCTTGGACCCCTATCGCGTCGTGATCAATGTCACCCATCCGGAATACTATTCCGAAGCCATGATGGACGCCACCGAAGATTATCTGACCCGGGGCGGGCGCGTGATCTACCCCGGTGGGAACGGCTATTACTGGGTTTCCGGCCTGCGCGACGGGGCACCAGAGATTCTGGAGGTTCGCAAGCTCGACGCGGGCTCGCGCGCCTGGCAGGCCGAAGCCGGCGAGGGGTATCTGGCCTCGACGGGCGAGCGTTCGGGCCTTTGGCGCTCGCGCGGGCGGGCGCCGCAAAAGATCGTCGGCATCGGCTTCACTGCCGAGGGGATGGACCGCTCGACCCATTTCGAGCGTATGCCCGACAGCTTTCACAAACGGGTCTCCTGGCTGTTCGAGGGGATCGGCGACACCGAGAAGATTGGCGATTTCGGCCTGGGCCTGGGCGGTGCGGCCGGGATCGAGATCGACCGCTATGACCTGGAACTGGGCACGCCGCCGCATACCCTGTTGCTGGGCATGGCCGAGGGGTTTTCAGACAACTACCCCCTGGTATCGGAAGAGATCACCTACGCCTTTCCCGGCCGCGGCGGCACACAGGACCCCCAGGTGCGCGCCGACATCACCTGGTTCACCACGGCCAATGACGGCGCCTGCCTGTCGATCGGGTCGATCGCGTGGTCGATGGCACTGCCGGTGAACAACGGCCAGAACAGTGCCGCGCGCTTCATGCGCAATGCGCTGGATGCGCTGATCAGGCCCGGGCCCCTGCCCGGTGCCCAATGGGCAGGGCAGGAAAAACTGTGGCGTTGACAGACGGCAAGACCCCCCGCTACGCTTACGCTGCGTCAGATAGCGTTGCCGCGGTTTCCGGGGGGTCTGCCATGCGCGACAGCACGGAACTTCGCGCACTCAGCCAGTTCATCGGCGCCCTGCACGAAGTTCGAAGCGACCTTGACGGCCCGGCGCTGCTGGAATGGTCTGCTGATCAGCTGTCCGGTCTGGTGGGGTTTGATGCTGCCTGGTGCGGCTGGGCTGATATGCTGCCGCCGGCGGTCGACATCATCGGCACCACGCTGTTCAACCTGCCGCCGGATTACATCGCGTTCTGGTCGGACATCAAGCATGACGATGTGCTGGCCGATGACGTCATGTCCTCGACCGCCGATCAGGGCAGGCAATGGGCGCAATACGACCGCGGTGGCGGGCGGCAGACCGAAGGCATGATCGCCCTGGCCGACCGCTATGGCCTGCGCAAGCTGTCGGTTGTCACCCGTCCGTTCAGTCGGCTGCGCCCACAGTTGTTTCTGTCTGCCTATCGCGGCAGTACACGGGCGCGGCCCCTGAATCCGGGCGAGTTGACCTTTCTGGCCTGTGCACTGGATCACATGCAGGCGGTTCTTGATCAGGCAGCCGATGCCGATGATGCCGGGCTCAGGCTGCTAGTCGACAGGCGTGGCCGGCCGGTGGCAGGCAGCGCGGCGGCGCTTGAACTCTGGATGGGTACCCGTGCGCAGACGGATGCGCCCCATTCATCGACCCGGTTCACCCGGGAACTGCGCAGCCGGGGCCTGCGGGCGATCACCAGCCCCACGTCCCTGGCAGGCGGCCATGTTCTGACCGAGTTGCGGATCATGCCAGAGCGCGCATCCGACGCGCTGACCGCACGCGAGCGCGAGATTGCCGATCTGATTGCCGAGGGTCTGACCCACAAGGAAATCGCGCGGAATCTTGGCCTTGCACCCGCGACGATACGCAATCAGACCGCGCGCATCTATGCCAAGACAGGCGTATCCAGCCGCGCCGCGCTGACCCGGGCACTGTTCACCACGGGCTGACCCTGGCGCACCGGGCGGAATGCGCGCTTGCAGTCAGGGCAAGCAACAGGAAACACCTGCCTTTTCTGGCAGGTGTTCTGATCTGGCGGCGCCAGGGGCAGGGCCGGCAAAGCTTGTTCAGCCCTGCCGGGACATGCCCCAGTCAAACGGCCGGTCAATGCCCGCCATCTTGACACCGGTAAAGGCCGAAGCCTCGAAACTCAGCGCGCGCAGGTCCTCTGGCTCCAGGTTGTGCACCGACGACTTGCCGCAGGCCTTGGCCAGCGCTGTCACTTCCATGGTCATGGCCGTCAGGAACCGGGCAACGCGTTCGGCCCCGGCCGCAACATTCATCCGCGGCTCCAGGTCCGGGCTCTGGGTGGCAATGCCTACCGGACATCTGCCGGTGTGACAGTGATGGCAGGCGCCGGGGCTGGTGCCAAGCTTGCGGTAATCCTCTTCGTAGCGGGGCGAATTGCAGCCAAGCGCCATCATCGCACCATTGCCGATCATCACGGCATCGGCCCCCAGGGCCAGCGCCTTGGCGACATCCGTGCCGGTGCGAATGCCTCCCGCCACCACCAGCGAAACCTTGCCGGACATGCCGCATTCGTCCAGCGCCTCGCGCGCGGCACGGATCGCGGTCAACGTGGGAATGCCGGTGTGGTTCAACAGCATTTCGGGCGAGGCCCCGGTGCCGCCCTCTGCCCCGTCGACAACCACCACATCGGCCCCGGCCTTGGCCGCCACCGCCACATCATAGCGCGGCCGCGTGGCCCCCATCTTGATGAAGATCGGCACCTTGTAATCGGTCGCGATGCGCAACTCCTCGATCTTGACGGCCAGATCGTCTGCGCCCAGCCAGTCGGGGTGGCGGATGGTCGAGCGTTGATCGACCCCTTCAGGCAGCGTGCGCATCTTCGACACCCGCGGGCTGACCTTCATGCCCAGCAGCAGCCCGCCGGTGCCGGGCTTGGCGCCCTGCCCCACCACCAGTTCCAGCCCGTCGGCCCGGCGCAGGTGATCAAGATCAAGCCCGTATCGCGCCGGTGACATCTGATAGACCAGCGTTCTTGACGCCGCGCGCTCTTCCTCCAGCATGCCGCCTTCGCCCGTGCAGGTCATCGTGCCGACCTTGGATGCACCATGCCCCAACGCCTCCTTGGCGCTGGCGGATAGCGCACCGAACGACATCGAGGCAATGTAGATCGGAATATCCAGCACGATGGGGTTTTCCACCAGTCCCCGGCCGCCGCCCAGAACCGTGCGGGTGGTGCAGCTTTCGCGGTACCCCTCCAGCGGCAGGCGGGTCAGCGTGGCGGGTACGAAAGTCAGGTCGTCAAAGGTGGGCAGGCGCTGGTTGAAACTGTTGTACCCGCGCACCTGATACCGGCCCAACTGGGCCAGGGCATGCGCCTCGGAAATCGATTCAGGCGTCCAGCGCGCCGAACCGCCCTGGTCATAGGATGCCGGCACGCCGGCCGGCCGGCCCTCGATGGCCCCGTCGCCGAACTGCACCAGGTCCTCTGCCGCATCGTCAAAGGGAAAACGATAGGGGGTGTTCAGATCATCAGCCATGCTTTTGCATCCCTGCTCTGGAAATACCACAGCCGCTGCCCGGCCACGATTCGCCGCCATTCGCGCGAGCGGTCGGCAAGACCCAGCGGGTCAAGGATCGCCTCGACCTCGGCCACCTGTTCGGCGGTGGGTTCGGTGATCACCGCATCGACGCCCAGATCATCGACATCGCCGCAGACCCAGACCTCGCCCTGCCACAGCGCATCGGCACAACTGGGCCCGGCGCCGCCAAGCGCGATGATCTTGCCGCCATGCGCCATGAAGCCCGACTGATAGCCAAGCCTGCCTTCGACAACGATGGTGCCGCCCTTCATGGCGACCCCGGCACGCGGCCCGCAGTCGCCGCGCACGTGGATCAGCCCACCCAGCATGGCCGCGCCCACCGACATGCCGGCATAACCACCGATCGTGATATGACCCGCCGACATCGCCTCGCCGCAGCCCCAGCCGGCATTGCGCTGGATGGTAATCCGCGCCCCGGTATTCAGCCCGCCGCAGTAGTACCCAACCGAGCCTTCGGCATGCAGCGTGCATCCCGGCGGCAGCCCCACGCCCAGATTGTGCCGGGACAGCGTGTTGCGCAGCACGACATGCCCCCCGGCCCTGGCCGCCTGCTGGATGTCTGCATGCACATCGCGGATGGGTCGGTCGCCCACCTCGATGATTGTTTCGACCACCGTGTCAGACAGCGCCTGTGTCATGCTGCTACCCTCCGGTTGCCGACCGTCCAGATGCCGTGCAGGCTGGGACCGTCGTGATTGATCACGTCGACAGCATCGTCGCGATATACCCGCCTGACCGCCTGCTCCTCGGTTCCGGCGGCAATGGCGCCGTTCTGGTCGATCAACACCAATGGCTTCATGGCGAAGCGGTCCTTGGCAAAGCCGATCGCGCCCGGGGTGGCAATCATGTAGGTGAACACACCGTCGATTTCCCTGATGGAGAGAGTCAGCGCCTCTTCCATGCTGAGGCCCTGTTTCATGCGATCCGAAACCCACACCGCAATCAGCTCGCTGTCATTCCAGGTCAGAAAGCGATAGCCCTTTCGCTCCAGCTTTTCGCGCCAGGTGTAGTAATCGGTGATCTGGCCGTTATGGACGATCGCCACATCGGGAAAGGGGCGCGCCCAGAAGGGGTGGCTGGCATTGGGGCGCACATCGCTTTCGGTGGCCAGGCGGGCATGACCCAGCCCGTGGGTGCCATTCATCTGGCGCACGCCGTGCTTGTCGGCTACCGCATCGGCGCCACCGACATCCTTGATGATCTCCAGCGAGCGACCAACCGACTGGACCTCGAAGCGATCGGTCATCGCATCGGCAGCTTGCACCCAGGCGGGCAGGTCATCCGGGTCGGTGATCACCAGCCGGGCCAGGTAGTGGCGGGTGGTACCGCTGTCCCAGCTGGGTTCTTCGGCGAAATCAGCACCGTGATCACGCAGGATGGCGCGGAAATCCGCCAGATCACGCTCAAGCCGCGCGCGGTCAAAACCCATGGCACGAACGCGGTAACCGCTCTCACGCGGGGTGCCGTAGACGGCAAAACCGGTCGAGTCGGCGCCGCGATGTTCCTGCGCAGCCATCAACGCCACCAGATCGCGGCCAACCGGCCCTGGCGCCCCCAGTATGCGCCCGGCGATTCCACACATGACAGGCCTCCTGTTCAATCTCTATGTATTCTGTATACAGTATTCATCATTTGGCAACCCCAATTCGGTCTTTGTCTCTGCTTCGGCGAACCGATATAGAGAGTGACCGCCCAGAAAGCAGGACACGGCGCCATGCCATTCAGATCCTTGTCCAGACCACGCGAGCGTTTGGCAGATCAGATCTACGACCAGATCATGAACGCGATCCGCAGTGGCGAGATCTCGACGACAGATCGCATCGTCCAGGAAAAGCTGGCCGAACAGTTCCAGATCAGCCGAACGCCCGTGCGCGAGGCTCTTTTCCGGATGGAGCAGGAGGGGATTCTGGTGGTCGAAGGGCGGGGCGGGTTCCGCATTCGCGCGCTTGGTCCAAAGGAAATAGCCGAACTCTATGGCGCCCGCTGCGCCATAGAGGGGCATGCCGCCCGGCTGCTGGCCGAACGCAACGACCCCGCGCGGAACGATCAGTTGCGCGATGTGATCAACCGGGCCGAAGACCTGAAAAACGACACCGTCGAGGCGTATTTTCAGGCCAACATGACAGTGCATCGCGCCTTTGTCGAAGCAACTGATAACCGCTTCCTGCTTGAATTCTTTGATAATCTCTGGAACCGCGGTGCGTCGTTCACGCTTTTCGCCACAATCGAGTCGGTCGATCTGGCCAAATCGCTGGGCGACCATCTGGGGCTTGTCGATGCCATTGCCAGCGGCGACGCCGCGCGCGCCTGCGAGCGCATGATTGCCCATATCAACGACGGCTACGCTTTGCAGATTGAGGCCGGACGGCTGCGCGGAACGATCCCCTGACAGGCGCTCGTGCACGCTGACTTGTTGCCTGTGGCACCGCCTGCGCGCAGTGCAGGGGGCAACGACATGCTCACGGCAAATCGATCTTGCCAGACTCGTCGTGGATCACGGCATCGACAAGAATTTCAACGGTCATTCCCGGCGTCGCAAGCCCGGCCTCGACCGCTGACATGACGGGTTCGATACCGGCAAAGACCTCGCCATGGGCACGCACAAAGCCGGCGGCATCGGTCTTCAGGCAGCGCAGAAAGGCAGTGGTGCGCACGACATGATGCATCTCTGCCCCAACCTCGTTCAGTGCAAGCCGGATACGGCGCAGCGCGTACTGTGTCTGGGCATAGGCATCGCCGGGCGCATGCAACTGCCCGCTGGGTTCGACGGCCGTTGTGCCGGCCACCCAGACAAACGGGCCCACGCGCACCGCGCGGGCATAGGATGCCGCTTTCTCGAACCGGCCGCCGCCGTGATGCCGCCGCTTGACCATCAGCCTGCCAACCGTTTGCGGATTGCCTGCGCGGCGGCCTGCAGCGCGTCACGCTCGGCCGGGGTCAGCGCGATCTCGGCCACCTCGACCAGCCCGCCTGTACCCAGATGGCAGGGCACGCCCAGCACCACATCGGTAATGCCGAACTCGCCCTGCAGCAGGACAGACACCGGCACCGGGCCCGCGCGGGCACCGCGCAGATGGTCCATCACCTCAACCGAGGCATGGGCGGGCGCAATCACGGCCGAACCCGTGCGCTTCAGCGCCACCACTTGCCCGCCCCCGGTCACGGCATCGCGCACACAGGCGGCAATCTGTTCCGGCGACAGGAAGAAAGCCAGCGGCCTGCCCTTTATGGTCGATGCCGAAGGAATGGGCGCCATCTCCTCGCCATGACTGCCCAGGGTCAGAGCCTCGACATCGCCGGGATCGACATTGGCCGCCCGGGCCAGGGCGTGGCGAAAGCGGCTGCTGTCCAGCGTACCGGCCATGCCCAGCACCTGGCCGCGCGGAAAGCCGGTGGCGCGCAACATCTCGAAGGTCATTTCGTCCAGCGGGTTGGTCACCACAATGACCACCGCCTGCGGCGCGTGCGCCGCTATCGCTGCGGCGGTGGCGTGGACCACACGCCGGTTGACCTCGATCAGATCGGCGCGCGTCATGCCCGGTGCGCGCGGGCGCCCGGCAGTAACCAGCACCACATCGGCCCCGTCGACCAGCGCCAGCGAGGCCCCCCCCCGCACACGGCAGCGGCTGCGCGTGATGCCAGAGGCATGCGCGATATCCAGTGCCATCGCCTCGGCCAAGCCGGGGGTAATGTCGATCAGCACGATTTCCTCGGCCATGTCGGCCATGGCACACAGATGCGCGGCGTGACTACCCACCCCACCGGCACCGACAAAGGCTATCCGCCCGAAGCGGCGCGGTTGCCGCGCCCGGCGCGCCGACGGCGCGACCCAGCGCGGCGAGCGCCGCCACAGTGCCCGCCGCAAGGCAGTGGCGCCATCGGTGACAATCGGTTCAGGCCGCGGCAAGGGACCATCGCGCAGCGCGATGCCCAGCCGTTCGGCCTGATCGCGGGCTTCGGCCGTGACGATATCGCCGGGCAGCACCTCCAGCTGGGTACGCTGCCGGCGCCGGGCTTCGACAACATGTTCGGCCCCGATGACACGGCGCGGCGGTTTCATGCCGGATGCGCCCCCTCGATCGCCTCGATGGCAGCGGTTGCCGCCTGGATGGCCGTTGCGACGTCATCTTCGGCACCGCAGATGAACAGGCGGCCAAACCGGCCGACCGCGCGCACCTCGACGATGTCGATGCGGGCCGCCTTTTCGGCCTCGTTGGCGGCATGCGCGATATAGGCGGCAGGCGCGCATTCAACGATGCCCAGCGTCTGCCCCGGCACCACCAGCGCGCCCTTGCGCCATTTGTTCAGCAACTGGGCCTGATACGGCTCGACTGACGTGATGATCTGGGTTGATGCCACCTCGGGGCGCAGGCGATCATGCAACCCCTTGCCAAGGGCGGCCAGAATGGCCTCGCGCGCCGCAGAAACCTCGGCGTTCGACGGGCTGCGCAGGATGAAGAAACCGAACTCGCGTTCGACAAGCTGTGTCGTCGCCTCGACCGAACTGGCCTTCAGTGCCCGGTCGATCAGCGTGAAAACCCCGTTGCCCGGCGCAAACTCACCGATCAGGACGGTGTCGCCGGCCAATGGCACCGAGCCCTGCACCGTGGCACCGTTGAAAGCCGCAAATTTCGGCTGCAGGTTGTCGATCTGGACAAGGGCGCGAATGATGGTCGACATGGTCAGCCTCCGTAGACTTCGTAGATGTCGCGCCAAGGCCGGTTTTCCCAGGCAACGCGCTTGATGTTGATAAGATGCAGTGCGGTCACGTTGTCTGATGTGATCGAGCCGGACCAGGTGCCGGTGCCCAGCATGAACGACGGCTCAAGGTCGGTGGAAAAACCCATGCCCCCCATGATGCCCGGCGTATTGACCAGAACACGCCCTACCGGCAGGCGGGAATATTCGGCCACCACGGCGGGGTCATCGGCATGGATCACCGCCGAATGACCCCAGCCCTCGAACCGGGCAATGCGTTCGGCCAGCGTGATGCCGGCGGCACTGTCAGGCGCTTCGTAGAAGGCCAGAACCGGGTTCAGCTTTTCGGCCGACAGCGGGCGCTGCCAGCCGATTTCGGTTTCCTCGCTGATCAGGCAACGAATGCGCGGCGGCAAGGCAAATCCGGCCTTTTCGGCCAGTGCCTGCGGGCTTTGGCCAACATTGGCCGGGTCCATGGCCCTGCGGCCCTGAAAGATGACCTGTGCCACGCGGTCAGCCTCGGCCCGGGTCATGAAATAGGCGCCGGCCAGCTTCAATTCGTGGCGCAACGCACGGGCGATGGCAGCATCGGTGACGACCGCCTGTTCGGAAACGCAGGCCGTGCCGTAGTCAAAGCATTTCGAGGTGATGATCTGCTCGGCCACCTCGGCCAGCTGGCTGGTCTTGGAGGCATGCACATAGCACGGCACATTGCCCGCCCCGACAGCCAGCGTGGGCTTGCCTGAACTGTAGGCCGCGCGCACCATTGCCGGGCCACCCGTAGCCATCACCACCGAGGTGCGGCGGTGGCGCATCAGTTCGGCCGTGCCCTCGATCGTCACGTCTTCCAGACACTGGATAAGGCCTTTCGGCGCGCCCATCCCTTCGGCCACTTCGGCCATGACACGCACGGTTTCCATCCCGCAGCGCAGCCCGCGCGGATGGGGCGCGCAGACGATCGCATTGCCGGCCTTCACCGCGCTCAGAACCTTGTAGATGATGGTCGAGGTGGGATTTGTCACCGGTATCAGCGCCGCCACCACGCCCATCGGCTCGCCAATGGCGGCGATCTTCGCGCGCTCGTCGCGCCACAGTACGCCAAGCGTGGTAACGTCGCGCAGCCAATCGGCCACCGACAGGGCGTTGAACAGGTTTTTCACCCGCTTGTCGGCGATATTGCCATAGCCTGTTTCCTCGACTGCCAGCCGGCCCAACGGCTCGGCCTCGGGCTCGATGGCGCGCGCCTTCGCATCGACCATGGCATGGATATGGGCGGGGTCGGTGCCCAGAAAACGCCGATAGGCGGCAAAGGCCTTTTCGGCGCTGGCCCTGGCGGCGGCGATCGACTTCAGATCCTTATCCATGCACGCCCCCGTTCAGGATTGCCGCGAACTGCCGCCGCGCATCGCTGACATCGCCCGCCGAAATGCCGATCGTTTCCAGCCGCCGACCGGCGCCGCCAAGATCGCGTTTCAGCAAGACCTGCGCCAACTCGATCATGGCCTGCGTTGCCGGCACTGCCCTGCCAGAACGGGCAGCCGCCGAAACCAGTGGAACAAGCGAACCGACGACACCGGCGCGGACAGCCTCGCGCGATGCGGCGGCGTCGGGCACGGGGCGGCTGCCTGTGCCGCGTGCCGCCCCGGCGACACGGTCGATGGCGCCGCCGACATCGGGCAGGTCGCGTACGCCGAAATCAGCCGCCACCGCGCAGCGTTCATCCCAAAGCCGGGCGATCAATGCCTCGTGCGCGGGGCCGATCAGGGCGCGGAACGTGGCATTGCCGGCAAGTGGCACACCACCCTCTGGCACCAGAGGTGCACCATCGGCGGCAGCCGGCCCACCGATCATCAATGCCGGCAGTTCGACCGCGGCGCTGGCATCGTCAAAGCCGGAATGCACGCAGGAAAGCACCGCGCGCCCGTTCGGCATCAAGCCGGACACCGCCGCCAGCGCCGCGTCCTGCCCCGGCGCCAGGCTGGCCAGAGGGACAGGCGGGCAGGCAGACAATACCAGCGCCCCCCCGTCAGCCGTTATCCAGTACGGCGCGCCGCCAGCCTCGACCAGAGCCAGATCGGCCTGCGCACCCCCGCATTGCAGCAGCCATGCCACCTCGACCGCGCCAAGCGAGCGGGCATCGGGCAACAGGACCACCTGCCCGGCAGCCAGCTGATCGGCAAGCACCTGGGCATAGGTGCGCTGTTTGTGCAGCGGGCCGCTGAGAACCACCAGCTCGGCGCCGTCCAGCGCCTCGTCCAGCGCTGCGGTGGTCTGAATGGAAGGACCAGCCGGTTGATCGACATGAAACGATCCCACCGGCCCCTCGCCCCGCAGCGTGATCGACCCGGCTGCCCTGATCGCCGCCAGTTCGGCCCCGTAGGCCGAGAACAGCCGCACCTCTGCCCCGCCGGCCAGGGCCAGCGCGGCATACATCTGCCCGTCAGGCGCTGCACCCAGCACCGCCACCCGCCCTGCCGGCTGGCCCTTGTGCCGTGCTGGCGCCTGCGCCCGGTTTCGGGTCAGTGCCTGGGCGAAATCCTCAAAGCCTGAGCTGGTCATCTGTTGCCTGTCGCTTGCGGTCGCGGCGGGCGGCATGCCCGGCCACGGTGCTGCGGTTCAGCCGAAATCCGGCGGCTCAATCGGCGCTGCCGCCACCCAGGGCCGCAATCAGCTCTTCAAGCTCTTCATGCGGGCGGGCAATGACATGCACCGCCACTACCTCGCCGACCTTGTTGGCGGCAACGGCGGCTGCGTCGGTGGCGGCCTTGACCGCGCCCACCTCGCCCCGGATCAGGGTAGAGATCAGGCCGCCGCCCGCCTTGGTCTGGCCAACGATGGTGACGCTGGCGGCCTTGACCATGGCATCGGCCGCTTCAAGCGAGGCAACGAGCCCGCGGGTTTCGATCATGCCCAGGGCCCCCTGCCCCGCCGTCGGTTTCTGCGCCATCGTGTTGTTCCTTCCTTGCGACATGTTGAGATGAGTGTGCGATACGGGTCAGAGCGAAATGCGGTCGACAACGGCAATCAGCGCGGCGTCGACCGGCAGGCCGGCGGCGCCCCGCACAATGCGTGCAGCCGACCCCGAGACCATCAGGCACAGGTCCCCGCGCCCTGCCCCCACGGCATCGACGGCAACACAGGCTGTCTCGGCGGTTGGCGCGCCATCGGGGGCAACAGGCTGGACCACCATGAACTTCTGCCCCGAAAGACCTGCCTCTTTCAGCGTGGCGGTGGCCGTGCCGATGACGCGAACGATTTTCATCACATGGTTCCCAGATAGCGGTCACGCTCGACCGGGGTGATCTGCGTTTCGACAAAGGCGATTTCGCGTTCCGCCTGCTGGATCAGGATTTCCAGACGATGTTCGCCAAGTGCGCGGGTCATGAGTTCGGAGTCCCGCGCCGCAGCGACGGCCGCGGCCAGGGTCAGGGGCAAGGGCTCTGACCCCTCGCCGGCGTCACCATAGGCGTTGCCCGAGCATGGCGCACCGGGCTCCAGCCCCTGCTCGATCCCGTCAAGCCCGGCGGCAATGTCGCAGGCGAGCAGAAAATAGGGGTTGCAATCGGCCGATGCGTCACGCCTCTCTACACGCACGGCGCTATCCTGCCCCTCGATCACGCGCAGACCGACGGTGCGGTTGTCATAGCCCCAGGTGTTGTTGACCGGGCAAAAGGTATAGGGCTGGCGCCGGCGATAGGCATTCGGCGTGGTTGACCCCGCCAGCGCCGTTTCGGCCATGTGGCGGCGCAACCCGGCGGTAAAGGCCTTGCCGGTTGCATTCAACCTGCCATCGGCGGCGAACTGGTTGCGCCCGTTTTGCCACAGCGAATAATGCGTATGAAACCCGCTGCCCGCCTGATCGATAAAGGGTTTGGCCATGAACGTGGCCAGATACCCGTGCTTGTGCGCCAATTGCTTGACCAGCGAGCGGAACATGACCACCCGGTCGGCCGCCAGCAGGGCGTCGTCATAGCGGATGTTCACCTCTACCTGCCCCGGCGCATATTCCGGGTTCGACTGCTCGATGGGAATGCCCATCTCGTTCAGGTGCTGGCGGATCGGCCCCAGCACATGCTCCATCTCGGCAGCACGCGCCAGGCTGTAGACCTGAATGCCGTTATCCCTGGGCATCAGGGTTTCGGGATCCAGCAGGTAGAATTCCAGCTCGGTACCGCATTGCACCTGATAGCCCATCGCGCTTGCGCGTTCGAGCTGATCAACAAGGGCGCCGCGGGGGTCCAGCGGGACCGGGCCATGATCCATGCCCTCGGCACGGGCCAGGCAAAAGGCAACCCCCGGCTCCCACGGCTGGGCCACGGGCGCGGTCAGGGGGAACATGTGCATGTCAGGATAGCCGTTGTCGAAATTGACATAGGGCGTGTCCCAGACATCGCATGTCATGTCTATGGCCAGCAAGGCAATCGACAGGGCGTTGCCGCGCTCGCATGTGGCCGCCCAATGGCTGGCAGGAATGCGCTTTCCGCGAAGGATGCCGTTCAGGTCACCCATGCCCATCGCCACGGTATGGGTGCCCGGCGGCAAGGCGAAGTCTTCGTGCTGCATGTGAAACCCTGTCCCTGTTGGCGTCTTTCGTGATCGCTTTGCGGCCTTGCATGGCGGCTTATTTATGTATACTGTATACAGTATATTTCGTATTGCAACAGGAAAGATCGTCATGGCCCGTTCCGAAATCGTCGTTGCAGGGGGCGGGATTGCCGGGTTGATGACTGCCATCTCACTGGCCCGGCGCGGGCATGGGGTCAGCCTGGTCGATCGCTGGGAACCGGGTCACGCGCGCGCCTCGTCCTCGGATTACAACCGGGTCATTCGTGCCATCCACGGGCGTGATCAGTTCTATACGCGTTGGGCACGAGAGGCCCGGCTGCGCTGGCTGGAGCTGGAACAGGAAACCGGCGCCAGCCTTTACCACGAATGCGGCGCCCTGATCCTGGCAACCCAGGGGCACTGCCAATGGGAAGATGACACCGCCCATACCTTTGATGCGCTTGGCGTGCCCTATCACCGCTACAGCCCTGACGACATTCGCGCATTTTTCCCCCAGTTCGACCCGCAGGGCATCAGCTATGCGCTGCATGAGCCGGAAGCCGGCATGATCATGGCGCATCGCGCGCTGATCACGGGCGTTGCCTTGCTGCGCAGGCTTGGTGGCAAGATCCTGCGGGGACGGGTGACAACCGATGCCAACGAACGGCCCATGCTGGACGGCAAGCCGCTGGAGGCCGACCTGATCGTCATTGCCACCGGCCCCTGGATGGCCGAGATGTTCCCCCGGACGGTGAAACCCATCAGCAATGTGGTGGGCGTCAACGTGCTTTATACATCGACCCCGGATGGATCAGAGGCCTTTGACCACACCCACATGCCCTGCTGGATCGATCATGGCGAGGGCTCGTTCGGGCTGCCATCGGTCGAAGGGTCAGGGATCAAGGCTGCCGTGGTGATTCCGGATCAGATCGATCTGGACAATGACGAGCGGCTGATCCGGCAGAAAACGCTGGCGCGCACCCGGCGTTATATCGACAAACGCCTGCCGGGACTGAGCGGGCAACGCGTGGTTGACAGCAAGTTCAATCAGATCGTGCTGACACCTGACACGCATTTCATCATCGATTTTCACCCCGAACACCGCAACGTCCTGCTGGCCGGGGGCTGTTCCGGCCATCTTTTCAAGCATGGCCCCGTATTTGGCGAATTCGCTGCGGGGGTAGGCCTGCGCGATTTCGGCACCCCGGACCGGTTCAGACTGGGACCACGGCGCAAGCTGACTCCGGCCGAAAGCCCCTCGGGGCGCTGAACCGGCGCGCGCACGGCAAGGCAACCATTCTTGCCTTTGCCCGATCCAGCACGCCTTCCCGTGCCGGCGTTGCAGGCGTGGTCCTTGATGCATCGTCCCGCACGGTGCACAGTGGCACCGCCGTCCCGGCCTGCCTGACCGACCAGGGGAATAGCCACCCGCCGCGACGGCGGTGCCCGGCTGGCCGGCCCACACCCGCCATGCCTGATGCTTGCCAAAGGATCCGTCATGCCAGATGACCCCCTGTTGCAGCCCTACCAGCTGAAGCACCTGACCCTGCGCAACCGCATCATGACCACGGCACACGAACCGGCCTATCCAGAGGACGGCATGCCAAAGGCGCGCTATGTGTCCTATCACGCCGAACGCGCCCGGGCCGGGGTTGCGCTGGCAATGACAGCGGGCTCGGCCACGGTATCGCGCGACAGTCCACCCGCGTTCAACAACATCCTGGCATGGAACGACGCGGTGGTGCCCCATATCCGGCAACTGACCGATGCCTGCCATGATCACGGCTGCGCGGTAATGATCCAGCTGACCCATCTGGGCCGTCGCACCGGCTGGAACAAGGGCGACTGGTTGCCCTCGATTTCTTCCAGCAAGCACCGCGAACCGGCGCATCGGGCATTCCCGAAGCTGGCAGAAGATTGGGATATCGAACGCATCATCGCCGATTTCGCCGATGCCACAGAGCGGATGCAGGCCGGTGGCATGGATGGGGTGGAATTGCAGGTCTATGGCCATCTGCTGGATCAGTTCTGGTCGCCGCTGACCAATGATCTGGACGGGCCATATGGGGGCCAAAGCCTTGAGACACGCATGCAGCTTCTGATGGACGTGTTGCGCGGAATTCGCGCGCGCGTGGGTGACGGGTTCATCGTGGGCGTGCGCTATACGGCGGATGAAGCCGCAGCCGGCGGGATCGATGCGGCCGAGGGGCTGGAGATTTCCAGACGGCTGGCCGATTGCGGCATGGTTGATTTCCTCAATGTCATACGCGGACGCATCCATACCGATCCGGCCATGACCGATGTGATCCCGGTTCAGGGCATGAAAAGCGCCCCGCATCTGGATTTCGCGGGTGCCGTGCGGGCGGCCACCGGCATGCCAACCTTCCACGCGGCGCGTATCCCCGATGTGGCAACCGCGCGCCATGCCGTGGCGGCGGGGTTGCTGGACATGGTCGGCATGACCCGCGCGCATATGGCCGATCCCCATATCGTGCAGAAGATCGTTGAAGGCCGCGAAGCTGACATCCGCCCCTGTGTCGGCGCCACCTATTGCCTGGACCGGATCTATCAGGCGGGCGAAGCGCTGTGCATCCACAACGCCGCCACCGGGCGCGAGCTGACCCTGCCGCATGTGGTCACGCCGGCCGAAACGCGCAGGAAAATCGTGATCGTGGGCGCTGGCCCCGCCGGGCTGGAAGCGGCGCGCGTGGCCGCCGAGCGCGGCCATGAAGTGGTAGTGTTCGAGGCCCAGCCCGACCCCGGCGGCCAGATCCGCCTGACCGCGCAGAACCCGCGTCGGCGCGAGATGATCGGCATCATCGACTGGCGCATGGCCCAATGCGCCGCGCGCGATGTGGTGTTCCATTTCAACACCTATGCCGAGGCCAAGGACGTGACCGCCCTGTCGCCGGATGTGGTGATCGTGGCCACCGGCGGGTTGCCCAATACGCAACTGTTCGAAAACAGCGCAGACAATCCGCATGTGATCAGCGCCTGGGACATCATTGCAGGCGATGTGAAACCCGCGGGCCATGTGCTGGTCTATGACGAGGCGGGCGATCATCCGGCGCTGATGGCGGCAGAAGTCATCGCCAATGCAGGCGCCTCGGTCGAGGTGATGACCCCCGACCGCAGCCTTGCCCCCGAGATCATGGGCATGAATCTGGTGCCCTACATGCGCGCGTTGCAGCATCGGGACGTCACCTTTACCGTTGCCCGGCGCCTGCTGGATGTCAGACGCGACGGCAATCGCCTGCGGGCCTCCATAGGCACCGATTACAGCTATTTCATGCGCGATCAGCACTATGATCAGGTGGTGGTCAATTATGGAACCATGCCACTGGATGATCTGTATTTCGCCCTGAAACCCCTTTCATCGAACGGCGGCGCGACAGACCACGATGCGCTGATCGCCAGCAGGCCGCAGGCCCTGACCCGCAACCCGGATGGCCGCTTTCAGCTGTTCCGGATCGGCGACGCTGTCAGCGCACGCAACACCCATGCTGCCATCCATGATGCGCTGCGGCTGATGAAGGATATCTGAAGGTGTATCGCCCTGGCCGCGCCGGCATCAACCGGCGGGCGCCGGTTGTGCCCCACCGGCAGGGTCGGCAAGGCGATCAGCGGGCAGGTTCCGGCGCGCGATCAGGACATAGAACGCGGGCACCACGAACAGCGTGAATACCGTGCCGACCGAGATGCCTGCGAAGATCACCAGACCCATGGCGAACCGGGCTGCCGCGCCGGCACCATCGGCCAGCATCAGGGGCACCACGCCAAGCGCTGTTGCCGCCGTGGTCATCAGGATGGGGCGCAGGCGCAGGCGCGCGGCGGCGATCATGGCCTCGGCCCGGTCCGGCAGGCGCTGCGCCCGCAACTGGTTGGCAAACTCCACCAGCAATATCCCGTGTTTGGTGATCAGCCCGATCAGCGTGATCAGCCCGACCTGTGTATAGATGTTCAGGGTTCCCAGCCCCAGATTCAGCGGCACGATCACGCCGAATATCGCCAGCGGCACCGACATCAGCACGATCAGCGGATCGCGCAGGCTTTCGAACTGTGCCGCCAACACCAGATAGATCACCACGATGGCCAGGAAAAAGGCGATGACAATCGTGTTGCCCTCGGCCTTCTCGAGGCGCGACTGGCCTTCGTAATCGATGAAAAACCCGTCCGGCAGTTCGGCCCGTGCCATTTCTTCCAGCGCGGCAAGCCCGTCGCCGGTCGAGGTGCCGATCATGGGCAGCGCAGTCAGGGTGGCCGAGTTCAACTGGTTGAACTGCTCGATCGCCTGCGGCGCCACGACACTTTCGAAACGTGCCACGGCAGAAAGCGGCACCAGATCGCCCGACCGCGCGCGCAGATGAATTTCGCCCAGCCGTTCGGGGTTGTCGCGGTATTCGGCCGGCACCTGAACGATCACGTCATAGCTTTGGCTGTCGCGGTCGAACCGGGCCGTCGCCCCGTCGCCCACCAGCGCCCCCAGCGTCTGCCCGATCTGGTTGGCCGGCAGGTTCAGGGCGGCGGCGCGGTCACGGTCGATGGTGACCACGATCTGCGTTGTGTCAAATGACATAGAATTCTGGACGAACAGAAAGCGGCCGGAATCAGTGGCCGCCTGATGAATGCGCGCCGCCACCTCGTAGACCTCGGCCGGGGTGCCGGTTGACTGGATCACCAGCCCGATGGGCAAACCACCGCCCGCACCCGGCAGCGAGGGGGGCGCAAAGACAAAGGCCTGCACACCCGCCACAGGGGCAAGACGCGCCTGCAGGTCCTGCTGGATCTGCGCCTGCGTTCGGGTTCTGTTTGCCCAGTCGTCAAAGGCCCACAGCATGATGCCGCTGTTGGTCTGCCCGCCGAAACCGACGATCGAGAAATTGGCGCTGAGTTCCGGCAGATCCTGCGTCAGCGCGCGCATCTGCGCAACATAGTGGCTGGTGTATTCGGTGGTGGCATAGGCGGGTGCATTGATGAACGAGAAAAGCGCGCCCGAATCCTCTTCCGGGGCCAGTTCAGAGGCCGTGTTGACGAACAGGAACCCCGTCAACGCCATCAGCCCGGCAACCATGGTCACCGTGACCGGAATGAAACGCAGCGATGAGGTCAGGCGGCGGGCATACCAGCCTTCAAGCCACTCGAAACTGCGGTTGAGTTGCCTTTGAAACCGGTTTTCGCCCCCGCCGGGCACCAGTACCCGCGCCGCCATCATCGGCGAGATGGTCAGCGCCACCACGCCAGAGATGAACACGGCGCCTGCCAGGGCTGTGGCAAATTCCCGAAACAGGGCGCCGGTCAGGCCGCCGACAAAGAACAGGGGCAGGAAGACCGCAAACAACGTGGTCAGCATGGCGATGATCGCCACCGACAGTTCGCGCATGGCGGTAAAGGCCGCCGCCATCGGCGTCTGGCCTTCCTCGATATGGCGCTGCACGTTCTCTACCACGATGATCGCATCATCGACCACCAGCCCGATGGCAAGCACCATCGCCAGCAGGGTCAGCAGGTTGATGGAATAGCCCATCACGAACAGGATAAACAGCGTGCCCACCAGCGACAGCGGAATCGCCACCAGCGGCACCGAGACCGACCGCAGGGAGCCAAGGAACAGCAGGATGATCAACGCCACGATGGCAGTGGCCTGGATGATCGTCACCAGCACCTCGTCGATAGAGGCAGCGATCTGTTCGGTCGCATCATACATCAGTTCCATGGTCATGCCATCGGGCAGACTGGCCTGCAGCGCCGGCAACGCCGCCAGCACATTGGCCGAAACATCCAGCGGGTTGGCGCCGGGGCTGGGAAAGACACCGATGAACGTGCCGGGCCGGCCATCAAAGCTGACCACCATGTCAGTGGAAGCGGCCGCCAGTTCGACCCTGGCGACATCGCGCAGCCGCACCACATCGGCGCCCGAACCCGCTATCGGCAAGGCGCCGAATGCCTCGGGGGTCTGCAGCGTCGAATCCATCCTGATGGCATAGCCCACCAATTCGCCGCGCGTGCGGCCCGGGGCCGCCAGAAAATTCGCCTCGTTGATCGCCTGCACGACTTCGCCCGCTGTCAGCCCCTGCCCCGCCAGCCGCACCGGATCGATCCAGACCCGCATGGCGAAACTGGCCGCGCCCATGACCTGGCTTTCGGCCACCCCCTCGATGGTGGACATGCGCGGCACGATCACACGCTCGATGTATTCGGTGACCTGCTCGGCGCTCATGGCGGGGTTCTGAACCGCAAGATACATCGTGGCAAAGGTCTGCCCCGTGCCCTTGACTATGCTGGGGTCCTGCGCGTCGGACGGCAGGCGCGCGCGGACCTCCTGCACCTTTGACATGACCTCGGTCAGCGCAACATCGGGGTTCTGGCCCAACCGCATGTGCACCGTGATCACCGAGGCCGACGGGCGCGACTGGCTGGTGACATAATCCACCCCTTCGGCCGAGGCGACGGCGGCGGCGATGGGGGCAGTGACAAAGCCCTGGATCAGTTCCGCCGAGGCACCGGGATAGACGGTGGTCACGGTAATCACCGTCTCGTCTACCTGCGGATATTGCCGGGTTTGCAGGCCGAACGCCCCCATCAGCCCCAGCAGAACGATCATCAGCCCCAGAACGGTCGAGCCCACCGGGCGCCTGATGAAGGGGGCAGACAGGTTCATGGTATGGTCCCTGGTGTCCGGGTTTCGGCCAGCGTGACCGGTGCACGGTTCGTCAACCTGTTCTGGCCGGCAGTGACCACCCTGTCACCCGGCGCCACCCCGTCTGTGATCTCGACCAGCCCGCCGGTGCGCCGGCCCGGCGTGACAAAGACCTGCCGCACCTCCAGCATGTCATCCGCGCCGTCACGCGGCTGCACGATATAGACGAAATCGCCATACAGGCTGGTGGTGAGTGCCGTCTGTGGCAGGGCGATCACCCCTTCCTCCGGGGGCAGATAGATGCGCACGCGGGCAAACTGGCCCGGGGTCAGGGCACGGTCAGGATTGTCGACACTGCCGCGCAGCGCAACCATGCGCGACCCCGGATCGACGCGCGGGTCAATCCCGGTGATCTGGCCATCGAACGACCGCGCATCGCCATCGATACGCACATGCAGGCGCTGACCAATGGAAACCGAGGGCAAGGCCTGTTCGGGCAGGCTGAAATCCACCCGCATCGTATCCAGATGCTGCAGCGTGGCAACAATCGTGCCCGGCGACAGGTAGGTGCCGGCATCGACCCGGGGCAGGCCGATCATACCGTCAAAAGGCGCAATCAGCCGGCGTTGCCTGATCACGGCCTCGGCGCGGGCCAGTTGCGCCTCTGCGGCATCGAACGCCGCACGTGTCTGGTCAAGGCGCGCATCGCTGGCCACGCCCCGGCTTTGCAATTCGGCCTCGCGCGCGAGATTGGCACGCTCCAGCGCCATCTGGCTGCGCACCGCGCCCAGATCGGCCTGCTGCACCTCGTCATCCAGTTGCAGCAACACATCGCCGGCACGAACGTCCTGATTGGCCGCAAAGCCGATCTCGCGCACGATCCCGGCCGCCTCGACCGTCAGGTCCACGCCCTGGGCCGCGTTCACCGACCCTATCGCCGACAGCACGGGTTGCCAGGTAATGGCTTCGGCGTTGACGGTTTCAACCGGCAGCGGCTCTACTGGCATATCGGCCAGAAACTGGGCAATCATCCGATCCCGGAACAGGTTGAAACCCACCAGACCACCGGCAAGCACGCCAAGCAGCAGAATGGCAATGATGAACCGTTTGACCATAGAGCGAAATCCAACACGGGCGCTTGCATTCACCGGGGCGCAACTATACCGTCTGGACGGTAAAGTCAACCGAATGGCCTCGCATGCCTGATACATCGACGGAACCCCGCCAGGGCGACACCAGATCCCGCCTGCTGGCTGCGGCTCAGGCATTGGCCCGGCGGCTGGGGCCGGGCAACCTGTCGCTTGATGCGGTGGCGGCCGAGGCCGGGGTGTCCAAGGGCGGGCTGCTCTATCACTTCCCCTCAAAGGCCCGGTTGATGGAGGCGCTGGTTGATCTCCATCTTGAACGGCTGGACACCGCCTTGCGCGCGGAAGAGGTCACCGGCAGGCCGAATGCCGCGATCACCGCCTATCTGGCGCATTTTCAGCAGGACTATGCCCAAGGCACGCCACCCGCCAGCGGCCTGTTGCTGGCACTGGCCGAAAACCCCCGCCTGCTTGATCCGGTACGGGCGCGCGAGCGCGATTTTCTTGACCGCATTCGCGCCGATGCAACCGACCCGGACCTGGCCACGCTGGCCTTTCTGGTGATTCATGCCCTGCGTGCCATGAAACTGCTGGGAACCGAGGTGCTGGACGACGCTGAGATCAATGAATTGCTGGCCCGGTTGCACTGCCAGCTGGCGCAGCACGACAGCAACGGCTGACCATCCCGCACCTGACGGCAGCGGGCGCTGCGGCCTGCCCGCAAATAAATGGGGTTGGCCGCCGCCCTGTTACACAACTGTCACATACATTTTGCATAGACGTCACATGGGGCCGCTAAACGCAGGCGTATAGCCCGGCGATGTTGCCGGGTGCTGCCAAGCAAGGAGTTTCCATGAACCGTCCTGCCGCCTTGATGTCGGTTGCCGCACTTGCGCTGACCACCGCTGCGCACGCGCAGACCATTGATCCCAACCTGCCCGTGTACGAGCCCGTTCAGGGCGTTTCGGGCAACCTGGTGTCCATCGGCTCGGACACGCTGAACAACCAGATGACGCTGTGGTCCGAGGGTTTCCGCACCTTCTATCCGAATGTCGCCATCCAGATTCAGGGCGCCGGTTCGGGCACCGCCCCCCCCGCGCTGGTCGAAGGCACCGCCCAGTTCGGCCCCATGTCGCGCCCGATGCGCGGCTCTGAAATCGAGGAATTCGAAGCCAATTTTGGCTACGAGCCGACCCCGATGCGCGGCGCCATCGACGCGCTGGGTGTCTTTGTACACCGCGACAACCCCATCGAATGTCTGTCGTTGCAGCAGGTTGACGCCATCTTCTCGTCCACCCGCGCCGGCGGTGCGGATGCGGCACTCACCACCTGGGGCCAGGTTGGCCTGACCGGCGAATGGGCCAACCGCCCGATCGCCATGTATGGCCGCAACTCGGCCTCGGGCACTTATGGCTATTTCCGCGAAGTGGCGCTGTTCGGCGGCGATTACAGCCCGGAAGTGCGCGAGCAGCCCGGTTCATCGACCGTGATTCAGGGCGTGGCGTCGGACGTGAACGGCATCGGCTATTCGGGCGTGGGCTATGCAACGGCCGACGTGCGTGCTGTTGCCATCTCGGCCGAGCCGGGCGGCGAGTGCTTTGACCCCTCGGGCGACAATGCCGCTGGCGGTCTCTATCCGATTGCGCGCTTTCTCTACATCTACATGAACGTAGACCCCAACGCTGACATGGAGCCGCTGCGCGCCGAGTTCGTGCGCTATGTCTACAGCCAGCAGGGCCAGCAGGACGTGCTGCGCGCCGGCTTCTTTCCGATCAACCAGCGTGTTGCCGAGATGGACCTGCGCACCTTTGGCCTGATGGACTGACCAGACAGCAAACCCGGGCCGGCGCGACACATTCTGGCGCGCCGGCCCTTTTGTCCTATGCGCCGCGCGCCGAACCAACGGGATTCGCATGACCGACACCGCAGCACCACAGGGCGACAGCGATTCAGCCCGCGCCGAACGGCGCCGCAAACGCAGCATGGATACCCGCCGATCCGTGATCTGGGGCGAAAGAATTGCCGGTGGCGTGATCACCGTGGGCGGCCTGATGGTCATCGTGGCCGTCTTTGGCATCATGGTATTCCTGTTCCGGGTGGTGATGCCGCTGATGGCCGGCGGCGAGTTGCTGGGCAATGCGCGTTATCAGCTGGATACCCAGCAGGACGTGATCTGGGTCAACGGCGACGAGTTCCAGACCCTGGGCATTGCCGTGGCCGCAGAAGGGCGCGTGATCACCTATCACGTGCCGACCGGCACCGAATTGGCGCGCCAGCAATTCGATTTCCAGGGCGCCGAAGTGACTGCAGTCGGTGGCACCCTGGCACGCGACCGGGTCGCCTTTGGCTTTGACGACGGCACGGTACGCTTTGCCACGGTCGGCTTCAACGCCACATCCACGGCCAGGCGCAATCTGCCCACAGGCCTGACCACCCTGGACGCGCGTGATCGCATGCTGGATGGCCGCGTCTTCACCGAAGTTGGAACGGGCGATTTCCGCACGCTCTCCAGCGTGATCGAACTGGGCGAGGCCGAACAGGTGTCGGACCTGCCCATCATTGCCATCGATTACCGGATCGGCGGTACACGCGAACGGCCCACGCTGGCCTTTGCCACCGTCGATGCCGACAACCGGGTGCGGGTCAGCCGGTCTCGCGTGCAGGTCAACATGATGACCGGCGCCGAGACGGTTTCCACCACCACCACCGACCTGCCCGCGCCGGTTCTGGCCGAGGGCGCCTCGGTAACCGGCATCCTGCTGTCAGGCACCGCCGACCGCGCCATCGTGTCAACCGATGACGGCTTCGTCTTCCGCTATGACCTGCGCGACATGAACAACCCCACGCTGGCCGAAAGCCGGCGCGTGGCCGACGAAGGCGTGGCAGTCACCGCCATGACCTTTCTTTCGGGCGAGGAATCGCTTGTCGTGGGCAGCGAGGATGGCACGATTCATGTCTACTTCCGGCTGCAGACGGGCACCCAGGCCACGACCGACGGGCGCGAGCTGGTGCGCACCCGCAGCCATGCGCCAATGCCTGCCGCGATCATCGATCTGTCCGAGGCGCAACGGCAAAAGGAATTCGTCGCCGTCGATGCCGAAGGCAACGTCTGGGTCTATCATTCGACCTCTGATCAGGTGCTGTTCGAACTGGCGCGTTCAGGCGATGTGACAACCGAGTCGATCGCCATGATCTTTCCGCGCTCGAACGGGGTGATGCTGGTCAGCCAGGGCGGCGAGGTCGAGGCCTGGCAATACAGCCTGCGCCACCCCGAAGTGACGCTGCGCGTGCTGTTCGGCCGCATCTGGTACGAGGGCTATACCGAACCCGCCTTTGTCTGGCAGTCCACCGCCGGCACCGATCTGGCAGAGCCCAAATACTCGCTTGTCCCGCTGATCTTCGGCACCATGAAGGCGGCATTCTATGCAATGCTGTTTGCCACGCCGATTGCACTGATGGCCGCAATCTATACATCGGAATTTGTTGACCGACGCGTGCGCGCCACCGTCAAGCCGATGATGGAAATGATGGAATCCCTGCCCACCGTGGTTCTGGGTTTCGTTGCGGCGCTGGTGCTGGCACCATTGGTCGAGGAATGGATCGGCGCGGTTCTGCTGGGCTTCTTTGCTCTGCCCACAGGGCTGATGCTGGGTGCTTTCCTGTGGCAGATGCTGCCGGTCCCGGTCGCGCTGAAATACGACGGCTTTCCGAAATTCGCCCTGATGGCGGCAACGATCATGCTGTCGGCCCTGGTTGCCTATAACCTGGGCACCACGCTTGAAAACCTCTTGTTCGCCGGCGACTTCAAGCGCTGGACCACCGGGCAGTTCGGCACCGGCACGCCATTCATGTTCATGATCCTGCTGCCGCTCAGCTATCTGACAGTGGCCTGGACCTTCCGCAAGACAGTGGGCCATCACTGGCGCGCCCTTCTGGGCAACCGTGACAGGGCACAGGCCGGGCGGCTGGATATCCTGCGCTGGCTGACGTTGCTGGCACTGGCGATGGTGCTGTCCTATGCCGTTGCCGCCTTTCTGACGCTGATCGGCTACGACCCACGCGGCGGTCTGGTGGACAGCTATCAGCAACGCAATGCGCTGGTGGTGGGCTTCGTCATGGCCTTTGCCGTGATCCCCAACATATACACCCTGGCAGAGGATGCGCTGAATTCGGTGCCCAGCCATCTGCGCGCCGCGTCACTGGCCTGTGGCGCCACACCATGGCAGACCGGCATCTGGGTGGTGCTGCCCACCGCCGCATCCGGCGTCTTTTCGGCGGTGATGATGGGCATGGGCCGCGCGGTGGGTGAAACGATGATCGTCGTCATGGCGGCGGGCAACACGCCGATCATGGAATGGAACATCTTTTCGGGCCTGCGCACCCTTTCGGCCAATATCGCCATCGAACTGCCAGAGGCGGTGAAGGACGGCACCAACTATCGCGTGCTGTTTCTGGCGGCGCTGACGCTGTTCATCATGACCTTTGTCATCAACACACTTGCCGAACTGATCCGTCAGCGCTTCCGCAAGCGCGCGTTCCAGCTTTGACCCGGGGGCCGAAACCATGACCGTTTCGAACGAACAAGACATACCGGCATCGGGCGCGGCGGGTCTGGCGGGCGTTGCCGCCAAAGACGCCGTTGCCGGTCGCCGGGTGCGGCGCTTCACCTCGGATCTTTCAGCCGTGGGCGAGCCGGCGCTGTGGGGCTTTGGCGGGGCGCTGGCCTTGGGGATCATCCTGATCGCCGGTTTCCTGGCAATGATCGCCTGGAACGGCTTTACCACCTTCTGGCCAAAGCCGATCGAACGGGTGGAAATGCGCGACGGCACGGTGATTGCAGGCGTTGCAACCCGCGGCGGGCCCTATCGCGTGGGCGAGGAAGTGCTGTTGCGGCTGGACGATCAGCAGCGCGCCGAGATCGAGGCCAATGGCGGCATCGCCAACCGGACACTGTACAAGACCGCGAACTTCGATCTGTATGGCGACGATTTTCGCTGGGTGTCTGATTTCGAGGTGGCCAGCATCAGCACCCCGGCCGATTTCTGGTATATCGAGCGTCAGGTCTGGGGTGTCTTCATCGGCCGCATTGCCGGGCTGACCATCGATGGCGAGGCCCGCGCGCCTGACCGTGACCTGATTGCACGTGAACAGGCGCGGGCACGCGATCGCTTCGCCCAGATTCGTCGGCTGGAACAACGCGACATCGGCGCGATCAACTTCAACATCGAACGCGAGCGTCTGGCCCAGCGGCGCGCCGTTCTGCGCCATGGCGAAGACAGCCCGCAGGCCATGGCCGTGATCGAGGCCGCGCAGGCCCGCATCGCCGAGCTGCAGGCCGAATTCCAGGTGCTGCAGGCGCAGGTGAACGAAATCCGCGCCGAGGATCGCCAGTTCCGCATCCAGATGGAGGAAGTTGGCGGCCGGGTGGTTGACGTCGAACTCAGCCAGATTGTCCGGCTTTTCCCTGCCAACGATCTGAATATCATTCAGAAAATTGGCATCTATCTGAGCCGCTGGTGGGAATTCGTGTCTGCCGAACCGCGCGAGGCCAACACGCAAGGCGGCGTGCTGCCCGCGATCTTTGGCACCGTGGCCATGACGCTGTTGATGGTGGTTTTTGTGGCCCCGTTTGGCGTGATCACCGCGCTGTACCTGCGTGAATATGCCAAGCAGGGGCGCATCACCTCTTTGGTGCGCATTTCAGTGAACAACCTGGCCGGCGTGCCATCCATCGTGTACGGGGTCTTTGGCCTGGGGTTCTTCGCCTATACGATGGGCGGCACGATTGACCAACTGTTCTATCCAGAGAACCTGCCAAACCCCACCTTCGGCAAGGGCGGCATCTTGTGGGCATCACTGACACTGGCGCTGCTGACCGTGCCCGTGGTGATTGTCGCCACCGAAGAGGCGCTGTCAGCCGTGCCCCGGTCCATGCGCGAGGGGTCGCTGGCCTGTGGGGCGTCAAAATGGCAGACCATCCGCTATGTCGTGTTGCCAAAGGCGCTGCCGGGCATCATGACCGGGCTGATCCTGGCCATGGCGCGCGGCGCGGGCGAGGTGGCGCCCCTGATGCTGGTCGGCGTGGTCAAGCTGGCCCCTGCCCTGCCCATCGATGGTTTCTATCCCTTCATCCACCTGGACCGCAGCTTCATGCATCTGGGCTTTCATATCTTTGACGTGGGTTTCCAGTCGCGCAACTCCGAGGCAGGCAAACCCATGGTCTTTGTCACCACGCTGCTGCTGCTGGCGCTGATCGTGACGATGAACGCCACCGCCATCATCATC
>JAFIED010000262.1 GCA_020832805.1 Pararhodobacter sp.
GAGATGGGGTGGTTGCCGCCCTCCCCAGACGGCATCGCAATGTGCCAAGAAGATGGTCTGAGAACCATGAAGCGGAGAGGACGGCGAGATGAAAGATACAATGATCGGGGTGGATCTGGCAAAGAATGTTTTCCAGCTTCACGGGGCGTCGATGACCGGCGAGGTGCGGTTTCGCAAGAAACTGTCGCGGCCACAGTTCCTGAAGTTCATGGTCGAACACCCGGCTGCGGTGGTGGTCATGGAAGCCTGTGGCAGTGCCAGCTATTGGGCGCGTGAACTGGCGAAGGCTGGCCATGAGGTAAAGCTGATCGCCCCGCAATATGTGAAACCCTTCGTCAAGCGGCAGAAGAACGATGCGGCCGATGCCGAGGCGATCATCGTCGCGGCGCAGCGCCCCGAGATGCGGTTTGTGCCCCCGAAAACCGAAGACCAGCAGGCGCGCGCGGTGCTGTTTCGGTCGCGCGAGCGGCTGGTGCATCAGCGCACCGAGCTGACGAATGCTCTTCGCGCTTTGCTCTATGAGTATGGCCACACGGTGCCGCAGGGGCCGGTGCACCTCAAACGGATCGCCGAGATCGTCGAGGCCGAGACCTGCGACTTGCCGGTGCTTGCGCGTGAAGAGGCGCAGGACGTGCTGGAACAGATTGCCGAGAAAACGGCCCGGATCGACGCCAAGACCCGCAAGATTGCGGCGCAGGCAGCGCTGACCCCGACTGCGCGCAGGCTGCAGACGATGCCCGGCGTAGGCTCGATGACAGCGCTGGCCATCGAGGCATTCGCCCCTGTGATGGCGACGTTCAAATGCGGGCGCGACTTCGCCGCCTGGCTTGGGCTGGTGCCAAGGCAGATGTCATCAGGCGGCAAGGAACGTCTGGGGCGTGTATCCAAGGCCGGGCAGTCCGACATCCGGCGCCTTTTGATCATTGGCGCGATGTCGCGGCTGAACTGGATGGGGCTGAAAGGGGTCCGTGAAGGGTCGTGGATCGACCGGCTGCGCGCGCGCAAGCCAAAGATGCTGGTGGCAATTGCGCTGGCCAACAAGATGGCGCGCATGATCTGGGCGATGCTGACGAAACAGGAGGATTACAAGGATCCGATACCGGCTGGCGCTGCGTGATCCGCGCAACGCGACCATCGGCGTGACGCCGGTATAGGAGGTGTGAGAGAGCGACGGCCCGAATGGGCAGAATGATCGAACAGATCTGGATCGGGAAAACCAGGAACAAGCTGAGGGCGATACAGCCCGGCGGTGAGATTTGGACCCAATCCGCAGATCACCATACCGGCCAGCAGCTTCTGACATGGCTGCAATCAAAGGTCTGACAGAAGTTCGCAATCGATCACATGCGCAAAAGGGAAGAAGGCTCTTGCACCATGGGCGGCAACCACAGAAGAAGCTTGTTGACGAGCCCGCGCGGTTTGCCGCCTTTCTGGCTGATTGCCGCATGATACCGCAATGCGGCGATGTGCAGATCAGGCGTATCTTCGCCGCGCTCAGCGCTGAACTGGATTCGGTCGGCGCCAATGCCAGCGGGCAGCCGTATGCACCCCCCGCGGTGACAAGGGCGATCACGGCGCAGCCCCGGCCGCCCGCCATTGCCCTTGGCGGCGAGGGAACGCCGTTCACGGGCCAGTGCCATGGTGACCCCTTGCGCCCCGAGGAGGAAATCGACGTCTATCGCCGCTTCTGGCGGCTCGCACAGTTTTCCCCGTTCATCTATCTGCCGGTATCGGTGCCGGAATTTGCCAAGACGCCTGCGGTTCTGGCTGCCGAACTTGGTCGTCGACACGATGACGGTAACTATCTGCAGCAGCTGGAAACGCTGCGACGGGCACTGGGCACACATCGCTTGCTTGATGGCTTGATCATTCTGGATGCCCATACACTGGACGGCGTTTTCTCGCGGCAGGGACGATATGGCGTGCTTTCGCCCGCCGACATTACCGAGCAGCGCAATGCGTTGGAGATGATGCTGGCGGAACTGCCTGCCGGGGTCGAGTGCATCGTCACCGATTTCGAGCAGGCGCGGTTATCGCCCGCGACGCTTGTGGGCGAGTATTTTGCGCTCTTCGTGATGGGAAGCTATATGGTTTTCCGTAGTCCACCAAATCTGCAGGGCATGCGGCGCCGGTGTCATGCCTTGCGCCGGACCAGCCCGACGCTGTCGCGCTATCTGCAGGGCAGGCGCTGAACATCAGAAAGATGGCGGATCGGGCGCCTGGCCGTGCCATCGCCGGGCTATCTGCGTGTCACGGTGCTGCCAGCGGTCTTGCCGTCGACCGCCTTGCGAACGGCCATGGCAAGCTGAACGGCCGTGACGGGTTTGGACAGTGTTGCATGAAACGGCGCCGGGTTGGCCTCTTTCAGCGAGTCTGGCCGGGCGGTGACCAGTATGGCCGGGACCGGCGGTGACAGGCTGCTGGCGTGACGGGCCAGCGTCTGACCGTCCAGATCGGGCATGTGCAGGTCGGTCACCAGTGCCGACCAGACACCGGGGGCATCGGACAGCACCTGCATGGCCTCTGCGGGGTCACTGGTGGTGACCGCCACGGCGCCTGCGGCTTCCAGCATGTCGGCCAGCACCTCGGCCACATCGTTCAGATCGTCAACCACCAGTATGCGCAGGCCGCGCAACAGGTCAGCCGGGACGACGCCGGCGCCGGACAAGGCCGCGTCGACCAACCGCCCGAAGGGCGCAGCGTCGGAACTTTCGGCAGTCGCCGGCCAGGCAACGGTCAGGGTGCTTCCCGTGCCGGGTACACTGTCAACCCACAGCGCGGCACGGTTGCCCTGCAGGATGGACGAGACGATTGGCAGCCCCAACCCGCTGCCGGCCTTGCCCTTGGTGGTATAGTTGGGGCGGAACATCCGGGCGCGCACATCGTCTGTGACCCCTGCGCCGGTGTCATTGACGGTGAACACCGCCATCGCCTGCCCTGAAACCGGCACGACGCCCGCATCGGGCGCGCGCCGGGGCAGGGCGGTGCCCACAGGCAGGGCGGCCAATGTCACCGTTGCCGGCCGCCCGGGACTGCCGGCATCACATGCGTTGATGGCAAGATTGACAATCACCTGTGCCACTTCGGTCGGATTGGCCCAGACCGGCACCGGCATTTCCGGCAGATCAAGGCGTATCTGGTGCCGCGCGGCCCGCCGCTGGCCCAGCAAGGCCAACCCGTCCCGCAGCAGCTTGCCCAGATCATGCTGGTCTCGCGGCAGTTCGGGCCGCACCAGCCCCCCCAGACCGGCGATCAGGTCGCGCGCCATGCCGACAGATCGGTGAATGCGCGCAAGGCTTTCCTGAAGGGATGCGGGCTCGCCGGACCGAAGCGACAGCATCTCGGCCGAGCCTGCGATGACCGCGATCAGATTGTTGAGGTCATGGGCAACGCCACCGGCAACCTGCGCGACAGTATCGCGCTGCTGCGCGCGCTGAAGATCCTCGCGCAGCTGCGCCTGTTCCTCCTGCGCCTGAAGCTGCGCGGTCATCTTGGCGGTGATGTCGAAACTCACCCCTGACAGGGCAATGGGCCGGCCGTCGGCATCACGCTCGCTGATGCCTGCGTGCACCTGAAGCCAGAGCCATGATCCGTCGCGCCCCTTGCGGCGATAGGTCAGTATCTGCCGCTCCTCGATGCCCGCTTCCATGGCCGCCACGGCAGCCAGGACCTGCGCTGCGTCATCCGGGTGCACGCGTTTGGACCAGCTCTTGCTGGGAAACCCGCGTTCACCGGGCGGGTGCCCCGTCAATTCTGCCCAGCGTGCATCGAACTCTGACCACTGTCTGCGCAGATCACGCCGCCAGGTATAAGCCTGCGCGGCCTCAAGTACGGTCGTCAGTTCGCGTTGGGCGCGTTTGAGGTCGTCGATATCGACAAGTACCCCCTCCCAGATCACTGATCCGTCCTCCAGCGCCCGCGGGACCGATTCGGCGCGCACCCATCGCGTCTCTCCGTTTGCGACGATCTGCGTTTCGCCCTGGAAGCGTTCGTTTCTGGCAAAAGCCTCGGCGTTGACCTGTAGCCAGCGTGCGCGATCCGCGTGATGCACGCGAGAGAAAACCGTTGTCGGATCGCCGACGGCTTCTTCCCGGGTCAGGTCCAGCATCTGAAGGAACTGCTTGCTGACGAAGCCGAACTCGGCCAGCTCGGCGCCCGGGCGCAGGATCATGGTGTAGGCGCCCGCCGGCATGGATTCGGTCAGCGCCAGGGCCGTTTTCTCGTGCTCGCGCCGTTCGGCTGCCAAAGCGCTTTCTGCCGCGCGCCTTTCCGTCAGATCCTGAAATGTGACGATCACCAGATCGCGCTGCAGGGCAAAACCGATCTGCACATCCCGCTGGCGCCCCGCCTTGTCGCGCAACTGATACTCGCCCGGCGGCGTGACCGTGCCAAGCGACTGGCGTGCGGCGATCTCGGCCCACCACCGGGTCATCACCGTGTGGCGATAGGATGGATCGGGGTAAGCCGACCTTGCCCATGTATCCAGCGTTGGCACATCCGACAACGTGTAGCCAAAAACCTGGGTGAAGGCCGCATTGACAAAGCGAGCAGATGCATGGGGGCCCAGATCATGAACCACGATCGGCACAGGCAAGGCATCGAGAGTGCGTTGAAGCTCGGCAAACCATCCGCTCTCGTCGGTCGAGGCTGTTGAATGGGTTGCTTGTGGCGTCGGTGGTGGCGGGGAGGTCATGCGGTGCGCACCGTGAAGGGAGAGCGGGTGTCAGCTTGCGCAAGCAGTTCAACTGCTGTCGCTTGCATGGTCCGCATGTCGGCTCTACGCAACCCAGCCCCCACTGTAGCTGACAAATCCGGGTAGCCCGCACACGCCTTGGTTGACTTGCCTGTCCGCCCATGGAATTGCAAGGAGGCTTCGCGTTGTATCTGCTGCCGTTTTGCGGCGCAATCGGGCATTCGGCTTATGGGGCAACCCATAAGGTGATGGTTTGTCTCAAAAGTTGGTTTTTGTGGTTCTTGCGCGGTTTTGCAGGTGCTGCCCTGTTCTTAATCGCGGTGCAGGCTTACTAATTTCGTAACGGAAAACTAACGAGAGGTGTCAGAGCAATGAGGAGCGCCGAAGCCTCTTCCCACGATCCCGCCGAGCGCCTGAAGGTGTTGCTGGTCGATGATCACCTGCTTTTGATCGAATCCATCAGCGCTGCACTGGTGTCAGAGTATGGCTTTCATGTCACGGCGGCAACGGACGTCGACAGCGCCCTGGCCGAAGTGGACAAGGCGGGCCATTTTGACGTGATCCTGCTTGATTATGACGTGCCTGGCATGGATTCGTTGGCCGGGCTGCAGCGTCTGATCGATGCCAATAATGGCGCCGTCGCGCTGTTTTCCGGCGTGGCGAACTGGACGGTCGTCGAGCGCGCGATGGACAGGGGCGCAAGCGGCTTTGTCCCCAAGACCTTGCCACTCAGGATCCTGGGGCACGCAATCCGTTTCATCGCCGATGGCGAGACATACCTGCCGGGCGATTACATGCGTCGCGCATCGACGGAAAAGGGCAAGGACTACGGGCTGAAGCCGCGGGAATTCAAGGTTCTCGCGCTGTTGTGCGAGGGCAAGCAGAACAAGGAAATCGGTCGCGAGCTGGGCATGGACGAGGTGATCGTGAAAATGGACGTCAAGTCGATCTGCCGCAAACTGGATGCCCGCAACCGAACGCAGGCCGTGATCGTCGCCCGTGACAGCGGTCTGTTCTGAAAATCAGTCAGGGCAAGGATAGACGCATTGGCTATGACACACGAACCGGGGCACCGAACGTCCCGGCCAGAGGTTACCGGTTTCACCATCGGGGTTGCATCCAGCATACAGGTCGACCCACGGTTGGCGATTGACGACATCAAACAACAACTTTGCGCGCAGCGCGCCGCACCGCCGGATTTCGTTTCCCTGCATCATGGCACGGCGCGCCCTGCGTCGGCGCTTTGGGCCTGCGCGCAAAGCGGTCTGGCTGCGCGTGCGCTGCATGGTGCCTCATCGTGCAAGGGGGTGATGACCAACCAGCGCTTTGTCACGGGGCGTGGCGATGCCATCGGGGCGTTTGCAATATGGGATCCGGATGGCAGCTATGGCACCGCGATGTGCGAAATCCGGACTTCGGCGCGGGATGCGGCGGCCAATGCAACGCAGCTTGCCCTGTCGCGCGCCGGGCGCGCGGGCGAGGCGCCTGATCTGGTATGGTTGACCGCCTGTCCCGGTCAGGAAGAAGAGATTCTCGAGGGTATCAAGGATGTGATTGGTCGCCCCGCGCTGGTCGTGGGGGGCAGTGCCGCCGATAACACTGTCGCCGGCGAGTGGTCGGTCTTTACATCCGAGGGTGGGTCGCAATCGGCGGTTGTGGTCACGGTGATGTTTCCATCGGTCCGTTTCGGTTGCGCCTTCGAAAGCGGTTATGCGCCCGCTGGCCCACAGGGCAGGGTGACGGCGGCGTGCGGCCGGCACCTGCAGCAGATCGACGACCGGCCCGCCGCGGAAGTCTACGCCCAGTGGACGGGCAACAGCATCGCATTGCCCCGCTCTGGCAAACGATCCATTCTTTCCCAGGCCACGCTTGCCCCGCTGGGGCGCCGGCATTCGGAAATCGGCGGGGTACCAATCCATCTGCTGGCGCATCCGGCCGTCGCGCATGCCGATGGCACGATCGAGCTGTTTTGCGATGTCGTCGAGGGCGAGATCCTGTCGCTGATGGAAGGTTCCGCAGACAGTCTTGTGCGGCGCGCACCGCGCATCGCCAGTGCCAGCGCTGCGCAACTGGGCCACTTGCCGGCTGCTGGCGCGCTTGTTGTCTATTGCGGTGGGTGCATGCTGGCAATCGAGCAGCATATGGATCAGGTTGCCGACAGCATCGACGCCGCGTTGGACGGCGCGCCGTTTCTTGGCGTGTTCAGCTTTGGCGAACAAGGCGAGACCGTCAGCGGTGACTCTGCACACGCAAACCTGATGATTTCCTGCACCACCTTCGCTGGCAAAGAGCCGCGTGATGGTGCAGCACAGGGCAAGGGGGCGCGATGAATCAGGTCGAGCGGCTGCTGTCCACACTGGCGGAACGCGAGCGGCTGCTGCGAGAGGCGCATGCCGCGAAACACCATGCCGCGACCCTGATGCAGGCGATGGATCTGATCTACGGCTGCGAGGATCTGGAGCATGGCCTGGCAGATGTACTGGAACTTTGCAGGCAGGCCATCGCGTCCGACCAATGGCTTCTGGTGCGCCGGTCCGACGCGGTGGTCCGGGTCCTGGCTTCCGGCTCGAATGCGCTGACCGGGCTGGATTGGGCCAGCCAGGACGATTTTCTGGGGCGGCCAAGGCGCGTGACGGCGTTGTGCAAGACACCGCGGCTGCAGGGCCTGCCGGTTCCGTTGCGCGAATACCGGTCATGGCTTTCCGTTCCGATCGACCTGCAGTTCGAGGCACCGATCGCGATCGTGCTGTTGTCGGGGCAGCCTGCCTTTTTCTCTCGCTTCGATCACGAACTGCTTCGCCGTATCGGTCAGTTGCTGGTGCAGGCGATGGAAAACCGTCGCCTTGCACACCGGAATGCGGTGCTGGCGGGCGCGCTGGACAGCGCCCCGATACCCGTTCCGGCCGCCCCACGGTTCCTGGATACATCCTTCGAGGCGTTGAGCAAGGCCTACGCCCATGTAGCCGAGTGGCAGGGCCAGGTTGTCGACATCACGAACGAGTTGCTTGGCGCGCCGCCGTCGCAGGCGGCAACCTCGATTGAACGCGCTCTTGCGCGGACGGGGCAGCTTGCCCGATCAGACCGCGCCTATGTCTTTCGGGTCAGGGGTGCTGATCGGATGGACAATACCCATGAATGGGTCGCACAGGGTGTCAGCCCGATGATCGATCATCTTCAGGACATGCCTGCAGACATGATCGATGCATGGCGGGACGATTTCCTGGCGGGCAAGGCAGCGCATATCCCCGATGTGATGCATCTTCCTGAAGATTCCGACGTGCGCGCGGTTCTGCAGATGCAGGGCATACAGTCGATGCTGGCAGTACCGATGCGCCGCGACAAACAGATCACGGGCTTCATGGGGCTTGATGCCGTCTATCAATGCAGGCGGTTTCTGCCCGTGGAGATCGAGTTGCTTCGGGCCGTGGCCAATGCGGTCAATGTGGTCCTGGAAAGGGCAGAGGCCGAAACCGAGGCGAAAGCCGCGCTCGACAGGCTGGAGGTGCAGCGCAGCCGACTGCACGCCACCTTGTCTGCGATTCCCGATCTGGTGCTGGAGCTGGATCAGGATGGGCGGTTCTCGGGGCAGGTCGGCGGGCAGGGTTTGCAGCTGGCAATGCCACCCGAGCAGTTCGTCGGGCGCTTGCCGGAAGAGGTCCTGTCTTCGGAACACGCCGCGCTGGCGCGCCGTGTCATGCGAGCCGTCGACAAAGACGGCTATGCTGGCGGCTTTGAATACCAGCTTGAGATCGATGGCGTACCGCACTGGTTTCTCTTGTCTGCCGCGGCGCGCAAGGTGTCGGGCAGGCCTGAAGGCTATGTCTTTGCGATCAGGGACATCACGGAACGGCAAGCTGAACGCCGACAGTTGCAGCGGCTTGGCAAGATCGCCGAACTGACGTCGAATCTTGTCGTCATCACCGATGCCCAGCAGCGCATCGACTGGGTCAACCCCGCCTTTCAGCGCCGAACCGGATGGCAACTGGACGAGGTTCGCGGCAAGCGTCCGGACAGTTTTCTGGCGACCGATCAGACGGACAGAAAGGAAATGGCGCGCATCGGTGCAGCCCTGCGCGCTGGCGAAGCGGTCCGGGGAGAACTGCTCAATCAAAGCAGAACAGGTGAATCCTACTGGATAAGCAAGGACATTCAGCCCCTCTTTGCGGAAGATGGCCAGATCGAGGGGTATGTCGCCGTACAGACCGACATTACTGATCTGAAGCGTTCGCATCAGAAGGCCCTGCAGGGTCTTGCCGATGCGCTGGAGGCATCCAACGACGGGATCGCGATCACGGACACCAGTGGCCGCTATGTCTACATGAACGCCGCTCACCGCCGCATGTTCGGTATCGGCGACGACGAGAACATCAGTGCTCTGTCATGGCACCAACTTGTCCCGCCCGAGACCGTTCAACGCTTCCTGGCCGAGGAATGGCAAAGCCTGGAGGCAGAGAAATCATGGCGCGGCGAGCTGGAAGGGCTGCGCAGGGACGGCAGCCGCGTGCAGCAGGAGGTGTCGCTGACGCTGCGCGATGGTGGTTTGTTGTGCATTACCCGTGACATTGCCGATCGGCTGACGATGCAACAGGCCCTGCGAGAGCGCGCCGAGGCATTGGATGCGTCAAACGACGGGATCGCAATAACCGATGCAACGGGCCATTATCTTTACATGAATACCGCGCACCGGCGCATGTTCGGCATCGGCGAGAGCGCGGAAATCAGCACCATCCACTGGCATGAACTCTACGCCACTGACGCGGTGCAGCGCTTCATGGAACAGGAATGGTGCAAGCTGGTCAGTAACGGGTCATGGCGCGGCGAGCTTCAGGGTCGGCATCGCAATGGAGAACCGGTGCAGCAGGAAGTGTCACTGACCCTGCGTGAAAACGGGATCCTGTGCATTACGCGCGATATCTCCGAGCGCCTGCGGCTTGAGGCCGACAGGGTTCGCCTGCGCGAAGACCTGCAGCTTGCCCAACGGCGAGAAACGGTTGCGCAGCTGTCCAGTGGCATTGCGCATGATCTGAACAATCTGATCGCGGTTGTCTGCGGCTCGGCGGCTTTGCTGGAAGGGTTCTGCGCCGACAACCCGGATGCTGCCGGCGGGGTCGCCCGTATCATCCGCGCCACCGAGACGGCGCGCGAACTTGTCAAGGGGCTGGGTCATCTTGGTGCGCCGCCGGTGGCGCGTGATCAGCAGGACTTGCGCCACCTGGTGAAGGCAGGCATCGATCTGCTTGGCACCCGCCGCCTTCGAGAGCATGATATCCGCGTGGTCGTCCCGGATCACCCCGTCATGGTTTGGGCCAACGCCACTGAAGTACTGCAGGTCATCGTCAATCTTGTGCTCAATGCCTGCGAGGCCAGCGGGGATCACCCCAACATCGTCAGCGTGACAGTCCATGACGCCGACGCCCTTCCTGCGCGCCGCCCGGATGCAGGCGCGGTGCGCGACGATTGCCAATACGCCATGTTCACCGTGTCTGATACCGGCACCGGGATCGAGGAAGGATCGCGGGGTCTGCTGTTCGATCACTACTTCACCACGAAGGGTGTGGCTGGCACGGGCCTTGGCCTTTCCATCGTCGCGGGTCTGTTGCGCAACAATGACGCGGCGATCTGGATAGACAGTTGCGTCGGCCGGGGCACCGACATCACGGTGCGCTGGCCATCCTCCCCGCGAGAGGACGTGTCTCCGGTGATCAGAGGCTTGACTGTATCCGAGGTCTCGGATCTGTCCGATTGCACGGTACTTGTGGTGGATGATCAGGTCGATGTGGCCGATGTCCTGGCAGAAATGCTGGAAAAGGCGGGTGCCACGGTCATCGCCGTGGATGACGCGCAAGAGGCCGCTGACCTGCTGCGCCGAAACCAGGGTGTTTGGTCCGTTCTGGTTACCGATCTGAACATGCCGGGTTCCAGTGGGATCGACCTGGCGCGGCTGGCCCGGGCCTGTCAGCCCGCCGTTCCCGCCGTGCTTGTGACAGCCTTGCCGGATCTGATCGGCGACAACGCAGCGCTTTTCCATGCCGTATTGAACAAGCCTGTGCAGGCGCAACAACTTGTCAGCGCCGTGGCCACCGCCGCGTCTGCCCCAGTGCAGATGGGGTCGGTCGGCGCCGGATAACGGCGGGCGGCGCCGGTCACCGGGGGCGTGCCCGGCGCAAATGGCGAGTTGCGCTCTCTTTTTCTCAATGCTGAGCTTAAGAGGTTGTCGGCGCCCGAAGGGGCGCGGGCAGCCATTTGCCGTACCTGTTATGCCTAATGAGAAATGAAGGCTTGGAAAACGGCATCACATGGATCTGTCCCGCAGAGACGGCGCGTTCGTCAAGGGTTTTTCTGCTGAACTGGTTGCCGGGGCTGGCGTTGATCGCCCTGGGCAGGAGGATCTTTGGCACGAGAAGGCCGGGCGCAGTTCCCGGCTTCCTTCCGGCTGGTGGCTTTTGCCCAGTATGGCGCTCGGGGCAGTCATCTGGCTGGCGATCGGAAGGATTGTGTGGCTGTGGCTTTAGAAAGCAGCGATCAGGGTTGTGCGCCGCATCGGCCCGACATTGCCGCGATCACCGCCAGCGGGCGTGTCGAGGCAGTTTCTGTTCGATTTAGCGGAGTCAACGAGACCAGTGTCATTCTGTTGGACGCCGATGGCGCGGGCGCGGGGTTTCGGCCTGTCTTGCAGGCGCTGGGAATTGACGTCTTTGTTGGCACGAACAATCCCCAATGCGGCGAAAGGCCATTTTTGCTGCTGAGCGCCGGCAGTTTCCGTGAGCCTGAAACGCGCGAGCGCCTGCGAAACGCACGGCAGGCTATTCCTGATGCGCAGCTTTGCATCGTAACGGGCGTAATGCCTGCCGACGGCGGCAACCCGGCAGCGTCTGGTCGATGTCAGCACAACGATATCCTGGCTTTGCTGTCCGCCGCCGGGATCGGTTTCCTTTCCGGTTTGGGAACCGGCGGGAAACAGCAACTGCACCCTGAACGAACGCAGGAATTATCGGAGTCGCTATCATGATGAATGCGCGGCCAGCTTTCGAGACAAACAATTGGCGTCCGGTGGGTTTCGGTTTGTCAGGGGCAAACGCATTCGGCAATAGAATACGGCATGCCGAAGCAAATGCCCGTGGCGGCGACAGGGCTGTTCTCGTTGGATTTCAGCCAGAGGAGAGGGCGCGGTTGGCCGATGATCTGCGTGCCATCGGTATGCGTCCGTCTTCAGCCCCACTGTCTGTATCCGACCTGCGCGGCCTGGTTTCCGGTTCCTGTTCTGCCTCTCATCTTTTCGTCAATCTTGATGCTTTCGAAGACATCGAGGATGGCATAGATCAACTGATGGCGCTGCGCACCGCGGTCAGGAACATGACGGTGATCCTTTGCTCGGCGCATATTCGGGGTGATGACCTTGGAAGCGAACGTTCGGCCCTGTGTGATGTGACTCTGAAATTGCCTGTGGCCGAAACCCGGTTGCGTGCCGGACTGCGGGCGGCACGGGAAAACCGTCAGGACATGCGGTTCGAATAACGGGTTGCGGCAATGCCCGGCTGCTTGCGCTGCCGTGGGATGGCAAGCAGACAGCCAATGGTTACGACTTGCGGGTGCCCCTGACAACGGGGGGCAGGGCAGTATTGACGGCAGCGAGGCTTTGCCAGATTATCAGACCTGCGACAGGGGCGTCCGGGTGACCGGGCTGAGAGGCACCCTTTGAACCTGAACCAGATCATG
>JAFIED010000272.1 GCA_020832805.1 Pararhodobacter sp.
CAGCGCAGCGGCGGCGATATCCCAGTCCCATGCATCGCGCAACGTGATCATGGCGTCAAACGCGCCCTCGCCCACCAGCGCCAGCCGCCAGGCCAGCGACGGGCGAAAATGCCGCGCCACGCGCGGCACGCCACCGGGCCAGTTGCCGGGTTCCATCACGGGGCGGGTGGCCAGAACGCGCGCGCCGTCCAGCGTGCTGCGCGCTGACACCGCCAACGGGCGGTCATTCAGCCAGGCACCCTGGCCGGCAATGGCGCGATAGGTCAGATCCATCATCGGCAGATGCACCACGGCTGCCACCGGCACCCCTTGCCGCACCACGGCCATGGCATGGGCAAAGCTTTTCTGCCCGTCGATAAAAGCGCGGGTACCGTCGATGGGGTCGATCACGAACACCGTATCCGCATGCAACCGGGCGGTGTTTTCCAGCGGTGCGCTTTCCTCTGACAGCCAGCCATAGTCTGGACGGGCCTCCAGCAGCCGGGCATGCAGATAATCGTTGACCTCCAGATCGGCCTCGGTCACGGGGCCTTGCCCGTCGCCCTTTTCCCAACTGCGCGGGCCCTGGCCGAAATGGCGGCGCGCGATCTTGCCCGCACCCAGGGCGGCCTCGTTCAGCAAGGCCAGATCGGCGGTGCGCGTGTCGCCGCCACCGGTGGGGTCAGGCACCGGCAAGTGTCAGCCCCTCGACAAGCAGCGAGGGCACCACCGTGCCCAGATGGGTACGCGCATCATTGGCCGGGGTCAGATGCATCAGCATGTCGCGCAGATTGCCGGCAATGGTACATTCGTTCACCGGATAGGCCAGCGCGCCGTTTTCCACCCAGAAACCCGAGGCGCCGCGCGAATAGTCGCCTGTTGTGGGGTTGATCGTGGCGCCGATCAGCGATGTGATCAGCAGGCCCGTTCCCATGTCGCGCATCAGCTCGGCAGGGCTGTGCCGCCCCTGCGTCAACGCCAGGTTCGATGTCCCCGGCGAGGGGGGGGCAGACGGGCCGCGCGTGGCGTTGGCGGTGCTGTGCAGACCCAGCTTTCGCGCGGTTGCCAGATCCAGCACCCAGCCCTGAAGCACGCCATCGGCAACCAGATCGCGCCGGGCCGTGGCCAGCCCCTCGGCATCAAACGGGCGCGACCCGGCAATGCGGGGGCGCAGCGGGTCTTCGCTCAACGTCATGCCGCCGGGCAGTACTTGCTGGCCCAGCGCATCCCGCAGCCAGCTGGAGCCGCGCGCAATGGCCGTGCCATTGATGGCCGACACCAGATGCCCGATCAGCGATGCCGCGATGCGCTCGTCATACAGCACCGGAAAGGCGCCCGACGGCGGCTTGCGCGCGCCTGCCCGCGCTGCGGCGCGGGCGCCGGCCAGTTGGCCGATGCCTTCGGCCTCCGGCAGATCGGCCAGATGAATGCGCGACTCGGCGGCCCAGTCACGCTCCATCCCGGTACCGGTGCCGGTGATGGCCACACAGCTGGTGCTGTGGGAAGTGCGCGCATACCCGCCCTCGAAACCGTTTGTGGCCGCCAGCCAGACCTGACGGCGCCCATAGCCGACAGACGCGCTGTCGATCTGGCTGATACCGTCCACAGCCAGGGCCGCGGCCTCGGCGATCAGCGCACGCTCTTGCAGGGACTGGGGGTCAGGTTCGGGTGCGGGATCATCCAGTTCCAGCGTATCTGCATCACGCCGGGTGGCCAACTGCCCCGGTTCGGCAAGGCCCGCGTAGGGGTCCTCGGGGGCCTCGCGCGCCATGGCGACGGCACGCTCGGCCATTGCCTGCAGGGTCTCTGGCCGGGCATCGCCGCTGGACACGCAAGCCTGCCGCTGCCCGATCAGCACACGCAGGCCCAGATCCAGCCCTTCGGCGCGTTCGGCCTGTTCCAGGCTGCCCGCGCGCACATCAACCGCAACCGAAGTGCCCTCGACCACAATGGCATCGGCGGCAGTGGCACCGGCAGCACGGGCAGCCTGCAGCAGGGCCTGTGCCAGGTCGGCGGGGGCCAGTGCGGCAGCGTGACGAGTTGCGTTCATCGAGAGCCCTTTCCTGCGCGGCGCTTGTGGGTCTGATTAGCCCGACGCGGGCCTGAAGGAAAGCGCCGCCCTAATCGCCGGCACCGGCAAGCCCCGCGCGGGCGGCCTGTGCCAGAACGGCGTCCACCATCGCAGCGGCGCTGCCTGTGTAGCAGGCAGGATCAAGCAGCCGTTCAAGCGTCGCCGCATCCAGATGCGGCTTCAGCACAGGATCGGCCAGCAGCGCGTCCTGCAGCGACATGCCTTTGGCCATCGCGGCCCTGGCAGCCTGTTCCACCGCCGTTTTGGCCATGCCGCGCCCCATGACCGGTGCCAGACCCATCATCACCGACTCGGCCATGATCAGGCCGCCGCCCTGCGTCAGATTGGCTATCATGCGCGCCGCGTCCACCTCCAGCCCGTCCAGCACGCGGCCCAACTGGGACAGCGCGCCGGAAAGCAGGACAAAGCCTTCGGGAATGACCAGCCATTCCATCGGCATGGCACCGGCGCCGCGCTCATGTTCCTGCATCATGGCGTCAAGCTGCAAGCCGGGCAGATCACGCAGGCGCCGGGCAAGCGCCATCACCTGCGGACAGGCCACCGGATTGCGCTTTTGCGGCATGGTGGACGAGCCGCCGCGCCCGGGCATGGCCCCTTCGCGCAACTCGCCCACCTCTGATCGCATGAGCAGGACGATTTCGCCGGCGATCTTGCCCAGCGTGGCGCCCACAAGGGCCTGCCATTGCACCAGTTCCGCCCAGCGGTCGCGCGCCACATGCCAGGTGATCACGGCCTCGCCCAGACCCAGTTCGCGCATCATCGCCGCCCGTACCGGCAGCGCAACCGCGCCCATTGTGGCCAGCGTGCCTACGGCACCACCCAGCTGCCCCACCAGCAGGCGCGGGCGCAAGGCGGCAAGCCGGTCGCGGTGGCGCAGCATCTCGTCCAGCCAGACCGCAGCCTTGTAGCCAAAGGTCACGGGGACGGCGAGTTGCTGGAACGACCGGCCCGCCATGACCGTATCGCGGTGCTGGCGGGCCAACAGGGCCAGCGCCCGGCACAGCGCGTCAAGCTGGTTGTCAATCAGAACCAGCGCATCCCGCATCTGCAGAACGCATCCGGTATCGACGATATCCTGTGTGGTGGCGCCGTAATGCAGCCAACGGCGGCTGTCAGCGTCCAGCAACGCCCCCAGATGCTTGACCAGCGGCACGATCGCCACGCCGGAAATATCGTAGTCGGCCTTCATTGCGGCCATGTCCAGCGCCTCGGGCCGTGCCGCGCGGGCGATGGCATCGGCGGCAGCGGCAGGAATCAGACCCAGCCCGGCCTGTGCGCGGGCCAGTGCCACCTCTGCCTGAAGCCAGGCGGCAAGGCGCGCGGTGTCAGAAAACAACGCGCGCATGGCAGGTGTGCCGAAGCCGTCACCCAGATAGGCCGAATCGATAACCGTTGCCAAGAAAACCCCCTTTTCAGCCGCCGGTCAGCCGATACCCCTCGCCCCGCACGGTTTGCAGAAAGCGCGGGCGCCTGGGGTCTTGTTCGATCTTGCGGCGCAGGCGCGTGATCTGCACATCGATGGCACGCTCTTGCGCCATTTCAGCGCCGCTGATGCCACGGTTGCGGCCAAGCTGATCAACCAATGCCTCGCGCGCCAGCACCTGCCCCTGATGCTCTGCCAGCACCCGCATCAGCGCGGCCTCGGTCTGGGTCAGGCGTACCAGGGCATCGCCATCACGCAATTCGCCGCTTTGCAGATCATAACGCATGCGGCCCAGCGCCAGCAATCTGGGCGCGGCGATGCTGGGCAAGGGATGCGGCGTGCGTCGCAAGATGGCGTTTATCCGCAAAACCAGTTCGCGCGGCTCGAAGGGTTTGGCCAGATAGTCATCCGCGCCGGCCTGCAGCCCCTCTATCCTGTCACGCGGCTCGCCCCGCGCGGTCAACAGGATCACCGGCACGGCCATGTCCTGCCGCAGCGCGGACAGCAGGCTGATCCCGTCTTCACCCGGCATCATCACGTCAAGCACGATCAGATCAAAGGCCAGCCCCGCCAGCAGCCGCCGGGCCTTGGCGGCATCGCGCGCGGTGGTCACGATGAACCCCTGCCGCATCAAATATTTTTGCAGTAACCCGCGAATGCGGTCATCATCATCGACGATCAGAAGATGCGCATCCGGGGCCGCAACACCCGGATCGGCCGTGCCCGGCGCGCCTTCGGATGTATCGCGGCCATCGGTGGTCATGTCTGTGCGTCCCTGAGTGCCAGATACTGCGCGCGGATCTCTTCGTCCATCATTGCTTCCAGCACATGCCGGAAACCCGCCACCGCCTGCGGGCCGGCCGCGCGATAGGCGGCGCGCATGCGCGCGCGCTGCGCTTCTGACAGGCGGCGCTCCAGTTCGGCGCCGCGCTCGGTCAGGTGCAGGTGGCGTTCGCGCCGATCCTGCGTGCCGACCCGGCTTTCCACCAGGCCGTCGACGATCAGCGTGCGCAATACCCGGTTCAGCGACTGCTTGGTCACCCCCAGCACCGACAGCAAGGCGTTGACCGTCAACCCCGGGCGGCGGTTGATGAAATGCACGGCACGATGATGGGCACGCCCGTACCCCAGTTCGGCCAGGATGCGGTCCGGGTCGGCAGTGAACCCGCGATAGGCGAAGAACATCGCTTCGATCCCTTTGCGCAGCTGCTCGTCGGTCAGAAAGAGCAGACTTTCGCCCCCGGTCCCTGCTTCGCTCATGCCAATTCGCCGCCGTTTTGCCCGCTCGATTTTCACAGGTCATTTTATGTCAGTCTTGTTGACTTTCCAAGAATCAATTGATAGCCGTTTCCGCGAATTGACGCAATTTTATGTCCAGCCCGGACCATTGAGACGCAACAATCAGAAAGTGCCGCAGGAGATGCCGATGGCCAGTTATGACAATCGCGACGGTTTCATCTGGATGGACGGGGCACTGGTGCCCTGGCGCGATGCCACCACCCATGTGCTGAGCCATGCGCTGCACTATGCCTCGTCGGTATTCGAGGGCGAGCGGTGCTATAGCGGCAAGATCTTCAAGAGCCGCGAGCATTCCGAGCGGCTGCTGGAATCCGGGCGCCTGCTGGACATGCCGATTCCCTGGACCGTCGATCAGATCGAAGAGGCAAAAAAGGCAGTGCTGAGCGCCAACAACCTGACCGACGCCTATCTGCGCGCGGTCGCCTGGCGCGGTGCGGGCGAAGACATGGGCGTCGCCAGCCGCCGTAACCCTGTGCGGCTGGCTGTCGCCGCCTGGGAATGGGGCGCCTATTACGGTGATGCCAAGATGCAGGGCGCCAAGCTTGATATCGCCAAGTGGAAACGCCCCTCGCCGGATACCATTCCGACCGCTGCCAAGGCCGCCGGCCTGTATATGATCTGCACCATGTCCAAGCACGCGGCAGAGGAGAAAGGCTGCTCTGACGCGCTGTTCTTCGACTATCGCGGCTATGTGGCAGAGGCGACGGGCGCCAATGTGTTCTTCGTCAAGGATGGCGAGGTGCACACGCCGATTCCCGATGCCATTCTTAACGGCATCACACGCCAGACAGTCATCCAGATGCTGCGAGACATGGGGATCACCGTGCACGAGCGCTACATCCTGCCCGAGGAACTGGCGGGCTTTCAGCAGTGCTGGCTGACCGGCACCGCCGCCGAAGTGACCCCCGTGGGGCAGATCGGCGAATGGCATTTTCAGGTGGGCCAACTGACCCGCGATGTTGCTGCCGCCTATGAGAAGCTGGTGCGTAGTTGATCTGGCCAATGCCGGATGTGACCTGAAACCACAAAAGAACCCGGCCTCGCGGCCGGGTTCTTGACTTCCTGACGGTTGTCGGATGCCGCGCTTAGCGGCGAATGCCCAGGCGCGCGATCAGGTCGCGATAGCGCCCTTCGTCCTTGCCCTTGACATAGTCCAGCAGCTTGCGGCGCTGGGCAACCATCATCAGCAGCCCGCGGCGCGAGTGGTTGTCTTTCTTGTGGGTCTTGAAATGCTCGGTCAGCGTGGTGATGCGCGAGGTCAGGATGGCGACCTGCACCTCGGGCGAGCCGGTGTCGCCTTCCTTGGTCGCAAATTCCTTGATCAGGCGGTTCTTTTCTTCAACGGTGATCGACATCGGGGTCTCCTGTGCGATGGGTTCGTGGCGCAAGCCGGGATGTCGTCCAGCAAGGCCGATGGGGTACGCTGACCGTCCAGACGGCAGCGATGCGCGGCTTTAGCTGCTTATCCGCCAACGCGCAACCGCTCAATGCGCCCTGCAATGCGCCAGGGGCGGTTGGCCTGTTCACGGCAAAGCGGGGCCGGGCCGTTAACCCTTTTCCCGGATTCCCCGGATGGAAAGCATGATATCCATCGTTCGTTCACCCCTGTTCACGTATGTTCCTGCCGTGGGTGATGGTTAGTCAGGCCGGCCGCGGCCAGAGGTGGGAAATGTGGATGGTCATGGGCCTGATGGGCCTTCTCGTTGCGTCGAGCGTGGCCGACGCACTGATCCGATTCGACAACGGCGATCAAGGCGCGGATGACGCCGATGACCAGGCAGGGGCCGACGCGTCAGGCGACCCGGCCGACGGGCATCGCGGCAATGTCGCCACACAGGGCGATCTGCTGGATGCTGCCACGCATTCTGCGGCAGACCCCTGGCTGGACGGCTGGCGCGATGACGGCTTTGTCAGTGACGATGCGCACACCCGGGAGGGCGATGCCGGCACAGGCAACGGACCGGAAGACAGCACCGGTACAGCACCGGACCAAACCGCCAAACCATCGCCTGATACTCAGGGCGACGGGGCCGAGCCAGACCCCTGGCTGGACGGTTGGCGTGACGACAGCTTTGTCAGTAGTGACACCGCGCAGGAACACGCGCCCGATGATTCCGGCGTGCCGGATCAGGAACCGCCGGATGGCCACGCGCCGGGGCCCGACAGCGATACCGACAGCCCCGATCCGGCTGATTCCTGGCTGGACGGCTGGCGCGACAGCACGCATGTCAGCAGCGATATCCCGCCGGATCTGGCGGCACTGGCCGGGGGGGCGCAAGCCGTGCATGTTCTGGCTGCGGGCGAGTTGTTCGACACCGCCGGCGGCACAGGTGCCTTTGTCATCGGCGACTGGATCGGCGATGGCGACCCCGCCATCATCCGCAGCTTTGATCCGATGGCTGACCGGTTGATCTTTGCCTATGACGCGGCAATAGGCGCACCGCAGATCACGGTCAAGGCGGGCAGCCAAGGTGATCCCGCCCTGCTGATGATCGACGCACAACCGGTTCTGGCGCTGGAAGGACTGGCGCAATTCGATGCGGCGTCGGTCGTGCTGTACCCCATCAGGCTTGACGGGTGACCGGCCACATCTGCGCGCCCGTGGCCGTGTGACGCCCCAGGCACCTGTACGCGTGCCGGGGCGCAGTCGGTATCAGATCACGCGCACCTGGGTGCCGACATGAACCATCTCGAACAGTTCTTCGACATGGTGGTTGAACAGGCCGATACATCCGTTCGACGCGCGGCGCCCGATCTTGCGCACATCGTCGATGCCATGGATGCGGTAGTACTGCCAGCCAAGGTTCAGCGCACGCGTGCCCAACGGGTTGTCGGGCCCGGCTTCGACCCGCTCGGGCAGGTAGGGCTGACGCTCGCGCATGCCTGGGGTCGGTATCCAGACCGGATTGCGGCGCTTCAGCGTGATGGTGGTATAGCCCCGGCGGGTGAAATCTTCGGTCATCGGGGCAGAACTGGGATAAAGGCGATAGACGCTCTCGTCCTCTGACCAGTAGTGCAGCGCACGCGATTGCGTGTCGCATACAATGGCCCCAAGGCGCAGATTGGTGAAGTGATCACGCCAATCCACGGCGCGAAAGCTCATCACGTTGTGGCGCGCACGTTCTGTGGCGGGCGGTGTTTCCTCGATCTCCCCGACAAACTGCTGGGCGCTTGCCGGGCGCATCAACGCTGGCGTCGCCAGGGCGGCCAGGCCACCGATCAGGAAAGTGCGTCGCGCAGGGTGAGGTCTGGTCATGACAGCCTCCATTTCATGGAACAATAACAGATGAACCCTGAAAACACCAAGTCGTTCCCGCTGACAAGCCAGCCATGATCACTTTCATGCGCGGCGGGCCAATGTTTGCTGTTGGCGAAAGGGGAAAAGCGCGCTTAGCTGCGATCGGCACGTTCACAGCCTGTCCCAAACACGGAGAACACCATGCAGGAGCATCGCATCCCCACCGCCGGCGGCAGCATCAGTTGCCTGGACAGCGCCACGGATGGCCCGGTTCTGCTGCTGATCCACGGCAATTCTTCCTGCAAGGCGGTGTTTCGCGCGCAGTTTGCGTCTGACGCACTGGCGGGTTTCCGGCTGGTCGCACCGGATCTGCCCGGGCATGGCGCCTCTGACGACGCCACGGATCCTGCAGCCACCTATACATTCGGCGGCTATGCGGCGGCCATTCAACAGGTGATGGCCGCCCTGGCGATTGAACGCCCCGTGGTATTCGGCTGGTCGCTGGGCGGGCATGTGGCATTGGAACTGGCGGGGCGGGGTACCCCGCTGGCCGGGGTGATGATCAGCGGCGCACCGCCAGTCAAACCCGAACTGCCCTGCCTGATGGCAGCGTTCAACATTGATCCGGCAGCCGAGAACCTGACCGGCAAGCGCGATTTTTCCGAGGATGACGCGCAGGCCTATGCCCTGCACACGGCCGGCGTCGATGGCCAGGTAGACCCGCATCTGCTGGCCATGGTGCGCCGCACGGACGGGCGCGCGCGGGAAATCATGTTCGGCTCGGTGGTGACGGGCGCACCGCTGGACGAACAGGCCATCGTTGCCAGCATGACCATGCCCCTGGCGGTACTGAACGGCGCCGATGACCCCTTCATCCAGCACGCGTATTTCGACACGCTTGCCTATGCGACACTCTGGTCCCATGGCATCATGGCGCTGCCTGGCGCCGGGCATGCACCTTTTCTGCAGCAGCCAGAAGCGTTCAACGCGCATCTGGCAGCGTTTGCCACCGATTGTCACCGTTAGGCCGGCACCCCGCCGCGCATGGTCAGAAAGGGCCATTGCCGGCCGTCCTGCCCCCAGGCGATAACGTCATAGGTTTCAGGCGCCATACCCTCGATTTCCATGCCGGGCGACCCCACGGGCATGGCCGGCACCGCAAGCCCGCGCAACCCTGACGCCCGTTGATCCAGGGCCTGGCGAATCGCCAATGCCGGCACATGGCCCTCGATTACCAGCCAGTCCAGCCGCGCCGCGTGGCAGGACAGCAGGTTCGAGGGTGTGCCCAGCATGCGCCTGTACCGTCCGACCTCGGCCACGGGGTGGCTGGCGACATCAAAACCACCCGCGCGCAGGTGATCCATCCACGCGCCACAGCAACCGCAATCCGGATGCCACCACACCTCGATCAACGGTCTGTCGCCGGCCATCGTGCGCCGTGACAGCGCGGCTGCCCCCAGCGCAGCCACCGCCACCCCAAGAAACTGCCTGCGTGTTCGATGCATGACGCCCTCCTGATCTGCCGGATCTGTCGCTGCCTTGAACGAAGAAAGCACGGCGCTGGCGCCGCCACAAGTTTCAGGCCGTTTCAGCGCGTGATTGTGAAGCGTGCCTTGGCTCTGTGCGGCCTGCACGTTAGGTTGCGCGAAATGAATCGGAGGCTTCAGCATGTCAGGCACCCCCATCCCCGTTACGCTGCTGACCGGGTTTCTGGGCTCGGGCAAGACAACGCTGCTGAACCAACTGCTGCGCGACCCCGGCATGGACCGGGCCGCCGTGGTCGTCAACGAATTTGGCGAGATCGGACTGGACCATGACCTGATCGAACAATCCAGCGAGGCGACGGTATTGCTGTCATCGGGCTGTCTGTGCTGCACGGTGCGGGGCGATCTGGGCAACACCCTGGCCGATCTGCATGGGCGCCGGCAGCGGGGCGAGATTGCCTTTGACCGGGTGTTGATTGAAACCACAGGCATCGCCGATCCCGGGCCGATCATTCATGCCTTGGTGCTGGACCCGTCGCTGACCCATGACTTCGTGCTGGATGGTACGCTGGTCACGGCCGACGCGGCAGCCGGACCGGATACGCTGAATCGCCATTTCGAAGCCGTGCAGCAAATCGCCATGGCCGATCAGATCGTGCTGACAAAAACCGACCTTGTTGGCGCCGATGCGCTGGCACGATTCGAAAAACGGCTGGCCGGTCTGAACGCGGGCGCGCCGCGTCACAGGGCCGACTACGGACGCATCGATCCGGCACTGCTGTTCGGGCTGGCCCCGCAAACGGACAGCACGCCAGCGCAGGCGCTGAAATGGGTGGCGGCTGCTCAGGCCCCTGCCCGCGCCGAAATGCCCCCCCTTAGCGGCCTGATGGTCAAACCGGGTGGCGGTTTGGGTATGGGCAATCTGCCCGGCGCGCAGGACTATGGGCTGTTCGCCGGTGGTGGCGCCGACAAACGCCCCGTCACGCCCCCTGCAGGCACCAGCCATGATGGGCGCATCACCGCGCAATCGGCCGAAATCGACAAGCCCATTCCGGCCATCGTTTTCGATTTGTGGCTTGAATCGCTGATGCACAGCGCTGCGTCCAACATCCTGCGGCTCAAGGCCGTGGTTCATGTCGAAGGGATGGATCATCCTTTTGCATTGCACGGCGTGCAGCATGTGTTTCATCCGCCGGTGCCGCTGCCCAACTGGCCAAGCGGGGATACTGTCTCGCGCATTGTGGTGATCGGCCGCGATCTGCCACCACGCTATCTGGACGACAGCCTGCAATTCCTGCGCGCGCCACCGCCGATCAAGGCCCATCAGATGTGATGTCGCAGCTATCACGCCTGCCCGCGAATTGATCACGCAGCCGTCGCCATGCCCAAGACAAGGCACACAGCCCTGCATGACGCCGATTTTATCAGACATGATGCCCCCGACTGGCCCGGCGGCTTGAGCGAGATCATGGTCGTCCCGTATCTGTCGGCCCAGTACTGGCAAGACCGATTCGCAGGGAGGACGCCATGGACAGACGAAATCAGCCCGCCGAATTCTGGGGTAACAGCATCACCTTCTGGGCACGCTTGTGGCAACAGCAGTTCGAGCTTTCGCTTCGTTACTGGGCCGCGCTGGCCAGCAACATGCCTTCACCCTCGGCCAGGGCCCTTGCCCGCGAGGCGGAAGAGATGAAAGCGACGGCTGGCAGGCCGGCACGCAACACACCAACAGCCGCGCGCCAGAAACCCGCCGCACGACCCAAGACGACAGCAACGTCCAGGCGCAGTGCCGCGGCCAAGCCTGCCCCCGGAAAGACTGGCAAGGCAGCCACGGCCAAACCGGCAGAAACGGCGCTGAAAGCGGTCAGCACCACCGGCAGCACCGCATCGGCCAAGCCCGCCAGGCGCTCGAAAAAGGGGGAAAAGGCAGCAACCAATCGCCCTGCGACATCGGCCCCGACACCCCGCCCCGCCGCCGCAGGCAAGGCCGCAACGCCCGCCAAGCCTGTAGCGCAGAACAGCGCGCGCCCCCGGGACACCGGCAGCGCCCCCGCGCCGCAGGCATCATCCTCGCAGGTGGCGCCCTCGCCGGCGCCCACGCCGAAACCTGCACAGGCACCCGTTACCCCTGCTGCAGGCAACCAGGCCGCAGGATCACCGGCAACATCACCGTCAACACCACCGGCAACGCCGCCAGCGCGCGGGGCCACCGCGCAGAACCGTGGTCAATCAGCAAAGCCCGCGCCGCAATCGCGCAGTACGATGCACTGAAAGTCAAACCAACCAGCCCCGCCCGCCATGCGCGGGCGGTGCCGCACAGCAAACGAAGCCCGCACAGCCTTGCCATGCGGGCTTTCTTGTTCACCCCGCATGCCCGTGAGGGCTGCGCATCAACGCCACCCTCATCCCGGCTGCCGTTCAGCCCATCCGGCAAAGATGCGCTCCAACATGACCACGACATAATACAGAAAGATCCCCAGTATCGCGAGCGCGATCAGCACGGCGAACATCAAGGGGAAATCACTATTGGTCTGCGCACTTTGAAACAGGTGCCCCAGCCCACGCCCATGCGGCGTGATGATTTCCACCAGATTGGTGCCAATGAAGGCCAGCGTTGCCGCGACCTTCAGCGCACCAAAGAACTCTGGCAGGGTCTTGGGCAGGGCGATCTTCCAGAAGACGGTGAAACGGCTGGCACCAAGCGAGCGCAGAATGTCACGATACTCTGGCTCAAGGGTGGACAAGCCGATGGCCACGGAAACGGCGATGGGAAAGAAACTGATCAGAAAGGCCATCAGTACCGTGTTGAAATCGTGCTGACCGATGAACATCAGCGCAATGACCGGCACCACGGTGGCTTTCGGAATTGCATTGAACCCCACCAGAATCGGATACAGCGCATCGTTCATGATCCGGCTCAACCCCATGATCATGCCCAGCAGCGTGCCCACAACCACGGAAATGGCCAACCCCGCCATGGTGCGCCACAAGGTCTGCCAGCCATACTGCCAGAACAACGCCTCATGCCGCTGATAGGCGGGCCACAGTTGCGAGGGCGCGGCCATCTGGAACGACCGCCACCCCTTGTACCAGACCAACCACTCCCAAAAGAGCAGCAACAATGCCATGGCAATCAATGGCACGAACACCTTCTGCCAGTTGAACCGCATCACGCGCCTCTTTCGGTTTCAGTACGTCCCTGGGCGATCCTGATCTGTTGACGCAGCACCGACAGGCGCTCGACCGACTCGGGGGCATACAGCATTTCCAGCGGGCGGGGCCCGGGCAAATCGATCTGCATGACATGCTGGGTGGTCGCCGGGCGGCCTGAAAGAACGACAACCTGATCGCCCAGATAGACGCTTTCTCGCAGATCATGCGTGATCAGGACCGCCGTGACCGGCTCTTTCACGCGCAACTCATGCATGGTTTGCCACAAATCCTCGCGCGTAAAGGCGTCAAGCGCGCCAAAAGGCTCGTCCAGGATGATCACGTCAGGTTTGTGCACCAGCGCCCGGCACAAGCTGGCGCGCTGTCGCATGCCACCGGACAACTCTGATGGGCGCTTGTCCTCGAACCCCTCCAGACCCACCATGGCCAGCAGTTCGCGCGCCCGTTCCTCCTTGCCGGCCCGCGGCATGGCGGGGGCGACGATTTCCAGTGGCAGGATCACGTTCTTCAGGATGCTGCGCCATTCCAGCAAGACCGGATTCTGGAACGCCATGCCCACGGTCTTGCGCGGAGAGCGAACCCGCTCGCCATGCAGCCAGACTTCGCCCTGGTCAGGAAACATCAACCCGGCAATCAGCCGCGTCAAGGTGGATTTTCCGCAGCCAGAAGGGCCGACAACAGCGCAAAAGCTCCCCTCGGGCACAGAAATATTCAGGTTGTCCAACACCGGAAACGGGCCGGCCTTGGTCTTGTAAGCATGCGTGACGCCCTTGATTTCAATGAGATTTCCCACGCCTGCCTCTTTATCCTTCTGAACACACACAGGCCGTAGCCTTGCCGCCCGCCCGGCGGCCCATGCGCCGGGCGAAACAGGGCCACCGGACCAAGGCGTTTCCAGAAAACGCCTTGCAAAGCGGTTGCTTCAACCGCTTTGGTGCCCGGGGGCCCGACCGTCACTCCATCGACAGGCTGCCATCGCCGGGCAGAAACGCGTCGGTGAAATAGCGCGCCGCATCGACCGCATTCTGAAACTCGTAGACCATGCCAATCTGTTCCAGCGACAACGCCATGCGCTCGGCGTCGATATTGCCCAGCCCGTTGTCCATCACCCAATCGGTCAGGATGTTGTCACGCAGGGCGATCTGCAAGCGTTCCAGTTCCAGTTCGGGGTCAAGCGCCGGGTTGCGCGCCGCAAGTGCGGCGATTCCGGCTTCGGGGTCGGCAACGGTGTCTCGCAGCCCCTGTGCCACGGCCCGCAGGAATCCTGTTACCGATTCGGGGTTCGATTCGGCAAAATCGGTATTGACGATGATCACATTGCCATAATGCGCCACCCCGTAATCGGCCATCAGCAGGACCGAGATGTCATCGGGGTCGATGCCAAGGCGTACCGTGTTCAGATAGGAGGTGAAGCTGAAACCGGTCACCGCGTCGACTTCGCCGGCGGCCAGCATCGGCTCGCGCGTGGGGAAACCCACGGGTTCGACGGTGATTGCGTCGATGTTCAGGCCTTGGGCCGCGGCAAAGATCGGAAACTGCGCCCATGCCCCGTCAGGCGGCGGGGCACCCAGGCGGCGCCCCTCCAGATCGGCGGGTGTTTCAACACCCTGGCTGCGGCGCCCGACAATGGCAAAGGCCGGTTTGTCGTACATCACCATGACCGCGGTGACCGGCGCCTCGGGGTTCTGATCGATGAAACGCACCAGGCTTGAGAAATCGGCAAAGCCGATCGGAAAGGCGCCGGTTGCAACCTTCGGAATTGCATCAAGCGAGCCCTGACCCGGCGCCACTTCGACACTCAGGCCCTCGGCCTCGAAATGCCCGTTGTCGATGGCCATGAAATAGGGCGCGGCAGGGCCTTCGAAGCGCCAGTCCAGCGCAAAGGGCATGGCTGTCTGCGCGGCGGCCTGCGGGGCAAGGGCCGGCAGCATCAGCACGGCACCGGTCAGGCTGGCAATCAGGAGAGGTCTGGTCACGGGTTGCTCCTTGTCGGGTCTGGTGTTCTTTGAGTTGCGGCGTCTTTGGCGGCGGCAGCGCCTGTCTTGAATGGTTGGGTCGGCGCATGCGCGGTCTGACACCGATGCGTGTCACATGCCCAAGGGCAAGGCATCAGGCAACAGGCAAGGCCAAAATCGAACCCATCCATGAAGTCCGGGATGCATCGCCGCGTCAAGTGCGTATCTTTGGGGCGAAATGCCGAAAGGCGCCGAAAAACAAGGCATCAACGCCATCGCTGTTTGCCGGACTGGCAGCGTGCATTTGGCCTGACCGGGTGCCTTGGCCAGGACTGGCGGCCATTGGCGCACCCGATCATTGGGCACCCGATGGCTGTAAAGGCAGGGCCAGACACCGCCTGCCCTATTCAGCTGCCAGATCCATCCCTGATCCGGGTGCCCGCCAACCGCATTCCTGCCCCAGTCTGGCCAGTGATTCCGTGATGCCGGACATCAGCAGGCGGAAGGCATCAAACCGCGCACCGGGCACGACCCGGCGTTCATCCAGGTAAAGTGCCCGGTCAATCTCGATCTGGACGGCATGACAGCCCGCCTGGGGCCGGCCATAGCGCTGCAGGATATAGGCGCCCGCAAAGGGTGCATTGCGCGCCACGCGCAGGCCGGCCGCGCGGAAAATCGCCTCTATCTCGTTCATCAGAGCGGGGCTGCAGGCCGCGCCATAGCGGTCACCCAGGATCACCTCTGGCCGGCGCGCATTTCGGATCAACCCTGCCTGAAGCGCCTCCGACGGCATCGAGTGGACATCGCACAACAGCACCCCCCCCACCATCTGGCGCTGACGCTCCAGCAGGTCGGCAAGCGCCGCGTGATAGGGGTACCAGTATTGGTCCAGCCGCGCATGCGCCTCGGCCAGGGAAAGCTTGCCGCTGTAGATCGGGCGCGCGCCCGCCACCACGCGCGCCAGCACCCCCAGACCGGACCCGACCCGCGGGTTCAGCCCGCTGCGCGGCGCGCCGTCGATCAGCGCGGGGTCCAGTTCGGTATCGGCTCGGTTGAAATCGACATAGGCGCGCGGCACATCGGTGGTGATCAGCGTCGCGCCATGGCGCGGGGCATCGGCCAGCAGCAGATCGACATAGGCATCTTCGGAGGATCGCAGTGTCAGCGGGTCCACGCGCGCCGCCAGCAGAAACTCTGACGGGTAATGACGACCGCTGTGCGGAGAACCGAACACCACGCCGCCCGGCGCCGTTTCGGGCTCGAATATCCGGACAGCCAGTGGCATGGATCACCTCCCTGATACGCGATCATAGCGGACAGACATAGCCCACGGAAAGCCCTTGAACATACGCGCGAAGGCTTTTATAGACCCGGCTTGCACGGCGCGATGCCAATGTCCCTCTGGGCGGCGGCATCTGATCGGGCAAAGGGCGCGTAGCTCAGTGGTAGAGCACTACGTTGACATCGTAGGGGTCACAAGTTCGAACCTTGTCGTGCCCACCATCGCCCCGGACCGGGGCACAGAAATCACCGCGCCCCGCAAGGGGCGTCACTGTTTCAAGGCGCTGCAGCGCCGCGAAGAGGAGAAGACCGATGAAGGTCAGGAATTCGCTGCGCTCGCTCAAGCAGCGCCATCGTGATTGCCAGATCGTGCGCCGCAAGGGCCGCGTGTATGTGATCAACAAGACACAGAAGAAGTTCAAGGCCCGCCAGGGCTGAGCCGGCCTGTCTGAACGCCTTTTGACCAAGGCCCCCGAGATTGTGCAAACCGCCGGATCATTGCCCGGCGGTTTTTCCTTCAGGGACCGTCGAAAACAGAGGCGTCAGGAACTTGCGGCGCCGGAAACGGGCGCCTGCACCTGCTGCCTGCGGATCGTGTCACCCGGATCCAGCCGCGGGGTCAGTTCGATTCGTACCCCCCCAACCAGCCCGTCTGTGCCACGCCCGGCGATAATGCCGGCGGCACGCTCGCCGATTTCGCGCCGGCAAGCGTCGATCGTTGCCAGCCGCAATGGCAACCCGGCCAGGAAATTCAGCCCGTTGAACCCGGCCATGCCCAGCTTGCCGGGAATATCCAGCCCCTGCTCGATGGCTTCCAGCAACCCGCCCGCACCAATCATGTCATTCGAGAAATAGAGAAAATCCAGGTCTGGTTGCCGCGTCAGAATGGCTTTTGTCATCTCGCGCCCTTTCTGCAGGGCCGAGCCGCCAGAGTAGAACTCGGTGGCTGCCAACTCCAACCCGTGCGCCGCCAACCCCTCGACAAGGCCGTCCATTCGCTTTCGTGCGCGATGATCGTCCGGCATCTTGGTGCCCAGGAACCCGATCCGCCGATAGCCCGCCGAAACGATGGCATCGGCCATCTGGCGGCCAGCGGCCCGGTGCGAAATTCCCACGACCGAATCAATGGCGGGGCCATCGGTATCCATGATTTCAACCACGGGAATGCCGGCGCTTTCCAGCATTGCCCGCGCCGCTGGCGTGTGTTCCAGCCCTGCCAGGATGACGCCAGAGGGGCGCCATGACAGCATCTCGTACAGCACCGTTTCCTCGCGGTCCGGGCTGTAGTTGGTGACCCCGAACACGGGCTGCAGTCCGGTCTCCTCCAGCGCCGCCGATATGCCGCTCAGCACTTCGGGAAACACGAGGTTGGACAGCGACGGCACGATCACGGCGACCAGGTTCACCTGCTGCGACGCCAGTGCCCCGGCGATCTTGTTCGGCACGTAGCCAAGCGCGCGCGCTGCGGCAAGCACCTTCTCGCGCGTGGCAGGCGAGACATCGGCCCGGTTGCGCAGCACCCGGCTGACCGTCATCTCGCTGACACCGCAGGCTTCCGAGACATCGCGCAAGGTCAGCGGACGGCGAAGTTCATTGGGGCGGTGCTGCGTCATGGGCGTTCCCAGGCGTTGAAGAAGCCCGCAACATGCAAGCCACCTTTCTCTTGTAACGCCATTGCCGCGCCTGTCAAAGCGCGCGAACCTGTGCAGCACTCTTGCCTAGTCGGCGCCTTCAGGTCAAAAGAGTGCGCGTGGCCCCGTGGCTCAACTGGATAGAGCAGCCCCCTCCTAAGGGGCAGGTTGCAGGTTCGAATCCTGCCGGGGTCACCAGGACCGGATGAAAGCAGGGGCATGCTTGACATGCAAAGCGCCGGCAGACGACATTGACGCAGGACAAGGACTTTTTGCACCGGCCGTGCCGTGCACCGAATCGTGCCTGGTGTCGGGCTGCAACAGCACCGGTCTGCGAAGGAAGGACATCAACGATGATAAGCCAGGAACTGAACGACCGCATCACCCGCATCGGCCCAGGCACACCCGCAGGCGCTGTGATGCGGCGTTACTGGCAGCCCGCCGCGCTGACCGTAGAGCTTGATCTGACCCCTCGGCCGGTAGTGCCGGTGCGCCTGATGGGCGAGGATCTGGTGCTGTTCCGCGATGAAGAGGGCAAGCTGGGCCTGATCGGACGCCATTGCCCCCATCGCGGTGCCGACATGTGCTTTGGCCGACTGGAGGACAACGGGCTGCGCTGCCCCTTTCACGGCTGGCACTTCAACCGCGACGGCCAGTGCGTCGAACAACCGGGCGAGCCAGAGGGCTCACGCATGCATGAGCGTATCACCACAGCGTCATATCCGGTGATCGAAAGGAACGGCATCGTCTTTGCGTATATGGGTCCGGGCACCCCCCCTGCCCTGCCGGACTTCGATTGCTTCGCCGCGCCCGACAGTCATGTCTTTGCCTTCAAGGGGCTGTGGGAATGCAACTGGCTGCAGGCAATGGAGGTGGGCATAGACCCGGCACATGCCAGCTTCCTGCACCGCTTCCTGCAGGACGAGGACCCGGCCGAAAGCTACGGCAAACAGTTCAGGGACAAGGCCGGCAATACCGAAATTCCCATGACCAAGCTGCTGCGCGACTACCCGCGCCCGGAAATCAGGGTCGAGGAAACCGATTACGGCCTGCGCCTGATCTCGTTGCGGCACATGGAAGACGGGCGCAGCCATGTGCGCGTGACCAACCAGATATTCCCCGGTGCCATCTGCATCCCGATGTCGAACGAGATGACCATCACCCAATGGCATGTGCCGATCGATGACGAGAATTGCTACTGGTATTCCATGTTTACCAGCTTCGGCAAACCGGTGGACAAGAAGGTGATGTGGGAACAGCGTATCAAGGAACACCGCCTGCCTGATTTCGCGCCGCTGAAGAACAAGCGCAACAATTACGGCTTCGACCCTGATGAACAGAAGACACTGACCTATACCGGCATGGGGCTGGATATCAACGTGCACGATCAATGGGCGGTCGAAAGCCTGGGCGCCATCCAGGACCGCACGCAAGAACATCTGGGCAAGACCGATGTCGGCATCATCCGGTATCGCCGCATGCTGCGCGCGGCGATGGAGGCCCTGGAACAGGGCGACGCGACAACGCTGCCGATGTGCGGAAAGGGGGCCGACACCCGCGGGCCGGTATCGATCGATGCCATCGGGCCCACCGACAGCTGGGCCGATCTCTGGCCCGAAGCCGACGCGCGCCGCCGTGCGGCAGCTCCCTGGGAAGCCGCCCTCTGAAACCGGACGCACAGTCCCGTTGCAATGCGGGCGGTCAGGGCGCATATGCCTGGCCTTACCCCCCTTTGCCAAGCACAGCCGCGGGGGTGAAGTGTACCCCCA
>JAFIED010000273.1 GCA_020832805.1 Pararhodobacter sp.
GCTACACCGAGCGCCTGGCCGATGCAGGCATCGACACCTCGGTGGGCAGCGTGGGCGACAGCTATGACAACGCAATGGCCGAGAGCATCATCGGCCTGTTCAAGACCGAGGTCATCAACTTCCTCGGCCCCTTGAAATCCATGGCACAGATAGAGTGGGAGACCCTGCAATGGGTCAGCTGGTATAACAACGAGCGGCTACACAGCGCCATCGGTCATAGGCCGCCGCAAGAAGTGGAGGAGGCGTTCCACGCACGGATGAACACCCTTGAAAAAGCCGCGTAGGTTTTTAACAAAGAAGCCTCTCGGAAACCCGGGGCGGTTCAGTTCTCGGTGCGCACCTTCCTCGGCCCCGACCAGATGCGCCTGACGCTCTGGCCGAAACGCCGCGGCGACCCGGCGCTGTCCTTCGCCTGATCCGGGGCGACAGGAATTGACGCCCTCAGCGGCTAGCGTGATCCTGCGGTCGCCGGGGCGATTCTCCCTCGGGCATGTTGATTGACCAGAGTAGCCGGTGAAGATGAGGGATCCCGGCGGCCGCACCCTGCAAGAACGCAACTGTGGCTGTGGAGGATCTGTCGGTGCCGGCAAGGCAGGCCGGACCTCGTCTGATGCCGGTCAATCTGCTGCCCTTGTCGAGGTGTCAGGTCAGAAGCGCAGTGCGGGTGTGGCGGCAGGTTCCGGCCTTGGTGGTGAAAGATGTGTGGACAATGTGAACCACCGGAACTCGCTCATCCGGCGCCTCGCTGTCCAAAAGCGGCCCTCGGCGGATCGGACGGCTGCGGGCCCTGCTCTGGGTGCCGGGCCAAGAAGCGCGAATTTCAGCGGTTGCATTGATCCGCTGCGGTACACTGGCTAACGTCGGCCGACTTGTCGTTCAAAGGGGTTGTAATGCATTTCACGGGCGCAAGGGCATGAGCGAGCAATTCTTCGAGCGCCCGATCCTGAATTCGCCTTACGAGTATCCCAGCCGGCACTGGGAACTTGACAAGGATGGTCAGCCGACCAACCGCATCCTCGAAACGCGGCGACGCTCCGACCTGATCACGCCGGTGCCCAAGCCGAAAAAGCGCCGCCAGGGGCGGGGCAACCAGGCGCAGATGGTGTTCGGCGATGACGCGGGGCTTTCGTCCGAAGAGCAGGAGTATAATCCCACCCCGATCATCAACGAAGTGCGCACCTACGTAGAAGATTGGCGCAAACTTCCCAACCCCGACCAATGGCTGGTCACGCCTGAGACAGCACGCCTTCTGACCCATTGGCGTGACCACAAGTTCGAGGGCATCCGGCCATTCTTCTGCCAGATCGAGGCGGTCGAGACCGCGATCTGGCTGACGGAGGTTGCGCCGAAGCTGGGCGCGCGCGCGAAGAAGTTCTGGGCGCATATCGAGGGGGGCAACGCGCAGGCCAATCCGGAACTCATGCGCCTCGCCCTGAAGTGGGCCACGTGGGCGGTCAAAACAACCGTCATGGCGATGCTGATCGCCTGGCAGACGGTCAATGCGGTCCGCCATCCCACCAGCAAGCAGTTCACGCGGGGGTTCCTGATCGTGGCGCCGGGCATCACAATCAAGGACCGCCTGCGGGTCCTGCTGCCCAACGATCCCGAAAGCTATTACCGGCACCGCGAGATCGTGCCGCCCGACATGCTGGCCAGCATCGACAAGGCGAAGATCGTCATCACCAACTACCACGCCTTCAGGCTGCGCGAGCGGCTGTCGGTCTCCAAGGGCACCAGGACCGCGCTGGAGGGGTGGCGGGGCGAGACCCTTCAGACGCAGGAGACCGAAGGGCAGATGTTGCAGCGCGTCATGCCCGCGCTGATGGGCATGAAGAATATCGTCGTCCTCAACGACGAGGCGCACCACTGCTATCGCGAGCGGGTCAAGGACGCCGAGGGCGAGACCGAGGCCGACCTCAAGGGAGAGGACAAGGACGAGGCCAAGGCCAACAACGAAGCCGCGCGAATGTGGATCTCCGGACTCGAAGCGGTGAAGCGCAAGCTCGGCATCTCGCTGGTCTATGACCTTTCAGCCACCCCCTTCTTCCTGCGTGGCTCAGGCTATGCGGAGGGCACGCTGTTTCCATGGACAATGAGCGACTTCTCCCTGATGGACGCAATCGAATGCGGCATCGTCAAGCTGCCGCGCGTCCCTGTCGCCGACAACGTTCCGGGCGGCGACACGCCCAAGTTCCGCAACCTGTGGGAGCACATCGGCAAGAAGCTCCCGAAAAAGGGGCGCAGTGCCGGCAAGTCGCTCGACCCGCTCAGCCTGCCGGCCGAGTTGCTGACGGCGCTCGAAGCGCTCTACGGCCACTATCAGAAGACCTTCGAGTTGTGGGAGCGCGAGGGGATCGGCGTGCCCCCGGTCTTCATCGTCGTGTGCAACAACACCTCGACCTCCGAACTGATCTACAAGTACGTCTCCGGCTTTCACCGCGCGAACGATGACGGCTCCACCACGCTGGAGAACGGCCGCCTAGCCCTGTTCCGCAACTATGACGAGCACGGAAACCGCGTTGCCCGCCCGAACACCATCCTTATCGACTCTGCCCAGCTCGAGTCCGGTGAAGCCCTCGACAAGGACTTCCGCGAGATGGCCGGTGACGAGATCGAGCGCTTTCGCCGCGAGATGATCGAACGCACCGGTGACGCCCATGAAGCCGACAGCATCGACGATGCCACGCTCTTGCGCGAGGTGATGAACACCGTCGGCAAGAAGGGCCGGCTCGGCGAGCAGATCCGCTGCGTGGTCTCGGTCTCGATGCTGACCGAGGGGTGGGACGCCAACACCGTCACCCACATCCTCGGCGTGCGCGCCTTTGGCACCCAGCTTCTGTGCGAACAGGTGGTCGGTCGCGGCCTGCGCCGCCAGTCCTATGACCTCAACGACGAGGGTCTGTTCAACGTCGAATATGCCGACATCCTCGGCATCCCCTTCGACTTCGCCGCAAAGCCCGTCGTTGCCCCGCACGCCAAACCGCGCGAGACGGTGCGCGTCCACGCCGTCAAACCCGACCGCGACGCGCTGGAAATCACCTTCCCTCGGGTCGAGGGCTACCGCGTCGAGCTGCCGGATGAACGGCTGGAGGCGAATTTCGGTCCTGACCATGTCCTGGAACTGACGCCAGAGCTGCTCGGCCCCTCCACGACCACCAACCAGGGCATCATCGGCGAGGGTGTGGACCTGACGCTGGAGCCGCCGGATGACCTGCGCACCTCGACCATCCTCTTCCGGCTTGCCAGGCACCTGATCTACCGCAAGTACCGCGACCCGGGCGAGGAGCCCAAGCTGCACCTCTTCGGCCAGATGAAGCGGATCACCCGGCAGTGGCTGGACGGCGGGTACCTGAAATGCACCGGCGGCACGCACATGGGTCAGGTTCTCTATCCCGAAATCGCCGACATGGCGGCCGAGCGGATCAAGGCCGCGATCACCGAAACCCTGCAGGGCGAACGGCCCGTGAAGGCGATCCTCGACGCCTACAACCCCACCGGCACCACCGCCTTCGTCAATTTCACCACCTCCAAGCCGACACGCTGGCAGACCCGCCCCGACAAGTCCCATGTCAACTGGGTGGTCTGCGACAGCGACTGGGAGGCCGAGTTCGCCCGCGTCGCCGAAGGGCACCCACGCGTCCTGACTTACGTCAAGAACCAGGGGCTGGGGCTGGAGGTGCCTTACCTCTCCGGCGGCACCCCGCGCAAATACATCCCCGACTTCATCGTCCAGATCGACGATGGCCACCCCGACCCGCTGAACCTGATCGTCGAGGTCAAGGGCTACCGGGGCGAGGATGCCAAGGACAAGGCCAACACCATGCGCAGCTACTGGGTGCCCGGGGTGAACAACCTCGGCAAGTTCGGGCGCTGGGCCTTCGCGGAATTCACGGCAGTCTACGAGATGGACGCGCAGGTCGATCAGCTGATCGCCAACACGCTGAAAGACAACACATGAACCGGATCACCAAAGCCCTCGTCGTGGACCAGCCCTGGATCGACCTGATCATGTCAGGCAGGAAGACATGGGAAATGCGGGGGACAGGCACATCGTTCCGCGGCTGGTTCGGCCTGATCCGCAAGGGCAGCGGCCAGGTTGTGGGTACCGCGCGCCTGACCGGCGCCGGCGAGGCCCTCTCGACCGAGCAGATGGTCGCCACGATCGACCGCCACCACATCCCCGAGCAGATGATCCGCAGTGGCGCGGTGTCGAAATGGACGACGCCCTGGCACCTTGCCGATGCCCGGCCCCTGCCCCGGCCGGTGCCCTACCGCCATCCCTCGGGTGCCGTGACCTGGGTCAATCTGGACGACAGCGTCGCGCAGGCGGTGTCGGATCAACTGGGCCTGTCGCCAGACCCTGCCCCACGGCAGCCAGAGCCCCCCACTGCCCAGCGCACTGAGACGCCGCGTCCCGCGCCCGTCAGGGCGGCGCCCGCCCCGGCCTCTCCCTCGCCCCTGCCACCGAACGCCATGCTGGGCGAAACCGAGGTGACCGAGGGCAACCTGAAGAACAACCACTTCTATCTGCGCAGTTTCCTCCACCATTTCCCTGAGCAGCTGGTGGGCGGTCGAGACCTCGCCCCCCCGACACTGGCGCTCGTCGAGGCCGCAGGAATGGCGCCTGCACGGACCGACATCTGCCCCCGGCACCGCTTCTTCCGCGACCGGAGCTGGACCAGGCAATTCTTCGCCAATCATGATGCCGTGCCCGGAGATCGCGTGCAGGTGCATCAGATTGCGCCGCTGCATTACCGCGTCTCTCTCGTGAAAGGTTGACCCATGGCCAAAAAACCCATCGAGGTCGAAACCCTCACCCATGACGCCACGCGCCGGAACATCCCGACGGCCGAGTTCGAGAGCATCATGCGCGAGCAGGACAAGACGCCCGTCCGCCTGGCCTACGAACGCCGCAACCGCGATCTGGAC
>JAFIED010000275.1 GCA_020832805.1 Pararhodobacter sp.
GTCCAGATCCTTGCATTTCAAGGTCTTGTCGCCAAAGCTGACCTCGGTGCCCAGGCTGCGGCGCGAGGCCAGCACAGCAAGCTCGTCGACCGGGAATTCCCGTTCGGCCAGAATATTCAGCATTTCGCGGCCCACATTGCCCGTGGCGCCCACAACGACGACTCGATAGCCCATGCCCATCTCCTTTGCACGCAGCACGGGCGCGGGCATACATCAGCCGGGCAGCGGGTGAAAGGCCCGTCTTTTTCGGCAAAGGCTCAGGGCAACGCCAGATCCAGCCAGACCAGCGCGTGGCGGGCGGGCGGCGGGGGCCAGATCAGGCCGCTGTCCATGACCCCAAGGCCGGCATCTGGCAGGATATGGCTGATACGCAGATAACCCGGCCCACGGGGAAAAATGCGCGGTAGCGGTGCGGATGGCGCCATCAGGTGTTCTGCCCCTCGGCGTAGGGTCCTGCAGGGCGGGGTGCGCAAGCAGCCTGCGCATGGCGGCATGCATGCCATCCCCCTCTCCGGGGTCAATATTGCTGTTGCCAATCAACGCAAAGGGTGGTGGGGGGGGCGCAAAGGGCAGGTCACCGTTCAGGTAGTGCACCCAGAACAGGGTTTCGTCATGGTTGCGCCGTCGATTGCGCTGATGTGGCCCGCCAAAAACCGGCGGGCCGGCGTGCCAGGTCAGCAGGGTCAAGGTGGACCCGTCAGGCAACAGTACCGGCACCGACCAGATTCCGGTGGTGGCCAGGCGCTGAACCTCGAAAACCGCCTCAGAGGGATAGGGCCGGCCGTTGAGACCGGGCAGCAGGGCGCCAGGCAGGTCGCGCCAAAGAAAGGCGGAATGGTCCTGAAAGCCCTGTTCCATGACTGCCAGCCGCGACAGGATAGCCATGCCTGATGCCCCGGCAAAGCTGCCATAGCCTTGCGCATCGTCCGCCGTGCCGGTGCGCCCATCACCAACCAGATCCAGGCCGGTTGCCATGCCGCGATTGGGCAGTCGCGAAAAGCGGTAAGGCAGGTCAAGCCCGGCATCGGCAAGCAAGCGTTGAAAAGCTGACAGCGCCACCATGTCCAGATCGTGATCAAAGCCCAGCAACACAACCACGTCTGGCTGCGCCGCAAGGATGGTATCGCGGGCGCGCAGGACATCTTCCGCCCCGCGGCGGATATCGCGCAGTAGCAGGCCGGGGCCATCCCGCCCCAGTTCGGTGTGAAAAACCGCCAGTCGCACGGGCCGGTCAGACGCCGCAAGCGAAAGCGCCGAGATCAGTAAAAGTAGACATGCAACAAAGCATGCACGCATGGCATTCGACTGTGCAGCAAGCGGCGCTACCCGTACCGTCATCAGGCCGTGACGAATGCGTTGCCTTCGCTGTCGGCAAACAGTCGGCGGTTGGCGCGGATCATGCGCGCCACCCGGATCATGGCCACACCACGCATCATCAGACTGACCGGTACAAAGGCCCAAAGGGTAATCCCCCAGACAAAGCCCACCGGTGATTCCAGCGTGATCGGCTGCACCAGCAGGGACGACGCCTTGACCAGCGCCGGCAACAGGAATGGCAGCACTATTCCTAATGCAATGTTAATGCGTGCTGACCGGACCAACCGATGAACGACATCGTTGCCGGCGGTAGGGTCGAATGTGGGCAGGTTTATCCACACATTGAAGGGCCCGCTGCCCATGGGCCACAGGTTCAGCCGGATCGCCAGTACAAACCCCATGACGGTGGTCACGCCAAGCACGATTGCCAGCGATGCCGCCTCGTGCACGGCCAGCAGATGCGCGGTCGACAGATTGTCAGGCAGGGCGGCGACCAGCAGACGCACCGGGCTGAATGAAAAGTCAAGGAACTGGGCGCAACTGGCCGCGATCGTGTGAACCAGCGTGCTGTGCCAGCCTGAAACCGCGTCGCCGCGCATCAGCATCGACAGCGCCAGGACCATCAACGCAATCAGCATGAACCGCGTGCGGTTGAAGGGCGCGGCAAAGCGGAACTCGATGATCCCGGGATAGTCGGATGAATATTCGGCAAAGACGATGCCACCGGCAAACAGCGCCAGCAATACCATGAGCTGCGCAAGTTCCGGTGGTGTCGCCGGAACGATCAGCGCAGGCAGCATGACCAGCCCTGCCGTCAGCAGCGCGCGCGCCAATGCACCGGCGAAATAGGCATTCACCTTAGGCTTGTTCATGTTCCTGCTCTGGCCGACCCAGGCGGGGCCGGGACCCGTTTTGTCGTTGGTACCACGGCGCATCGAAGCCATGGCCTGCCTCATTGTTGCCACAATTCTGCCCATTCCCAACGAATCCCGCAATACCCGAGTACAGTGTTGGCAGGAACCCGGCCAATTTCGAGGAGAAACTGTCGCCGCTTTGCATCAACTTAATGGAAAAAAAATGGCACCCCTATGGGGTGCCACAAGATATAGTGTGGCAGACTTCGTCAAACCCAAGGGAGCCGGGTTTGCATGTCCGACTCAAAGGAATCAATTGCTGTCACTTTTTCCAGGGTCAGCGCGATATCATCCAGCCCATTGAGCAGGCAGTGCTTTTTGAACGGGTCGATCTCGAATTTGAACACGGTTCCGTCCGAGGCACTGACCGTCTGTGCCTCCAGATCGACGGTTATGCGCGCATTCGCCCCCTTGGCGGCATCCTCCATCAGGTGATCAACCGCATCCTGCGGTAGAACCACCGGCAAGATACCGTTCTTGAAGCAGTTGCCGTAAAAGATATCGGCAAAAGACGTGCTGATCACACAGCGAATGCCAAAATCCAGCAGCGCCCATGGCGCATGCTCGCGCGATGACCCGCAACCGAAGTTGTCTCCGGCGACCAGGATCTGGGCATCGCGGTAGGCCGGCTGGTTCAGCACGAAATCAGGGATTTCGTTGCCCTGCTGGTCAAAGCGCATTTCGTCAAACAGCGCAGAGCCCAGGCCCGAACGCTTGATCGTTTTCAGATACTGTTTCGGGATGATCATGTCGGTATCGATATTGACCAGCGGCATGGGGGCCGCGATCCCGGTCAGGGTAGTGAACTTGTCCATCGGTGTCCCTTTCATGGCGGGCGGGCGGGGGCTTTGCCCCGGACCCCGGCGATTTCTGCGGCATGGCGACGGTCAGACCGACTCGCCCATCAGTTCGCGTACATCGGTCAACCGGCCGGTGATGCCAGCGGCGGCCGCCATGGCGGGGCTCATCAGATGGGTGCGCCCACCGCGGCCCTGGCGGCCTTCGAAATTGCGGTTCGAAGTGGCCGCACAGCGCTCGCCCGGGGCCAGTTGATCCGGGTTCATGGCCAGGCACATGGAACAGCCCGCCAACCGCCACTCAAATCCGGCATCGATGAAAACCTGTGCCAGACCCTCTTCCTCGGCCTGCAACCGGACCAGGCCGGAACCCGGAACCACCATGCCGCGCACACCCGGCGCCAGCTTGCGGCCTTTCAGCACGGCGGCAGCGGCGCGCAGATCCTCGATCCGGCCATTGGTGCACGACCCGATGAACACGGCGTCGATGGCAATATCGGTCAGCCTGGTGCCAGGCTTCAGCCCCATGTATTCGAGCGAGCGTTTCACCGCACCGACCTTGCCCCCGCTGAAGTTCTCGGGCGCAGGCACCGTGCCGGTGATGGGCAGCACATCTTCGGGCGAGGTGCCCCATGTGACCACAGGCTGGATATCCTCGGCGCGAATGGTGATCACCTTGTCCCAGTGCGCGCCCTCATCGGTGTACAGGGTCTTCCACCAGGCCAGCGCGGCCTCCCATGCCGCGCCTTTCGGCGCGTGTGGCCGGCCCTTTACGTATTCAAAGGTCTTTTCATCGGGGGCGATCAGCCCGGCGCGCGCGCCGCCCTCGATGGCCATGTTGCAGACGGTCATGCGCCCTTCGATCGACAGGTCACGAATGGCCTCGCCGCAGTACTCGATCACATGGCCGGTGCCGCCCGCCGTGCCGGTCTTGCCGATCACCGCCAGCGTGATGTCCTTTGCCGTGACGCCCGGACGCAGCTTGCCCGTGATCTCGACCTTCATGTTCTTCGATTTCTTCTGGATCAGCGTCTGTGTGGCCAGCACATGCTCGACCTCAGAGGTGCCGATACCATGCGCCAGGGCGCCAAAGGCACCATGGGTCGATGTATGGCTGTCGCCGCAAACCACCGTCATGCCCGGCAGGGTCCAGCCCTGTTCGGGGCCGATGATATGAACGATCCCCTGACGAATATCGTTGACCGGGTAATATTGAATGCCGAAGTCGCGCGCGTTCTTGTCCAGCGCCTCGACCTGAATACGGCTTTCCTCGTTGTCGATATGCGTATCGCGCCCCTCGGTGGTCGGCACGTTGTGATCGGGCACGGCAATGGTGCGGCCGGGCGCGCGCACCTTGCGGCCGGTCATGCGCAGCCCCTCAAAGGCCTGCGGGCTGGTCACCTCGTGCACCAGATGGCGGTCGATATAGATCAGGCAGGTGCCATCGGGCTGGCTTTCCACCAGATGGGCATCCCAAATCTTGTCATAGAGGGTTTTCGGAGCGGTCATGGCTCTGTCTCTTGGCTATGGCGAGTGGCAAGACGAAGATGGCCGGCAGCCGCACGGATCGTGTGCCGCCAGGCCGGTGGCCGGGCGTTCAGCGCAGGCGCGCAAGGACCGAGCGGTTTTCCCGGCTGAAACGCTGGGGCAGGCGCGCATGGTCGGTCATGTCGAAAAAACGCTGCATGCATGGTTGATACGGCTATTCCGCCCCGCTCGCAACCGGAATGCGCAGCCCGAACAGGGCAAGGGCCCGGTTGTAAATGCAGCCAACATCCCCCATGTGCCGGGGGTGTCGGATGGCGCGCCGGCAAACAGCCGCCGCACGGCGCCTCAAGCGACAGCAACCACATTGAGGCGCGCCCGATTCGATGCTATCTTGTCCAGCATAGTCACGCAGGAGGACAGCATTCTGTCTTACATAGACCCGGCCACACCCGTGGCCCCCGCCGAAAACCACGTTGCAGCCAAATTCACGGCTGACGACCTGTTGGCGCTGGTCCTGCAATCGCTTGAAGATGACAAGGCAGAAGAAATCGTTCAGATCGACCTGCGCGGGCGTTCTGCCGTGGCGGATCATATGGTGATCTGTTCCGGTCGGTCTTCGCGGCAGGTCAGTGCGATTGCCGAAAAGCTGCTGGACCGGCTGAAACAGTCATTTCGCCTTGTCGCGCGGGTCGAGGGCAAGGAAACTGGCGACTGGGTGCTGATCGATACCGGCGATGTGGTCGTCCACGTCTTTCGGCCAGAGGTGCGCGCCTTCTACCAGCTTGAAAAGATGTGGCAAATGCCCGCAGGGGTCAGCCCGGCCTGATGCAGGTGCATGTCTGCGCCGTGGGCCGGCTGCGCAAGGGGCCGGAGCGGGCGCTGCTGGATGACTACGCCCAGCGATTTGATCGGACAGGCCGCGCGCTGGGTCTGGGGCCACTGCTGGAACATGAGGTCGAAGACAAGCGCGGAGGCGGCATGACAGCCGAAGCCGCGCTTTTACGTCGTGCCTGCCCGGCAGGCACGCTGCGCGTTGCTCTGGACGAGCGCGGTGTCACCATGACCTCGCCCGAACTGGCCGCGCGTCTGCAGCGCTGGCGGGACGAGGGCGCAGGGGCCGTCGCCTTCTTCATCGGCGGTGCCGACGGGCTGGCACCTGACCTGCGCGCCGAATCAGAGCTTGCGCTGTCATTCGGGGCAATGGTCTGGCCGCATATGCTGGCACGGGTAATGCTGGCCGAACAGCTGTACCGGGCGGCGACGATCTTGGCGGGTGGGCCGTATCATCGGGCGTAAAAGCTTGGCCCCCAACGCCCAGAAGCCGCGGCCGGCGTCACCTCGCCAGCTTTCGCCTGCCGGCATTGCCCAACCGACCGCTTGCGCATAGATACCGGAAAAACACGGAGGCGGCATGACAATCAAGCAGGCTGGCAACCAGAGCGCGCGCGGTCCCGTGGTGCTGTGCATCCTTGATGGCTGGGGCCTTGGCCCCTTGGACGAGGGTAACGCCGTCGCCCAGGCGGCCACGCCGACCTTTGATCACATCATGGCCACTTGCCCCAATGCCACACTGATCACCCATGGCCCGGATGTGGGCCTGCCCAGCGGGCAGATGGGCAACTCCGAGGTGGGTCATACCAATATCGGGGCCGGGCGCGTGGTGGCCATGGATCTGGGCCAGATCGACCTTGCGGTCGAGGATGGCTCTTTCGCGCGCAACCCTGCGCTGGGTGAATTCACCGCGCGCCTGCTGAAAACCGGCGGCACGGCGCATGTGATGGGTGTCGTATCGGACGGCGGGGTTCATGCCCATCTGTCGCATATGAAGGCGGCGGTGCGCGCGCTGGTCGATGCCGGCGTACCCGTGGCCATTCACGCCATCACTGACGGGCGCGATGTGGCGCCGGTGTCGGCAGACCGCTATCTTGCCGATCTGATGCATGACCTGCCGCGTGGCGCCTCGATTGCAACGGTGGTTGGCCGCTATTGGGCGATGGACCGGGATTCGCGCTGGGAACGGGTCGAACGCGCGCATGCGGCCATCGTGCGCGGCCGCGGCGAAACCGCCCCTGACGCCCAGACAGCCATTGCACAGGCCTATGCGCGCGGCGAGACCGACGAATTCATCGCCCCCACCGTTATCGGTGGCTATGCCGGGGCGCAGGGGGGCGATGGCCTGTTTTGCCTGAACTTTCGCGCTGATCGCGCGCGCGAAATCCTGGCGGCAATCGGTGCGCCGGCCTTCAACGGCTTCGACATCGGGCGCAAGGTCGACTGGGCCATGCTGCTGGGCATGGTGGAATATTCGGACGCACATAACGCCTTCATGCATACGGCCTTTCCAAAGCGCACGATCACCAACACGCTGGGCGCCTGGGTCGCCGGCCACGGGCTGCGCCAGTTCCGTCTGGCCGAGACCGAGAAATACCCCCATGTCACCTTCTTTCTGAACGGCGGCAAGGAAGACCCCGAACCCGGCGAAGACAGGATCATGCCGCCCTCGCCAAAAGTGGCCACCTATGACCTGGCCCCCGAAATGGCAGCAGCCGAAGTGACAGACCGGCTGATAGAGGCCATTCAGGCGGGATATGATCTGATCGTGGTGAATTATGCCAACCCCGACATGGTGGGCCATACCGGCGATCTGTCCGCCGCCATGCGCGCGTGCGAGGCGGTGGATGCCGGCCTGGCGCGCGCGCTGGACGTGCTGCAGGCAGCGGGCGGCAGCATGCTGCTGACTGCCGACCATGGCAATGCCGAACAGATGATCGACCCCGAAACCGGTGGCCCGCATACAGCCCATACCACCAATCCCGTGCCGGTCGCGCTGATCGGCGGCCCGGCCGGCGCACGGCTGGGCCATGGACGGCTGGCCGATGTGGCACCGACCGTTCTGGCGCTGATGGGCCTGTCACAGCCGCCCGAGATGACAGGCCAAAGCCTGCTGCTGCCATGACAGGCCGATGCCGCGGCAGGGCGCTGTTTCTGGCCGGGGCGCTGGCCGTTTCGGCCGTGGCGGGGCCCGCTGGCGCGCAAAGCGCGGCGTTGCACGGTGGAAATACTGCGGCCAATGCGCGTGCCGCCGCACTGGCCCTGCTGGATGCCATCGACGGGCTGGCAGAGGCCGAGCGGGCGCGTGACCGCATTGCAGCACTGACCGAAACCATCCGCGCGCATGAAGACGGGCTTGCCGCCCTGCGCACTGGCCTGCGCACCGCCAGTTTGCGCGAAAGCAGCATACGGCGCCTGTTCGAACAGGAAAGCCAGGCGTTGTCGCGTGTGCTGGGCGCCATGATGGCGGTGGAACGGATCGACCCACCCGCCCTGATGCTGCATCCACAAGGCCCGCTGGCCACCGCCAGGGCCGGCATGATGCTGGCGGATCTGGCCCCCGCCATGCAGGCCGAGGCCCGGCGCATTGGTGCCCTGCTGGCAGAGCTGGAAGCCCTGCGCGGATTGCAGGAAACGGCTCAGGCCACACTTTCTGCGGGTCTGGAAAGCCTGCAGGGCGCGCGCATCGCCCTTAGTCAGGCCGTGGCAGACCGGCGTGACCTGCCCGAAAACCTGTCGGCCGACGAAGAGCAGTTGCTGGCGCTTCTGGCCTCGGTCCAGACGCTGGAGGCTTTTGCCCTGGCGCTGGATGCCATGCCCGCCGATGCGTCAACCCAACTGGAAACCGCGCTGCCGGCATTCGAGGCGGCGCGCGGTACGCTGCCGCTGCCGGTGCGGGGCCGCGTGCTGCGCCGCGCAGGCGAACCAGACGCCGCCGGCATTGCCCGGCCCGGCCTGCTGCTGGCCACCGAACCGGGCGCCTTGGTGACAGCGCCCTGGCCGGCCACGGTACGGTACAGGGGCCCGCTTCTGGACTACGAAAACGTGATCTTGATCGAACCCGCGTCGGGCTACCTTCTGATACTGGCAGGACTGGGTACAGTCTTTCCTCGTGTGGCAGATGTGGTGGATGCAGGCACCGCGCTGGGCCTCATGCCCGGGGGCGTGCTGCCCGGAGACGAGTTTGCACCAGCCGATGACGGGCTGGCCGCGCGCAACGAAACCCTGTATCTGGAGATGCGGGAAAACAGCCTGGCCATTGACCCCGCGGTCTGGTTCGACTTGACTGACCAGTAGGGGCCGGCGCGCGGTCAGCGCCGGATGCCGGAACGGAATAGACAAGGCCGCTTACCGTGCGCAGCCGGGGCCAAGACGGAAAGCGCCGTTGAACAGGACAGGACAGGATGCGAAAATTATTTCTGGCAGCCGTAGCGGGCATCATGGGCGGCGTGCTGATCAGCACCCAGCTTGCCGGCCCGCTGATAGCGCAGGAAGCCGACCGCAACCGTTCGGTTTACGAACAGCTTGACCTGTTCGGCGATGTGTTCGAACGCATCCGCGGCCAGTATGTGACCGAGGTGGACACGGGCGACCTGATCCGCGCGGCGATCAACGGCATGCTGAGTTCGCTTGATCCGCATTCCAGTTTCCTGGCCCCCGATGATTTCGAGGACCTGCGCGTTCAGACCCGCGGCGCCTTTGGCGGGTTGGGTATCGAGATCAGTCAGCAGGACGGGTTTGTCCGTGTCATTGCCCCGATCGACGACACGCCCGCCTATCATGCCGGTGTTCAGGCAGGCGATCTTATCACCCATGTCGATGGCGAATCGCTGCTGGGCCTGACCCTGCCCGAGGCCGTTGACCTGATGCGCGGGCCTGTAGGATCAGAGATCATCATCACCGTTGTTCGGGAAGGCGTGAACGAACCCTTTGACCTGTCGATCATCCGCGATACCATACGCATTCAGGCAGTACGCACCCGTATAGAGGGCGACATCGTGGTGCTGCGCCTGACAACCTTCAATGAACAGACCTATCCGAACCTTGTTTCGGGCCTGGAAGAGGCCATCGAGGATATGGGTGGGCTGGACAACCTGCGCGGTGTGGTGGTTGACCTGCGCAACAACCCCGGCGGCCTGTTGAACCAGGCCATCCGGGTTTCCGATGCCTTTCTGGATCAGGGCGAGATTGTATCGACCCGCGGTCGGGGCGATGAACAGGGCGAGCGTTATAATGCCACGCCGGGCGATCTGATCGAGGGGCGGCCACTGGTGGTGCTTATCAATGGCGGCTCGGCATCGGCGTCGGAGATCGTGGCCGGTGCCTGGCAGGATCATCGCCGCGCGGTGGTCGTGGGCACCCGCAGCTTTGGCAAGGGCTCGGTGCAGTCGCTGATCCCGCTGCGCGGTGACGGGGCCATGCGCCTGACGACCTCGCTGTACTACACCCCTTCCGGGCGCTCTATCCAGGCTTTGGGGGTTTCGCCCGACATCATGGTGGTGCAACCCCCCCGTGAGGAAAGCGCCGCCGATGACGAGGGCACAGCCCGCCCACCGCGCAGCGAGGCCAGCCTGCGCGGGGCACTGGGCGCCGAGACCATCTCGGATGAAGAGCGCCGCATGATGGAAGAAGAAGAGCGCGCGGCACAGGACGTGGCACGCCTGCGGCGCGAGGATTACCAACTGGCCTATGCGCTGGATATTCTGCGCGGCCTGTCCACGCTGAACGGGCGCTGATGCAGACCAGTGAAAAGGGCGGTGGCGCGGCACAAAACGCAACCGCCCTTTCAGCCCTTCCCTATCGTCCCTGCGTTGGTGTGATGCTGATCAACCGCGACGGCCTGATATTCGCCGGCCAGCGGATCGACAGCAAGGCGCCGGCGTGGCAGATGCCGCAGGGTGGTATCGACGCGGGCGAAACCCCGCGCGCCGCCGCCCTGCGCGAACTGCAGGAAGAAACCGGCATTGCGCCCCGGCGGGTTGAACTGCTGGCCGAAACCCCCGACTGGCTGCGCTATGATCTGCCCGCCGAGATTGCACATCGTATATGGGGCGGCCGTTTCCGCGGGCAGGAGCAGCGCTGGTTTCTGCTGCGCTATCTGGGCGCGGATGAAGACATCGATATTCACGGCCGCGCGCACCCCGAATTCAGCGCGTGGCGCTGGATTTCGGCCGACCGGATGCTGGCTGAAATCGTGCCCTTCAAGCGCGGAATCTATGAACAGGTCGTCACTGCATTCCGGCCCTGGCTGGCCTGACTGCCCGTCTTGAGAATATGGCCAACCCGGGGAGCACCCGGTGACGGCCAATCGCGGGCGCTGTCGTCAATCAGATCATTCCCTGCTCTGGACCTTGCCGTGTTTATCGGCAATTGTCGCGCCTGATCGTTTAACATGTGTGCAATTGCACAAGGCAAAATACTTGACCGGAGCACCGCGCCGACATGAAGATGGGCATCGCCATGCTGGTGCTGGGCTATGTGCTCAGCCAATTCTACAGGGCCTTTCTGGCGGTGCTGGCACCCGCGCTGGGCCGCGACATCGGCGCCGGCCCTGATGATCTGGCGCTGTCATCGGGGCTTTGGTTCCTGTCCTTTGCCCTGATGCAACTGCCTGTCGGCTGGGCCCTGGATACGCTGGGGCCGCGGCGCACGGCCTCCTGGCTGCTGGGTGTGGCGGGTGGCAGCGGGGCACTGGTCTTTGCACTGGCGCAGGCGCCCTGGCATCTGCATCTGTCGATGGTGCTGATCGGAATCGGCTGTTCGCCGGTGCTGATGGCCGCCTATTACATCTTCGGGCGCATCTATCCGGCAGCGGTATTCGCCACGCTGGCGGGCGCCATCATCGGCTTTGGCTCGCTTGGCAATATAGCCGGGGCGTGGCCACTGGCCTGGGCGGCCGAGACCTTTGGCTGGCGCGAGACGGTTGTCGCGCTTGGGCTGCTGACCCTGCTGAACGGTCTCGCCATGCTGTTGCTGATCAAGGATCCGCCGGTGATCGGCGCTGACGAGAATGGCGGGCGTGGATCGGTTCTGGATGTGCTGCGCATTCCGGCGATCTGGCTGATTCTGCCGCTGCTGCTGGTCAACTATGCACCCATCGGCGCCCTGCGCGGCCTTTGGGCCGGCCCCTATTACGAGGCAGTCTATAACGCCGACACGATCATGATTGGCCATGTGACCCTGGTCATGGCCATCGGCATGGTGATCGGATCGTTTGCCTATGGCCCGCTTGACCGGGTGTTCGGTACGCGCAAGGGCGTGGTGCTGGCCGGCAACCTGTTGGGGAGTACGGCATTGCTGTCGCTTTGGGCCTGGCCCGCCGCCGGGTTCTGGCCCTCGGCGGCAATATTGTTTGCGGTCAGCGTGCTGGGCGTTTCCTTTCCGCTGCTGATGGCGCATGGCCGCAGCTTTTTCCCGCCGCACCTGCTGGGTCGCGGCGTATCCTTGCTGAACATGTTCTCGATTGGCGGCGTCGGCCTGCTGCAGGTAGCCTCGCGCCAGGTCTACGAGATGGCGCCGGCCAGTCCGCCCGAAGCCCCCTATGCCGCGATCTTCCTGTTCTTTGGTGTGCTGTTGCTGGCGGGTTGCACGATATACGCCTTTTCGCGGGACCGTCTGGATTGAAGGGCGGGGGGCGCTGCCCCCCGGCACGCGTGCCGCGTGCCTCCGCCCGGAGTATTTGAGGCAAAATGAAAGGGGCGGCGGTTGCGTCGTCCCTGCGGTCTGTGCGCCGCGTTGCAGGTCAGCCGGGGCGCGCAGCCAGATACCGCTCCATGAACGCTGCACTGTAGGGGATTGCCTGGGAGGTAAAGGCCTCGACGCTTTCGCGCACGCGGGCGTAATCGTCGCTGGCCGCGCTTTGCTCGTCGTTCACCTCGTTCCAGGCGTTGCGCATGGCGTCGACCACGTCATCGGGGAAGGCCAGAAACTCGACCCCCGCTTCCTGCAACTGGGTCATCGCCGTGACGTTGAAATAGTCGAACTGGCCCAGTGTTTCCATCGCGCATTGAAGGGCGGCACCTTCGCAGATTGCCTGCAGGTCGGCGGGCAACTCGTTCCAGGCATCGCGGTTGAACACGATGGCCAGCGCCGCCGATGGCTCGGCATAGGCCGGCGTGTAGCACAGGTTGGTGATCCGCTGCAGGCCGAAGGCCTGATCCAGCATGGGACCCACCCATTCGGCGGCATCCAGTGCCCCCGATTGCAGTGCGGTAAAGATCTCGGTCGCCGGCATCAGCACCGCATTGACGCCGATCTTGCGCATCATCTCGCCGCCCAGACCGGCGATGCGCATGTTCAGCCCCTGCAGATCGTCCAGCGAGTTGATCCGGTTCTTGAACCAGCCGCCGGACTGCACGCCGGAATTGCCACTGTAGAGGGGCTTCAGGTTGCGCTGTGCATAGATGTTATCCCACAGCTCCTGCCCGCCGCCCCAGCGCAGCCAGGCATAATGTTCGTTGACCGTGGGGCCAAAGGGCACACAGGTGTCCCAATGCAGCGCAGCATTGCGCGAGGCGGCATAGTAGGGCGGGAGGTGGCCGATGGGTACGGTGCCCTGCTGCACCGCATCCTCTACCGTGAATGGCGGCACCAGTTCGCCTGCGCCATGCACGGTCAACGTCATGCGCCCGTCGGACATAAGCGCCACCAGTTCGGCAAAGCGCGCCGAGTTGGTACCGACACCGGGGGCGCGCGCCGGAAAGGCCGAGGGCATGTCCCACTGGATACGGCCCTGCGCCACGGCGGGTGCGGCAAGTGCGGCGGCACCCAGGCCTGCGCCCGAGGCAAGGAATGTTCTGCGTTTCATCTACTTTCCTCCGTTTGTTGGATCAGTTGAAAATTCGGTCAGGCAACCAAGTGGCAAGCGCCGGAAACTGGATCAGCACAGCCAGCGCCAGCAGCTGCAACACAACGAACGGAACCACGCCGCGATAAACCTGCGTTGTGGCAATGCTGCGCGGGGCAACCGAACGGTAGTAGAACAGGGCAAAGCCGAAAGGCGGGGTCAGGAAGCTGGTTTGCAGGTTCATGGCCAGGAGCACGGCAAACCACACCGGCGAGACATCGCCCATCAATACCGCAGGACCCAGCAAGGGCACGACGATGTAGATGATCTCTACCGCCTCCAGGATGAAACCCAGCAAGAAAACCACCCCCATCACCAGCAAAAGGGCACCCAGTTCACCACCAGGCAGGCCGGCCATCAGGGTATGCACCGTGCGGTCGCCGCCCAGCCCGCGAAAGACCAGCGCCAGCATCGAAGCCGCAATCACGATGCCGAAGACCATGCCGGATATGCGGATGGTTTCGGTCAGCGCGCCCTGCAGCAGCCGGCCGCGCCATAGCCGCCCGCCCGCCAGCAGAACGCCGATGCCGATCAGCAGCGCCGACACCGCCGCCAGCATGCCCGCCGGCGTGTCCAGCGCGGCGCGCCCCAGGCCGGCCAGGCGCAGGGCGACCAGCGCAAAGGCCGATAGCCCCGCCGCCCCGATCAGCAGCCGCGCGGCCGTGTTCTGCGTGGTGGCAAAGGCCGCCATCAGCAGTGCGCCGATGGCGCCCAGCCCGGCGGCCTCGGTCGCCGTGGCGATACCGCCCAGGATTGACCCCAGCACGGCAAGGATCAGCAAAAGCGGCGGCATGAAGGTAAAGAGGATGTCCTGTACCGGCACGCGCTCGCCTCGCGGGGGCGGGCCGGCGCCGCGTTTTGGCCGCAGGGTCACGACCAGCCACAATGCGTACATCCCCACCAGCAACAGGCCCGGGATCATGGCGCCGGCAAACAGGTCGGCAACCGATACCGGCTGGGGCGCGAAATTGCCGGCGCGTTGCTGAGCATCCAGATAGGTATTGCCGATCTGATCGCCCAGCAGGACCAGCAGGATGGAAGGCGGAATGATCTGGCCCAGCGTGCCACTGGCACAGATCAGGCCCGATGCCTGCGGCGCCGGCACCCCCGCCTGCAGCAGCGGCCGCAGGCTGATCAGCACCAGCATCACCACCGTGGCGCCGATGATGCCGGTCGATGCCGCGATGATGGCGCTGAACGCCAGAACCGACACCGCCATGCCCAGCGGGCTGCCGCCCATCAGGCGCGCCAGGATGGTCAGCATCCGTTCGGCCAGGCGCGATCGTTCCAGCAGCACACCCATCAGTACGAAAAGAGGTACCGCCATCAAGAGCGTGTTGGTCATCACACCCCATACGCGGGCAGGAAAGGCACTGAGAAAGTTCAGATTGAACAAGCCGAACTGCCCGGCCAGAAACGCCGTGACCAGGGGCACGCCGGCAATGGCCAGCATGGCGGGAATACCACTGAGAATGCCGGCAAAAAGGGCGCCGAACATGAGCAACAGTATGATCTCCTGGCCACTCATGTGGCCGCCCCCTTGCCCGGTGCGTCATCAGGCCGGGCGGGCGGGGCCAGGACAGCTGCAACCCCTTGCAGGATCATCAGCGCGCTGGCGACAGGCAGCATGGTCTTGACCAGCCACAGACCGCCCAACCCGCCCGACGTCAGCGAGCCCTCTCGAATGCTCCACACAAACAACAGGTCGTTCCAGCCTGCCCAGATGATCAGCCCGAAAAGCGGGATCACGAACACAAACAACGCAATGGTGTCGGCCGCGCGCAGATAGCCGGATGGCAGGCGTTCCGACAGGACCTCGACCCTGACATGGCCGCCCCGCGCCAGCGTTACAGGCAGGCTGGTGATCAGAAAGACGGCAAAGGCATAGGCTGCCAGATCCTGCAGCTTGATCGACCCCCAGCCGAACCCGTAGCGCAAGACCACATTGACCAGCACCATGACAGCCAGCACCAGCCCCGCGCCACCACAGACAACCAGCGTTGCCCTGTCGGCGCAGCGACACACGCGCAAGAAAGCGTTCTGCATCGCGCGTTCCTCCCCTGATGGCATTGGGCAGGCGGGCCCAGGCCCTGTCAAGGAAGTTGACGCGGCATGGCGGGTTTGCGGACCCGTCGTTCGTTTGCGCAGATGCGCCGTCTGAAAGGGGGTCAGCGGCGTTCGGGTGTCGGGGGCAAGGGCTTGCGCCCGTCCGGCGTCAGCAACCAGGCGGCGCGCCCCTCGATCACTACCGCAGAAACCGGCCCGCCATAGGCAGCGCTGCTGTCGATGTTCAGCCGATTGCCGTAATGGCGCGGCGTCTGGATTGCCGTATGGCCGTGCACCACCAGCCAGGGATAGGGCGCGGCATGATCCAGAAAGTCATGCCGGATCCAGATCATGTCGGTTTCCGTCTGCGCTTCAAGCGGCACGCCGGGGCGGATGCCGGCATGCACGAACAGTACCTCGTCATGGGTAAAGAACGCCGGCAGGCCATCCAGAAAGTCCCGGTGCGCCCGCGGGACGGCCGATGTTGCATCGGCATGCACGGCGGCCACAGGCCTGTCAGCGGGCGAGGCAACGCCATAGGATTCCAGCGTCTGTGCACCGCCGATTCGCGGATGCAGCCAGCTGTAAAGGGGGCGCAGGCCGGGGTCTTGCCCCGCGGGATCATCCAGGAAATGCACGAACATGCGATCGTGGTTACCCTTCAGCACCACCCAGGGCTGCCCCTGACGTTGCCCGTCCATCAGATGGTCGATCACAGCGGGGCTTTGCGGCCCGCGGTCAACCAGATCACCGACATGAACCAGTGGCGCCGACTCGTCACCCGTCTGTTCCCTGTCACGCTGAACCAGAGCCTGCGCTGTGAGCAACAGATCAAGATGGCCATGAATGTCGCCGATTGCGTAGCTGCGCATGATCCGCCGTTCCCGCCACAGTGAAGCGGGGCCGCTTTACCGGATAGACGCGGGAAGGTCCATGCGGTGCCTCTTTCTCCGGGTAGCGCCCCATGCCGGACAACATGGCCAGGACGGAAAAGGCCGGGCAACCGACTGGCGGTGCCCGGCCCGTTTGCATGGTGTCTGCAATGCCCGGGTCAGTTCGGCACGTCGCCTGTCATGCCTTCGACAAAGAAACGCATGCCCAGAAGATCACCATCCGGCGCGATCTCGCCCTCGGCCAGCCAGGGCGAGCCGTCCTGCCGGTTGATCGGTCCGGTAAACGGATGGTACTCGCCCGCCGAGATGGCCGCGATCATGCCCTCGGCTTCGGCGCGCACATCGTCCGGCAACCGCTCGTGCAGGGGCGCAATGCCGACCATGCCATCACCGATGCCATACCAGGTGTTGCGCGCCTCCCAGGTCCCATCAAGCCGGGCCTGGATGCGCTCGATGTAATAGGGCGCCCACTGGTTGATGATGGCGGTCAGATGCACATCGGGCGCCGCCGCGCTCATGTCGGCGGCCTGGCCGAAGGCCAGCACGCCGCGTTCCTGCGCAATACGGATGGCGGCGGTGGAATCCGTGTGCTGCATCAGCACATCGACGCCCTGCTCGATCAGGGCCTCGGCCGCTGCTGCTTCCTGTGCGGGGTCGAACCAGCTGTAAACCCAGACCACGCGGAAGTTCACATCCGGGTTTACTGCCCGTGCGTGCAGAAAGGCCGAGTTGATGCCCATCACTACCTCTGGAATCGGGAAAGAGGCGATGTAGCCAATGGTGTTCGTCTCGGTCATCCGACCGGCAATATGGCCAATGACGGCGCGGCCCTCGTAGAAACGCGCGTTGTACAGGCTGACGTTGGGTTCTTCCTGCAGGTAGCCGGTGGCGTGTTCAAAGGCGACATTCGGAAAGCGCGCGGCAACGGCGTTCACATCAGGCCCGTAGCCAAAGGTGGTGGCAAAGATCATGTCGGTGCCCGACAGCGCCATCTGCGTCATCACCCGTTCGGCATCGGCGCCATAGGGCACGCTTTCCACATATGTGGTCTCGATCCGGCCGTCGAAATGGGCCTCGGCCTCTTGCCGGGCCTGATCATGGATAAAGGTCCAACCCTGATCACCCACCGGGCCGATATAGACGAAGCCCACGCGCAGCGGGTCATCGGCCAGGGCCACGGTGCCAAAGCCACTGGCCAGGCCCAGCGCCAGCGCCGTGCCCGCAAGCAATTGTCTGCGTTTCATTTGTCAAACTCCCCAGGTTGCAGGCGGGCAACCTGCCCGCCAGAAAGAAGAAATCAGCCGGCAGCATGAAACGGCCGGCCCAGCGATCCCGGCGCGGCCAGCGTCCGGCGTGCGCGGCCAGACGAGATGACGACAAGAACGACAATAGTCACCAGATACGGCGCCATGGCAAGGTATTCGACCGGAATGCGCCAGCCCGCTGCCTGCAGCGTAAGCTGCAACGTGACAATCCCGCCAAAAAGATAGGCACCCAGCAGTGCCCGCCATGGCCGCCAGGAGGCAAAGACGACAAGCGCCAGCGCAATCCAGCCGGCACCGGCGGTCATGCCCTCGGTCCATTGCGGCACCCGGATCAAGCTGAGATACGCCCCCCCCAACCCGGCGCAGGCGCCGCCAAAGGCGATGGCTGCCACACGCACCATCCGTACCCGATAGCCCAGCGCATGCGCCGCGTCATGATTCTCGCCCACCGCGCGCAGAATGCGCCCCGCCCGGCTGTACCGCAGGAACCACCAGACGGCCGCGACGATGATGATGGAAACATAGACCAGCGGATCATGGCGAAACACGATCGGCCCCAGCACCGGTATCTCGGCCAGCCAGCCGAAATCCAGCCGCGGCGTGCGCGGCGGCGACACACCGCTGTAGCCCTGCCCCAGCAATGCTGAAAACCCCAGTCCGAACAGGGTCAGCGCCAGGCCCGTGGCAACCTGATTCGCCATCAGATACTGCGTCAGCAGGGCAAAGATCAGCGCCAGCAGCGCACCACCTGTCGCCGCCGCCACCATGCCAAGATAGGGGTTGCCAGAGGTCACGGCAAAGGCAAATCCGGTCACCGCGCCGGTGATCATCATGCCCTCGACACCCAGGTTCAGCACGCCTGCCTTTTCCACCACCAGTTCGCCGATGGCGGCCAGCAGGATGGGTGTCGCCGCCACCATCAAGGCCGCAACCAGCACAACAGGGTTGATCGAGGATAGATCCATCATCATGCGGCCTCTCGATACGCAAGGCGGATGCGGTAGTTCGACAGCATGTCCAGCGCCAGCAAAAAGAACAACAACATCCCCTGGAACACCTGAATCGCCGCCGAAGGCAGGCCCAGCATGAATTGCGCCAGTTCCCCGCCGATATAGGTCAGCGCCATCAAGAGCCCGGCCAGCACGATCCCCACAGGGTGCAGCCGGCCCAGAAATGCCACGATGATCGCCGTAAATCCGTAGCCCACGTTGAAATCGATCGTGATCATGCGCGCGGGGCCGGTCACCTCGAACATGCCAGCCAGTCCGGCCAGCAGCCCCGAGATGCCAAGACAGAACACGACAAGGCGCGCCGGGGCCACACCGGCAAAGCGCGCCGCGCGCGGCGCCTGCCCGGCCAGTTGCACATGAAAGCCCAGCATATGCCGATGCAGCAGCACATAGCCGAAGATCACGGCGACAAAGGCTATCGCAACGCCCCAATGCATGCCGGTGCCGGGCAGGATCTCGGGGTTGGCCACCGCCGGAAACTGCGACAGGTTGCGCGAACCGGGAAAGCCGGCACCCTGCGGGTTGCGCAACCAGCCGACCGACGCCGCGGCCAGCAGCTTTTCGGCGACATAGACCAGCAGCAGCGATACCAGGATTTCATTCGTATTGAACCGCGTCTTCAGGATCGCGGGGATCATGGCCCACAGGAAGCCCCCCGCCGCACCCGCCACGATGGTCAGCGGGAACAGCCACCAGCGTGAAGGCGCGGCGTCAAAGCTGAACAGGACCGTGCCGAACAGCCGAACATCAGCCGGGCCAGAGGGAAAGAACGCCAGTGCCACCGCTGCCGCGCAAAGCGCACCGATGATGTACTGGCCCTCGGCGCCGATGTTCCAGATACCGGCACGAAAACCGATGGCCAGCCCCACGGCAATCAGGATCAGCGGGCCGGCCTTGACCAGCAACTGCGGGCGCGAGAAGGCGGCGAACTGCTGACTGAACAGCGGGTCCCAGAATATCATGCGGATCGCTGCAACCGGGTCCTTGCCCAGAATGGCAAACAGGATGCCCCCGGCAATCATGGTCAGGCAAACTGCCAACACCGGCGTTGCCCAGACCCAGACCCTGGATGGTTGCGGGCGCCGTTCAAGTCGCAACATGCGCCACCTCCATGTCGCCAGCGCCGCCCAGCATCAGGCCAACCTGTTCCATCGTCAGACCAGGAACCGGGCGCGGCGCACTAAGTCGGCCGGCATTGAGCGCGCAAAAGCTGTCCGCGACCTCCAGCAATTCATCCAGGTCCTGGCTGATCACCACCACGGCCGCGCCGCCCTGCGCCAGATCCATCAGCGCCTGCCGGATGGCGGCGGCGGCGGCGGCATCCACCCCCCAGGTGGGCTGGTTGACCACCAGCACCTGCGGGCGCTGCATGATCTCGCGTCCGATCACGAATTTCTGCAGATTGCCCCCCGAAAGCGCCCGCGCCGCCACGTGCGGCCCCGGCGTGCGCACATCGAACCGCGCGATGATGCTTTCGGCAAAGTTGCGGGCGCGTTTCCAGTCGATAAATACCTGCCAGACCAGTTTCTCGCGCCAGGCGCCAGTCAGCAGGGCGTTTTCGGTCAGGCTCATGTCCGGCGCGGCGGCATGGCCCAGTCGCTCCTCTGGCGCGCATAGCAGGCCAAGGGCCCGGCGGGTGTTGGGGCCGAACCGCCCTACCGGCTGATCCTGCACGCGGATCACGTGATGCGGCGCGCGCAATTCGCCCGCCAGTGCCGCCAGCAATTCATCCTGCCCGTTGCCAGCCACGCCCCCGATACCCAGAATCTCGCCCGCGCGCACCGTCAGGGCGATGTCTTTCAGGCTGGTACCAAAAGCCGAGGGCGCGCGCAGGCTCAGCCCATCGACCTGCAACAGCACCGCCCCCGGATCGCGCCCGACGCGCTGCGGTGCCGTCAGCGCTGTGCCGACCATCATTTCGGCCAGTTGCCGAGAGGTTTTTTCACGCGGGTCGCAACTGGCCACCACCTTGCCCCGGCGCAGAATGGTGGCCGTTTCGCAAAGTGCCCGGATCTCGTCAAGCTTGTGCGATATGTACAGGATCGACCGTCCCTCTGCGCGCAGTTTGCGCAGGGTCTGGAACAGGATGTCCACCTCTTGCGGGGTCAGCACGGATGTCGGCTCATCCATGATCAGCAATTGTGGATTCTGCAGCAGGCAGCGAATGATCTCTACCCGCTGGCGTTCCCCGGCCGACAGATCGCCCACCAGCCGCCCCGGATCCAGCGGCAGGCCGTAATCGGTTGAAACCTGCCGGATCCGCGCGGCAAGCTGGCGGATAGGGGGCGGATCATCCATGCCCAGCGCCACGTTCTCGGCCACATCCATCGCATCGAACAGGCTGAAATGCTGAAACACCATCGCCACGCCGGTGGCGCGGGCCTCATGCGGGGCGGTGGGGGCATAAGGCGCGGCACGCCACTGCATCTGGCCGGTGTCAGGCCGGATCAACCCGTAAATCGTCTTGACCAGTGTCGATTTGCCGGCGCCGTTTTCGCCCAGCAAGGCATGGATTTCGCCCTCACCAATGACAAACGAGACTTCCTCATTGGCAATCACCCCCGGATAGGCCTTGGTCAGGCCCTCGATAGCCAGAAGCGGCGTGGTCATCCGGCACTCTCCGTCAACGTCTGCGTCGCCCGGCGCAGGTCAGGCGGGTTTTTGAGTAGCGCGGCACCCACACCCAGCGCAATGGCTTGCGGATGCTTGCCCAACGACGGATCGCCAATGGGACAACAGATGCGCGCAATACGGGCATCCGTATGGCCCAACGCGCGCAGCCGGCTGCGAAACCGCGCAGATTTCGAGGCCGAACCGATAAGGCCCAGATGCGCAAAACCGTGGCCCAGCACCCGGTGACACAGCGCCAGATCCAGTGCGTGGCTATAGGTCAGGATCAGGTGTTCTGCATTCCGCGGGGCCAGCGGCACCAGATCGGCAGGGTCGGGCGCATGCAATGTGGTGACTCCAGCGGGAACGCCTTCCGGAAAGCGGCCGGGTGCGGCGTCGATCCAGGTCAGGGCGAAATCCGGCAGCGGGGCAAGAGTGGCCACAATGGCCCGGCCCACATGCCCCGCACCCCAGACCCATAACAACCGGGCGGGCGGCGCCACCGGTTCGGCCAGCCAACCGGCTTTCCACAGGCCGGCCGTACTGCCCTGACCGCGCGCATCGCGCAAGGCGCGCGCGATGGCGAAGGGCATGTCTGCATCGCCTTCAAGGCGGCGGGCATGCAGGCCGGTTTCAGGAATGCAGGCAAGGGTGGCGGCGTCGACCACCTCATAGGCCAGCGTGACGGCACCACCGCAGCATTGGCCCAGCGCCGGGCCAAGGGGCAGGCGCTGGACAAGGGATCGTCCAGGCAGTTGCGCCGGCTCATGCCCGGCCTGCGACGGCGGCGCCCGCATGTCGCGCGGGGTGGGCGGGCGGGAGCGCGGCTTGCGGGCGCTTTCTGCCCTCGGTTGCTGATCTGCATACCCTTCCAGCAACCCATGCGCCCGTGCCGCCGCCTGCCATTCAAGAGCGCCGCCACCGATGGTTCCTTCCTGTCCCCAGCCCTGACCATCCGACCAGATCAGCATCGCCGCCCCGGCCTCGCGCGGGCTTGAGCCATGATGCGCGGCGATCACCACCCGCACCACCATCCCATGCCGCGCGACTGCCCGCGCCAAGGCTGCCCGATCAAGCATTGACGCGCACCCGCTGCACCGCCGCCAGCACCCGCTCCGGCGTCGCCGGTGCATCCATGTCCGGATAGACTGACCCGTCGCCGCAAGCAGCCACGGCATCGGACAGCGCCATCAGCACCGAAATCCCCAGCATGAAGGGCGGCTCGCCCACGGCCTTTGACCGGTGGATCGTCTCCTCCCGGTTCGCGCCATCCCACAGTGCCACGTTGAACACGCGCGGCCGGTCGCCCATCGCCGGGATCTTGTAGGTGCTGGGCGCATGGGTGCGTAACCGCCCCTGACCATCCCAGACCAGTTCCTCGGTCGTCAGCCAGCCCGCGCCCTGCACATAGCCGCCCTCGATCTGGCCGATATCCAGGCCTGGGTTCAGGCTGGCGCCGGCATCGTGCAGGATATCGGCGCGCAGGATACGGTATTCGCCCGTCAGCGTGTCGATCACCACCTCGCTGACCGCCGCGCCATAGGCGAAGTAATAGAACGGCCGTCCGTGACCGCGCAGGCGGTCCCATTCCAGCTTGGGTGTGCGGTAGAAGCCGGTGGCAGACAGGCTTTCGCGCGCCTGCCAGGTCAGGGTCGCGGCCTCGGCAAAGCTGTAGTCCTGCCCAGGCGCGCAGACCTGCCCGCCCTCGAAGCGGATCGCGTCAGCCGTGCATTGGTGGCGTGCGGCGATCACGCCGGCGATGCGCTCTCGGATCGTCTCGCAAGCTGCCTTGACCGCCATGCCGTTCAGGTCGGAGCCAGAACTGGCGGCGGTGGCCGAGGTGTTGGGCACCTTCCCCGTATCCGTCGCGGTGATTTTCACCGCCCCCATGCCCACGCCGAACACCTCCGCCGCCACCTGCGCGACCTTCTGGAACAGGCCCTGCCCCATCTCTGTCCCGCCGTGGTTCAGGTGGATCGAGCCATCCTGATAGACATGTACCAGCGCGCCGGCCTGATTGAGATGGGTCAGCGTGAAGGAGATGCCAAATTTCACCGGCGTCAGCGCGATACCCTTCTTCAACACCGGATTGGCGCGGTTCCAGGCGGCGATGGCGGCGCGGCGGGCGGTGTAACCGGATTGCGTGGCCAGCCGGTCAGTCAGATCGTGCAGGATGAAATCCGCGACCTGCTGGCCGTAGGGCGGGGTCTGCAGGCCCGTATCGGCCGGCGGCTGCGGGCTGTGCGGGCCGCTGAGGCGGCGGGCGCTGCCGGGGCCAGTCCGCTCTGGCCGGGCGTCGCGGTAGTAGTTGGCGCGGCGCACGGCCAGCGGGTCCAGCCGCAGATGATGGGCGATGTGGTCCATCACCCGCTCGATCCCCAGCATGCCCTGTGGGCCACCAAAACCGCGAAAGGCGGTGGCGGACTGGGTGTTGGTGCGCAGCCGGTGGCTGACGATCCGAACGGCGGGCAGGAAATAGGCATTGTCGGCATGCAGCATGGCCCGGTCAGCCACCGGCAGCGACAGATCCTGCGCCCAGCCGCAGCGGGCGTACTGGCTGAAATGGATGCCCTGAACGCGGCCCGCATCATCGAAACCCACGCGATAGTCGATGCGGAAATCGTGCCGCTTGCCGGTAATCAGGAAATCGTCGTCGCGGTCGTAGCGCATCTTGCAGGGCCGGCCAGTGGCGCGGGCGGCCAGCGCGCAGGCGATGGCGAGTGCGTTACCCTGGCTTTCCTTGCCGCCAAAGCCCCCGCCCATGCGCCGCACCTCCACCCGCACGGCATGCATGGGGACGCCCAGCGCATGGGCGACCTTGTGCTGGATCTCGGTGGGGTGCTGGCTGGAACAGGCAATCACCATGTCGCCGCCTTCCTGCGGCAGGGCCAGCGCGGCCTGGCCTTCCAGATAGAAATGCTCCTGCGCGCCGATCTCGATCCGGCCCTCCAGCCGGTGGGGCGCGCCGGCCAGCGCGGCGTCAGGCTGGCCCCTGGTCCAGATGCGCGGGCCATCCTCGAACCGCGCATCGGCCTCCAGCGCCTGATCGATGGTCAGGATGGCCGGCAACTCGTCGTATTCCACCCGGGCCAGACGCGCGGCGCGGCGGGCGTTCAGATGGCTGTCGGCGATAACCAGAAAAAGCGGCTGGCCGGCGTAATGCACTGCGCCCTGCGCCAACAGCGGCTCGTCATGGGCCGAGGGGCTGCAATCGGCATCGCCCACGTCATCTGCCGTCAGCACCGCCACCACGCCGGGCGCGGCGCGGACGGGGGTGAGGTCCAGCACGGTGATACGGCCATGGGCGATGGTACTGAGCCCGAAGGCAAGGTGAAATGTGCCGGCGGGGGTGGGAATGTCATCGACATAGCGCGCCTGGCCGGTGACATGCAGGGCGGCGGCATCATGCGGGAGGGGCTTGTGCACGCTCATGGCGCCACCGCCAGCACATCGGTGGCGATGCCCTGATCCTGCAGGAAATACCGTTCCAGCAGGTTCTGCGCGATCTGCAGCCGATAGGCGGCAGACGCGCGCATATCGCCGATGGGCTGGAAATCTTCGGCAAAGGCGGCCATTGCGGCCTTGATGGTGTCAAGCGTCCAGGGATTGCCCAGCAGCTCCAGTTCTACCGCCAGCGCGCGTTTCGGCGTGCCGGCCATGCCGCCGAAGGCAATGCGGGCCTCGGTGACGATCCCGTCGGCGACGGTGACGTTGAAACAGCCGCAGAGCGCCGAGATATCCTGGTCAAAGCGCTTGGAAATCTTGTAGCAGCGCAGCCGGTCGGGCTGGCGGGAAAAGCTGACGGCCTCGACGAATTCGCCGGGGGCGCGATCCTGCTGGCCGTAAGCGATGAAGAAATCTTCCAGCGGCAGGCTGCGGCGGCTGTCGCCCTGGCGCAGGTGGAGCGTGGCCCCCAGCGCGATCAGCGCAGGCGGGCTATCGCCAATGGGCGAGCCATTGGCGATATTGCCCCCTATCGTGGCCGCCGCCCGCACCTGGGCCGAGCCATAGCGGCGGATGAGTTCGCTGAAGGACGGGTGGTAGGCGGCGATGGCGCGGTGCAGGTCGGCGAGGGTGGTGGTGGCACCGATGCGGATTTCGGTATCGGAGACATTGACGCCCCGCAGATCGTCCAGACCGGCGATGAAGGCGACGGGGCAGAGGCTGCGCAGCGATTTTGTGACCCAGAGGCCGACGTCGGTGGCGCCGGCGATCAGCGTGGCATCGGGATTGGCGGCGTACCATTGCGCCAGGTCGTCGGCACTGCGTGGAATGAAGGGGTGGGGGGCGCTGCCCCCCGTCGCGCTGATGCGCGACTCCCCCCGGAGTATTTGAGGCAAGATGAAGGAAGGATCGGTGGCCTGCCTGAGCCAGTCGGGGACCGGGTATCGGGCCGCAGCCCGCGCCGCGCGGTCGATGGGGGCATAGCCGGTGCAACGGCACAGGTTCCCGGCCAGTGCGGTGTCATGGTCGGTTTCGTTGTTCAGGTGGTTGACCGCCATCATGGCAATGAAACCGGGGGTGCAAAAGCCGCACTGGCTGCCATGATGGTCGATCATGGCCTGTTGCACGGGATGCGGGCTGCCATCGGGCGCCGTCAGCCCCTCGACCGTATGCACCGCCTTGCCGTCCAGCTGCGCCAGAAACAGGATGCAGGCGTTCAGCGCCCGGGTGCCGTGGCGGTCGGTCACCATGACCGTACAGGCGCCGCAATCGCCCTCGTTGCAGCCCTCCTTGGTGCCGGTCAAGCGGCGATCCTCGCGCAGCCAGTCCAGCAGGGTGCGCGTGGCAGGCTGGTTTGTCACGCGCACGGGCGTTCCGTTCAGCACAAACGCGATGTCGGTCATTGTCTGTTCCGCCGCGATACACATGGTCAGGGCATCTGAAGGGCTGCCTGATGCGGCGTAAGGCGGCCCGGCCTTTGTGCCGCCAGTCAACTACGGCAGGGCCGGTTCTGGCAAGCAGTAATCTGTCAACCGCTTGCGCCGCCCCGCCACCGAGGCCATCATGCGCGCCATGAGCAAACCCCGATTCATTCACCTGCGCACCCATAGCGAGTTTTCCCTGCTTGAGGGCGCGCTGCCGCTCAAGCAGCTGATCAAGCTGTGCGAACAACAGCAGATGCCCGCCGTCGCCCTGACCGACACCAACAACCTGTTTGCCGCGTTGGAATTTTCCACGCTGGCGGCGGGCGCCGGCATCCAGCCCATCATCGGTTGTCAGATCGATGTCATGCTGCCCGTCGCGCAGCCGGGCGACAAGCCGCGCACGCCGGCTGCACTGGTTCTGCTGGCCCAGTCAGAGGCCGGGTACATGAATCTGATGAAACTGAACTCCTGTCTGTACATGCGCGATTCCGGAAATGTGCCGCATGTAACGATGCAGGAAGTGACGGCGCACGCTGCGGGGCTGATCTGTCTGACAGGCGGCCCGGATGGCCTGTGTGGGCGGCTGGTGCGCGATGGGCAGGCGGCGCGTGCGGAAACCGTGCTGCAGCAGCTGCGCCACGCCTTTGACGACCGGCTGTATGTCGAATTGCAGCGCCACCCCACCGAAGACGGCACGGCGCAAGACTCCGAGGCCGCGACCGAGCGCTGGTTTGTCGAAACCGCCTATGCGCAGGCGCTGCCACTGGTGGCCACCAATGATGTCTATTTCCCCGCCGCGGAAATGTATGAGGCCCATGACGCGCTGCTGTGTATCCGTGACGGTGCCTATGTCGATCAGGCAGAGCCCCGGCGCCGTGTCACCCAGGCGCATCATTTCAAGACCGAGGCCGAAATGGCCACGCTCTTTGCCGACTTGCCCGAGGCGCTTGAAAACACGGTGGAAATTGCTCGTCGCTGTGCGTTTCGTGCCCGCAAGCGCGCGCCCATACTGCCACGCTTTGCCGAGGACGAGGTGCAGGAGCTGCGCCGTCAGGCGCGCGCGGGGCTGGCGGCACGGCTGGCGGTCATTCCGCATGCCGCCACAGAAGAGGAGTACCGGCAACGCCTGGATTTCGAGCTGGGCATCATCGAACAGATGGGCTTTCCCGGCTATTTCCTGATCGTCGCCGATTTCATCAAATGGGCAAAGGATCACGATATCCCGGTGGGGCCGGGGCGGGGCTCGGGCGCTGGCAGCCTGGTAGCCTATGCCCTGACGATCACTGACCTTGACCCGCTGCGCTATTCGCTGCTGTTCGAGCGCTTTCTGAACCCCGAACGCGTATCGATGCCGGATTTCGACATCGATTTCTGCATGGATCGGCGATAAGAGGTCATTCAATACGTCCAGCAACGCTATGGGCGTGACAAGGTGGGCCAGATCATCACCTTCGGCGCGTTGCTGTCCAAGGCCGCCGTGCGCGATGTGGGCCGCGTGTTGCAACTGCCCTATGGCCAGGTCGACCGGCTGTCAAAGATGATTCCGGTGGAAGGGGTCAAGCCGGTGTCCATCACCAAGGCGCTGGCCGACGAGCCACGCCTGCGCGAGGCCGCGCAGGCCGAAGAAGTGGTCCGGCGGCTGCTGGACTATGCGCAGAAAATCGAGGGGCTGCTGCGTAATGCATCCACGCATGCGGCCGGCGTGGTGATCGGCGACCGGCCGCTGGACGAACTGGTACCGCTGTACCGTGACCCGCGCTCTGACATGCCGGCAACCCAGTTCAACATGAAATGGGTCGAGGCGGCCGGGCTGGTCAAGTTCGACTTTCTGGGCCTGAAAACGCTGACCGTGATCCAGAACGCCATCGACCTGCTGAAACTGCGCGGGGTTGACCTGAAGATCGAGCGCATTCCGCTTGATGATGAAAAGACCTATCAGCTTTATGCCTCGGCGCGCACCGTGGCCGTGTTTCAGGTGGAAAGCTCCGGCATGATGGACGCGCTGCGGCGCATGAACCCCACCTGTATCGAGGATATCGTAGCGCTGGTGGCGCTGTACCGCCCCGGCCCGATGGAGAACATTCCCACCTATTGCGAGGTCAAGAACGGCCAGCGCGAACTCGAATCCATTCATCCCTCCATCGACCATATCCTGAAGGAAACCCAGGGCATCATCGTCTATCAGGAACAGGTGATGGAGATTGCGCTGGTGATGGCGGGCTATTCATTGGGCGGCGCCGACCTGCTGCGCCGCGCCATGGGCAAGAAGATCGCCGAGGAAATGGCCAAGGAGCGGCCGAAATTCATTGACGGCGCCATCGCCAACGGGGTGGACAAGGCCAAGGCCGGCGAGGTGTTCGACCTACTGGAAAAATTCGCCAACTACGGCTTCAACAAGTCTCACGCCGCCGCCTATGCCGT
>JAFIED010000278.1 GCA_020832805.1 Pararhodobacter sp.
CACCCCCCCCCCCCGGGGGGGGGCCCCCCCCCCCCCCCGCAACACCAACGCGCCCGCCGCGCCCGCCGCTGCGGGGCAAGGTTCACCATAGGTCAGCTTTCAGTGATGATCGGCACTGCCTGCACATGGCCAACCAGAATGCCGACCAGGGCCAGGTCAGTGGTATCCGCAATCAAGGGATCAACAACGCGCCCGGTGTCGACCACAGTATTCTGCCGGTCGATATGCGACAGATCGGCATCGGCGTCCAGAAACAGCCAGCGCGGCGGCATCTCTGCCTCAAGCCCCACCGATACCCGCAGGATTTCCAGCGCATCAAGGGCGGTCACCGCCCCGTTGCCCAGGTAATCTGCGGCAATGAAATCCATCGCATCCGCCGGGCCCCATGACGGGTCCAACCCCACGGACAGGCGCAGGGTTTCCAGTGCAGAGGCTGCCGTGATGGACGGATCGAATTCATCGTAGTCGCGTATGGGCGCCAGAAGGCCGCTGCTGTCGGCAGGCAGTTCAAGCGAGAAATTTCCGTCCAGATCGGTACCAAAGGCCAGCATCTCGCCCTCGTCCGGGGCGAAATAAATCACCGCACCCGGCAACCCCTCTTGCGCACGGTCAATGATCTGTCCGGCCAGCATGTACGGCCCGGTCGGATCGGGGTCTGCGACACCAGCACCCGTGATGGTGATGGTGATCGTTTCAGAGGCGGTGCCATCCTGGCTGGTGACGGTCAGTCCGACGGTGGCTTCCTCGCCGTCGGTCATGGCCTGCACGGCGGGGCTGCCGTTGTCCAGCGTGAACATCCAGTTGCCGGTCAGCGGGTCGAAGTGGAAGGCACCGAAGAGGGTTTCCAGATCCTGCGGGTCCGGGGCCTGAAAACGATCCTCGCCCGCGTCGCGGTCCAGCACCAGCAAAGTGCCGCGGTCCTGTTCGGCGGCGGGCGCGCCCTCGATCACCTGGCCGGTGGTGTCGCCGAATATCTGGGCGGGCGTGTTCTCGATGGTGACCAGCCTTTCGGTCACGTCGCTGAACAGCCCGTCCCGGGCGGCTTGCGCGGTGACCAGATGCTCGCCCGCGGGCGGCAGGTCCTCCAGATCAAAAAGCGCCTCCCATCCGCCGGTCACCATCCCCTCTGCGCTGGCCATGACCGTCTGGGTGATGTCGCCGAAACTGACCGTCACCCGCGCACCCGGGTCGGCGAGGCCGCGCATGTCCAGCCCGAAATCCAGGTCCCCGGGCGCGATGACGTCATCCACCCCGACCGGCGCGATCTCGGGCGCCGAGGGCGGCTCTACCACCGAAACCCGGCGCCCCACCTGCGGGCTGGCGGTGCCATCAAGCGTGGCCCGGGCCAGGACAAAATGATCGCCCGGCTCGGGGATCTGCTGCGGGGTCAGTGAGACCCGCCATGCGCCATCGGGGCTGGCATTTGTGGTTTGCGCGAAGTCGCCGAAGGTAACCGCCACCTCGGCGCCGGGGGCGGCGGAGCCGGTGATGACCAGCCCCTCGGCGGCCTCGTCCGGGGTGATAACGTTGTTGCCGGCCACCCGGTCGATCACCAGCGCCAGCGGCGGGGCGACGACGGTGACATCGCGGCTGGCCACCGCGCTGGACAGCCCGCCGACATTGGCCGTGGCGAAGATGGTATGGGCGCCAAGGTCAAGCTGGCTTTCGGGCGTGAAGACCACCTGCCAGTTGCCCGTGTCATCGGCGGTGGCGCTGGCCGCCAGAATGTCGGACAGCCGCACGCTGACAGACGCCCCCGGTTCGGCGGTGCCTGTGACAGCGATGCCCTCGGCAGCCTCGGTCACGTCGATCACATCGTCGCCCGCCACCGCGCCGATCCCCCGGGCGGCCGGCCGGGCCGCGAGAACCGCGGGGTTCAGCGGCTTTACACGGAATGGGGCGGCAAGCGCCACCACGCCGCCAGAGAGCTGATCGGCCACGGCGCTGGAATCGCCGCCCCACGCGCCAGCCCCCCAGGAGACGACCGAGCCGTCTTCCTTGACCGCGGCAAAGGCGTATTGGGTGGCGTAGATCGTGACCACACCGCTGCTCAGGTCCTCGGAAACAGGGCTGGAATCGCCGCCCCAGTTGTCAGCACCCCAGGTAACGACCGAGCCGTCCTCCTTCAGCGCCGCAAAGGCGCTGGCGGTTGAGAAGACCTGGACAACGCCGTTTTCCAGCTGGTCCGAAACCGGTCCCGGGTCGCCGCCCCAGTTTTCGATGGTCGTAATCACGTCGTCGGGGCTTTGACCCCAGGCCACGACCGAGCCATCGGCCTTCAGCGCGGCGAAAGCGTAACGGGTCGAATACAGGGCGACCACATCGTCCTGCAACGCATCGGCAACCGCGCTGGAATCCCCGCCGGCATCGGCGTCGCCCCAGGTGACGACCGAGCCATCGGCCTTCAACGCCGCAAAGGCACGCAAGGTGGCGTGCAGACCGACCACATCGCCCTGCAGTGCATCGGCGACGGCGCTGGAATCCCCGCCGAAGCCCTCCGCACCCCAGGTGATGACCGAGCCATCCGCCTTCAGCGCCGCAAAGGCGCGCTGGGTGGAATAAAGCGCTGTCACGCCCCCCTCCAGCGCGTCTGAAACAGCGCTGGCGTCGCCACCGTAATTCGCAACCCCCCAGGTAACGACAGAACCGTCGTCCTTGAGTGCAGCAAAGGCGCGCTCGGTTGCGTGGATTGTCACCACGCCGCCGGCCAGGTCATCGGCCACGGCGCTGGAATTGCCGCCCCAGCTTGCCAGCCCCCAGGTGATGATCGCGCCATCGGCCTTTATGGCGGCAAACGCCATCTGGGTTGCATGGATGGCAACCACCCCCGCCGACAGGTCATCGGCAACGGCACTGGAATTGCCCCCCCGGGACCCATTGCCCCAGGTGACGACCGAGCCGTCGTCTTTCAGCGCGGCAAAGGCATCATCGGTCGAATAAACCGCCACCACGCCGGCTGCCAGATCATCGGCCACATCGCCAGAGTCGCCCCCCGCCGCCGCATCCCCCCATGTGACGACCGCGCCATCGTCCTTCAGTGCCGCAAAGGCGGCGCCAGAGGTGTAGATTTCACTGACGCCGCCCTGCAACTGATCCGAAACATCAGCGATCTGTTCCACGCCGGTAAATTGGCTGATGGAATAAACGCCCTGATCCCCGCCGCGCGGCGAACTGCCCCAGGTAACGACCGCACCATCATCCTTTAACGCGGCAAAGGCCCATCGGTTTGGCCAGGCACTTCCTGTGCCCGAACTCCAGACCGACCCGTCGCCGGCACCGCCTCCGTGAGCAGCTGTCATGGCATGCTCTCCGTTTATCGATGTGGTTGTCGCTGGGCGCGCAACCTATGCGTTTTTTGACGTTACGTAAAGCTTGGCGGTCGGCATGCCGTTTTCAATCACCCGGCACTGGCCGGGCGTGACTGACATTCAGGCGGTTGGGCCGGGGTTGCCGGGCCTGGGCAACGCGGATGGCGAAAAGCGGCAAGACCCTGGTCGTGGCGTCTGTCAGCAAGACCAAGTCCAACCTTGCCTGAATCGACAGCCTGTGCGACCCTTTTTTCACCGAAAAAGGAACCGCGGAGATGCCCAGGATAAAGTCTGCACTTGTTGTTGATGATGACCCGCTGGTTCGCGGAACAATCTGTACGGCGCTGCATGACATGGGCATTCAACCATTGGAAGCTGGCGACGGCAGATTGGCCGCTGAACTGACCGGGCGGTGTGAGTTCGATCTTGTGGTTTCGGATCTGTTCATGCCCAACATGGATGGACTGGAGCTTGTTTCGGATGTCCGAAACCGATTGCCTGAGGTGAAATTCATCCTCATGACAGGCGGCGGGGGCATTTTCCCGCTGTACGGCAGCGAGATCCGGAATCTGGAAGAACTGGCGCGGCTGCTTGGTGCGTCGTTGGTGTTGCACAAGCCATTTCGGCCCTCGGAACTGCGGGCAGCAATACAGAGCCTGGACAGCGTGACCCAGTGACAGCGCCCCTGGTATCGGCCTGCACCACCGGACCGGCGGCGCAGGCCGATCAGGCGTGCTTTCCGGGCCGCCCCCGGCACCGACGGCTTGCGGCTACCCCTGGTCCAGTACCTTGCGTACCTTTACGGCAAGTTCATCGCGGCGATAGGGTTTGCCCAGCAGTTCGACGCCGGCGTCAAGTCGCCCGTGATGAACGATGGCGTTTTCGCTGTAGCCCGAGGTGAACAGCACCTTCAGCCCCGTGCGCAAGCTGCGCGCCGCGTCGGCCAGCTCGCGCCCGTTCATGCCCCCGGGCAGCACGACATCGGTGAACAACAGGTCAAGCCCGGGCAATTCCCGCAGGATTTCAAGCGCCTGCAGCCCCGTTTCTGCCGCGTGGACCGTGTAGCCCAACCCGATCAGGCTGGCCACAAGGTGCTCTCGCACCATCGCATCGTCTTCGACAACCAGGATGGATTCGGCGCCACCCGCGATCTGCGCATCGGTACTGTCGGACAGGGGTTCGGTCTCTGTGTCGGTCGAGCGCGGGAAATACAGCTTCACGCAAGTACCTTCGCCGGGTTCGGAATAGACGCGGATATGGCCGCGCGACTGTTTGACGAACCCGTAAACCATGCTCAGGCCCAGCCCCGACCCCTTGCCGACTTCCTTGGTGGTAAAGAAGGGTTCGAACACACGCTCAAGCACCTCGGGCACCATGCCCTTGCCGGAATCGGTGACCGAGATCAGCACATAGCGACCCGGTGCAAGCTCCGGCTCGCTGGCGGCATAATCATCGCCCAGCAGCGCGTTGGCCATCTCGATGGTCAGGTGACCACCCCGGGGCATCGCATCGCGCGCGTTCAGCGCCAGATTGAGCAGCGCCGCTTCCAGCTGGCTTGCATCGATCTCGGCCTGCCACAGGTCGGCGGCACGTACGATCCGGATGTCGATGCTTTCGGGCAGCGCGCGCCGCAGCAGAGCATCCATGCCGCTGATCAGACCGCCGACATCCAGCACACGCGGATCCAGCGCCTGCTTGCGGGAAAAGGCAAGCAGGCGGTTTACCAGTTCAGCCCCCCGTTCGGCGGCGGTGGCGGTCATCTCGGCAAGGGCGCGCAGGCGCGCCTGATCGCCCAGATGGCTGGCCAGAATCTCGGCATTGCCCAGGATCACCGTCAGCAAATTGTTGAAATCATGCGCCACGCCGCCGGTCAGCTGGCCCACGGCCTCCAGCTTCTGGGACTGGCGCAAACGGCTTTCCAGTTCACGCCGGGTCGAGATATCGATCATGCTGCCCAGCATCCGGATGGCCTTGCCCCGGGCGTCGCGGATAACGAAGGATCGGTCGAATACGGTCAGATAATGCCCGTCGGCATGACGAAACCGGTATTCGCCTGACCAGAAGTGGTCAGAACCGGAAAGCAGGGTATGGACACTTGCCACGGCGGCGTCGCGGTCATCGGGGTGCAGCCGGTTTATCCAGGACTCAAGCCCCGGTTCGATCTGTGCCGGGTCGTGGCCAAAGACCTGTTGCAGGTTCTCGTTCCACCATTGCCGGTCGGCACGCACATCCCAGTCCCAGATGATGTCATGGGTGGCCTGCGTTACCAGGCGAAACCGCTCCTGATTCAGGCGGGTTTCCTCTTCGGCCTGCTTGCGCTCGGTGATATCGCGCTCGACCGAGACCCAATGCGTATACCAGCCGCTCTCGTCGGCGATCGGCACGATGTCAAGCTCCAGCCAGAATTCCTTGCCTGATTTGGTATAGTTGATCAGTTCAGCCCGGACCGGACGCCAGGATTCCAGGGCCCTGCGGATACGGTCCAGTTCGGCGCGATCTGTCTTTGGCCCCTGCAGGATGCGGGGGGTGGCGCCGATCGCCTCGTCGCGGCTGAATCCCGTGCGCTTGACGAAGGCATCGTTGACATAGACGATCCGGGGGCCGTCCGGCGCGTTGATCGGCGCGGCCTCGGTGATCAGCAGGATATCGCTTTGCCGCGACAATGCAGCCTCCAGCAGCCGCAGCCGCTCTTCTCGCATATGTTCGCGGGTCACGTCCCTGAAGTAGACGGCAAGCCCCTCTGGCGTCTGCTCGGCGTTGATCTCGAAATGAATCGCCAGCGGGGCAAAGAAAACCCGGAACCGCACCGGCTCTCCGGTTTCGACCGCGCGTCGATATTCCTGTTCGACAACGGTGCCAACCGCCTCGGGAAACACCTCCCAGTTGTTGCTGCCCAGCAGGGTCTCGCGGCTGCGCCCGATGATCCGTTCAGCCTGGGCATTGACGAACAGGAAGCGCCAATCATGGTCCAGCAGGATGAAACCGTCGCTGATGCTGTCCAGCATCTGACGCACCCGGTCAACCGGCGTCGCCCGATCCTGCACGGTCACGAAAACCAGGTGCGACGCCCCCTGCCCCAACCGACGGCCGCGTATCGTGGCGGGCCATTGCGCCCCGGAAAGTTGCCTTAGCTGCCAAAGGCCCAGATCGGCAAAACCGTCGCCCACCCCGACCAGCGCCGCGCGAAATGCACCGGCGTCCTCGGGTGGTAAAAGCTCTGCCCAGGTCATCTCTTTCAGCGCTTCCAGGCTATAGCCAAGGGCTGTGGAAAACGCCCGGTTGGCATCCTGAATGCGTAACGAGGCGGCGTCAAAGCAGCAAAACGGGATCGCCAGTGTGCTGGCAGCATCACCGAATTGCGTATCGCCTTCCCCTGAAACCATCAGACCACCCGGCGTGAGCGCGCATGTGTTCCCTGACTATCGCGTCTTGATGTGCAAAATGCAAACCTTCGTATAATCCGCCGCATCCTGCGCTGCGGGCAGAGGCGCCGGCTGTACGGTTTTCAGGGCCTCGCCGTCTGGCCCGGCCCTGACAAAAGTACAATCTGGCCAGAGGGTTGCGCGGCGCGAAACGCCAGGGACCAGCCAGCACGCGACACGGCGGCCGCTGCGATGGCCAGCCCCAGCCCGCTGCCCTTGCTTTGGGCGCCGGAAAAGAACCGCTCTGTCACATGGGGCAGATCCTGGCGGCCAATGCCCGGCCCGCAGTCGCGCACCGAGACGCCCTTTTCAGTCATTGCAACATGGACCACGGAACCGGACGGCGCGGCGAGGATGGCGTTTTCAACGATATTGCGCAGGGCAAGGCCCAGATGCACCGGGTCTGCTTGAAGGCATTCGCCGGTGCCGCTGATCTGCAAGGCGATGTTACGGTTGCCTGCCAGATCCTGCATTTCTGCCACCACGCCGGCGACAATGCCGTGCAAGGGTTGCGTCTGGGCGGGTGCCGCGTCGACATCTTCTACCCGCGCCAGATCAAGCAGTTGCCCAACCAGCCGCGCCGTGCGGTCAACCGCCCCGACCAGCTGTGCCAGCGCATGCTTTTGCACCGGGCCCTCGGGTGCCGCCCGGGCCACCTGCGCCTGTGTCCGTATCCCGGCAAGCGGCGTTTTCAGCTCATGCGCGGCATAGACGATGAAATCGCGCTCGCGCTGCCGCGCCTGTGCCAGCCGCGCCAGCAGCCCGTTCAGGGCATTGCCCATTGGCTGAATCTCGGGTGGCAGCGGGCCAGAGGCAACCGGCGCCAGATTGTCCTCGTTACGCCCGGCCAGGGCGCGGGCAAAGACGTTCAACGGTCGCAACCCGCGCCCGACGCTGAGCCAGATCGCCAGGGCCAGCAAGGGCGCAATCACGCCGATGGGCCAAAGCAGCCCGGCCCGCACGTCAGCCAAAAGGTTTTCGCGCATGCCAAGGCTTTCGCCGACCACGATCTCGACCCCAAGCTCATGGTTGATGACGGTGTAGACACGCCAGTTGCCGCCTTGCGTATGCGCATTGCTGAAGCCTTCCACCGCTTCGGCAAGCCGTACCTGCGGTGCGCCGCCCGATTGCCCCAGCAAGGTGCCGCGCAATGACCAGACCTGGCAATGCAACTGGCGTTCTATTCCGCCCTCGAACATGCGGAATTCAGGCAAGATCAGCGTCTCTGTATCATCCTGACTGGCGGCCCGCGCCAGGCCCTGATCAGACAACAGCGACGATACCATATGCGCCGCCTCGGCCAGCCGCGAATCCAGCACACGTTCGATCTGTGCGCGGGTCGAATGCTGCAGCCAGATCACCGCCGACAACCAGATCACCCCCGTCGCCAGCAGCAATATGGCAAACAGCCGCCATTTGATGGATGTCACGGCGCCACCTCGTGCAACTGATAGCCCACACCGCGCACCGTGCGGATCACCCCGGCGCCCAGCTTGGCACGCAGATTGTGCACATGCACCTCCAGCGCGTTGCTTTCCACGCCCTCCTGCCAGCCATACAGCCGGTCTTCCAGAATGGCGCGCGCGACAATGGCGCCGGGCCGCTCCATCAGCGCTGCAAGCAGGGTGTATTCGCGCCGCGACAGGTTGACGGGCCGGTCATTGCAAGTGGCCATCTGTTGCGCCGGATCCAGCACCAGCGCGCCATGGCGCATGACAGGCTCGGCGCGCCCTTCCTGCCGCCGGCCGATGGCGCGCAGGCGGGCTGCCAGTTCCTGCAGATCAAACGGCTTGCCCAGGTAGTCATCCGCGCCACGATCAAGACCCGCAATCCGGTCGGCCACGGAATCAAGCGCGGTCAGCAGGATCACCGGGATGTGAAGCCCGGCCTGCCGCCAGCGGCGCAAAAGATCCAGGCCAGAGCCATCGGGCAGCATAAGGTCCAGTACGACCGCCGCAAAGCCGCCGTCGCGCACGGCGCAATCACCCTCTGCGCAAGTGCTTGTCAATTCAGGGACAAATCCGCCCAGCTGCAAACCGGCGACCAACCCGTCGGCCAGTGTTTCATCATCTTCAACGATCAGGATTCGCATGACACCTCGTATCGGCTTTCCCGGACAAGGGCCAGCGGTGGCGCGGCCAGCTTAAGCCTGCCTTAAGCTGCACCCCGGAATGGGGCGGCATGACATGTGAATCACCCCTGCCCCCGATCAGACGACTGGGCGTTGCCCTGATGGGTATCATGCTGCTGGCCGGTGCCGCGGCGGCGCAACCGATCCAGTGGTCCACCCCCGCCGGCGGCACCCCCCTGCCGCCGACCGAGGCCTTTGTGCTTGACCACACAGTACTGCCGGACGGCGCGCTGCAACTCAGCTGGACCGTGACGCCGGGCTATTACCTGTATCAGGATGCACTGCAGGTCAGCGGTCAGGAAGGGCCGGTGCCCCTTGATCTGCCGCAGGCCGAACTGACCGAAGACCTGAGCTTTGGCGAAACATGGGTCTATCGCCATGACATCCATGTGATCGTGCCGCCACAACAGGGCACCCTGACCGTGGCATGGCAAGGCTGCCAGGACGGCGGCATCTGCTATCCGCCACAAACGGCCGAGATCAGCCCGGCCGGCGGCACAGCCGCGCCCCCCGTGGCTGAACCGGGGGCCGCGATGATGACATTGGCCGACGAAACGGGGCTGATGGACCGGCTGGGCGCACGGGGCATGCCGATCCTGCTGGCGGCGTTCTTCGGCTTCGGGCTGGCACTGGCCTTCACCCCCTGCGTGCTGCCAATGGTTCCCATTCTGGGTGGTCTGCTGGCGCGCGACGGCGCCGGGCTGACCCGGCAGCGCGGGTTCATGTTGTCGTCTGCCTATGTCCTTGCCATGGCAGGTGCCTTTGGGTTGCTGGGTCTGGCGGCAGCGGCGACGGGGCAGAACCTGCAGATGGCACTGCAATCGCCCGTTGCGCTGGGTCTGATCATCGGCCTGTTCGCGGTGCTGGCACTATCGATGTTCGGCCTGTTCGAGATCAGCCTGCCGGGCACCTGGCTTGCGCGGCTGCAGGGCCCGGTCGGTGCAGGCCGCGGCACGCTGGGCGGGGCGCTGGGGCTGGGTTTCACCTCGGCGCTGGTTGTGGGCCCCTGTGTCACGGCACCGCTGGCCGCCGCGCTTTTGTACATCGCGCAAACCGGCGACATGGCGCTGGGATCGGCTGCGCTGTTCATGCTGGGCCTGGGCAAAGGCGCGCCACTGGTCGTCTTTGGTACGCTGGGCGGCCGCTATCTGCCCCGTTCCGGCCCGTGGATGGTGCGGGTCAAACAGGGTTTCGGCTTTGTCTTTCTGGGTCTGGCGCTGTGGCTGGCGGAACGTGTTGCGCCCGGCCCCTGGTTTGTGGCGCTTTGGGCGCTGTGGCTTGCCTCGATCGGCATCTTCCTGTTGCGCGCTGTCCTGGCCGATACCCAAACGCCCCTGGCACGCGCCTTGGCAAGGGGGATGGCCGCGCTGGTGCTGGTGCCGGCCCTGGTACTTGGCGTGATGGCCGCCCGCGGCGCCCATGACCCGTTGCGGCCGTTCGAGCCCCCTTCTGCCGCGCGGGCCGCCCCGCTGGCCTGGCACACCGTTTCCGGCCGCGCGGGGTTCGAGGAGGCGATGGCCGCAACCACCGGCCCTGCGGTGATCCACCTTACCGCAGATTGGTGCGTCACCTGCCGCACCATCGAGCGCCGTGTCCTGCCCGATGCCGATGTCGCCGCCGCGCTGGCGCCGCTGACCCGTATCAAGGTTGACCTGAGTGCGTTCGACGCCGACGGACAGGCGCTTCTGGCACTGCTTGGCGCGGCAGGCCCCCCGACCATGGTCTTTCTGGATGCCGAACGCCGCGAACCGCCCGGCACCCGGCTGGTGGGAAATACCCGTGTTGCACCCGTATTGCATGCGGCCCGCCAGGTGACGCCATGAGCGGGATCACCCTGGGCCCGCTGGTGCTGTCGATGGAACGCTTTGCCTTCATCGCCGGGGCAATCGGCTTTGTGCTGATGACAAACCTGATCGGCCGCAGCCGGCACGCCGACCCGGTGCTGGACAGCTGGGCAATGCCGACCCTGCTGATCGGCCTGATCGCCGCGCGACTGAGCCATGTTGCGCGCAACCTGGAAAGCCATGTGCAGGACCCTTTCAGCGTTATCGCCTTCTGGCAGGGCGGATTCGATGCCCTGGCCGGGCTGGGGGCGGTGGCGCTTGTGCTGGCGGTTCTGGCGCTGAGGCGGCGCGCGCGCCTTGCACAGGGGCTGTTGGCGGCCAGTCTTGTGGGCCTGCTGCTATGGCAGGGTATCCTGCAAATGACCCCGGCGCCCGACATGCCGCTGCCCGCCACGCGATTTGCCGCGCTTGATGGCGCGCCCGCAACACTGGCGGGCACGGCGGGCGGTCCGGTCGTGATCAACCTCTGGGCCACATGGTGCCCGCCCTGCCGGCGCGAACTGCCCATGATGATGGAGATTGCCGGGGCCCGGCCGGATGTGCGGGTTGTCTTTCTCAATCAGGGCGAACCCGGCCCCGAGGTGCGCCAGTACCTGTTGCGCGAAGGCCTCGCCACCGACCGTGTGCTGCTGGACCCGTCACGCGATGCCATGGCGCATTTCCAGACACCGGGCCTGCCTGCCACCCTTTTCTTTTCGTCCGATGGCACGTTGGAAGACGTGCATCTGGGCGAGATCTCGCGCGCGGCCTTCCAGTCGCGCCTTCAATCCCTGAGGTGATTTCTTGACACACCGTACCCCCCTGATCGGGTTTGCGCTGATCGTGCTGGTTTCGGCCTGCGCCGCACCGACACCACCCACGCAGCCGGACGACCCTGTTGCCCAGACCGCCGAACCCCTGCCGCCAGAGGTGCTGGCCATGTATGCCGGCCGCCAGGATGGCGCGTTCTGGATCGAACCGGTCGATCCGCGTTACCTGAGCATGGACACCATCCGCCAGGAGGTCGATTACTGGACCGATGCCCGCCCCGGTTCGATCATCGTCGACCCGTGGGACCGGCGGCTTTACCTGGGCATCGGCACGAACCGGGCAATGCGCTATACGGTCGGCGTGGGCGATCAGGGCCGGCAGTTTTCCGGCGATGCCCATATCCCCTACAGCCGCGAATGGCCGCGATGGACGCCGACCGAAAACATGCTGCGGCGCGATCCCGAAACGAACGCGCCTTACCGCGATGGCATGGCGGGCGGCGTTGACAACCCGCTGGGGGCGCGCGCGCTTTACCTGCATCGCGGCGGGCGCGACACGCTGTATCGCATCCACGGCACGCCTTACCCATGGACAGTGGGCGAAGCCAGTTCATCGGGCTGTATCCGCATGTTCCAGCAGGATGTGATCGACCTGCACGAACGCGTCGGCACGGCGCGCGCCAGCGTCACCGTCCTGCGCGAGGAACAGGCCGGGCGCGGCACGGTGCCACCGGGCACGCAGCGGCCCGATATCAACCCCGCAACGATCCCCATGGCCGAGGCGCAGACCCTGCAACGCATGGCCGACGAAAACGATCTGACACTCGACATGCTGCTGGGCAGCGACTGACCCCAGCCCCCCGGACGGAGAACAAGCCATGCTGACACGCCGCACCTTTGCCCTTGCCGCCACGACCGCATTTGCGGGAGGCTTGGTCGCACTGCCGGGTCTTGCCCGGAACAACACCGGACCCGGCGCAGGCCCAACCGTTCAGGAGGTCCTGCATGACCCGGCTCAGCCGGTGCTGGGCAACCCGGATGGCGACCTGACCATTGTAGAATACTTCGACTATCAATGCCCGTTCTGCAAACGTGACCACCCCGACCTGATGCGCGCGGTTGAAAGGGATGGCAACATCCGTCTGCTGATGAAGGACTGGCCGATCTTCGGCGCGACATCCCGGCGCGCGGCGCAGCTTGCGCTTGGTGGGCTGGCCGATGGCAGCTATGCCCGCGCGCATGACGCGCTGATGGCCACCGACGGACGCCTGAGCGACCGGCAGGTCGACCAGACCCTGCAGGCTGCGGGACTTTCGCCCGAGGCCTTGCGAAATGGCTACCGTGGCGCGCGTGAACAGCTTGATGCGCTGCTGATCCGCAACGCACGGCAGGCCACCGCCTTTGGCCTTTCCGGCACGCCGGCCTTCATTATCGGCTCGGTGATCTATCCCGGTGCCATGCGCGCCGATGCGCTGGATCGCGCCATCCGCGCGGCACGGGGCTGAACCGCCTGGGCGGTCGCGCCCTATGCCTCGTGGCGCTGGCTTTCGTGCCGAGGAAACCGAAGGCGGCGGCCCTCGCGTTGCAGGAAACTTTGCAGGTTCCGGCCCAGCGGCTTGTCAAAGGCGCCGGTGTGCCAGGCCAGGTAATACGGCTCTGGCAAGGGCAGGCGCAGATCGAACGGGCAGACCAGCCTGCCCGCCGCCAGATCCTGTGCGATCATCGCCCCCTGCCCCAGCACGACCCCCTTGCCGTTGATCGCCGCGTCGATCGCCGCCGCGGAAAGCGAAAAGGTCAGCGCCGGTGCAGCCGGCGCGCTGCGCGCACCCACACGCAGCGCCTAAACGCTCCAGTCCGGTGGCGGGCGGTGGCTCTGGTCCCAGGCGACATGCAGCAGCGGCGCCGCAAGAACGTCGCGCGGATGGTTCAGGCGCAGGCGGCGCGCCAGATCGGGGGCACAGGCGGGGCTGACCCAATCGCGGAACAGTTCGACATGGCGGCCATAGACGCGCCCTGCCTCGCCATAGGTCAGGCGGAAGTCCATCGACTGGCCCAGTTCGCCCTCGCGCTCGGCAGCGATCAGCCGGATCATCGCGCCGGGCGCCTGCGCGCTCCAGTCGATCAGCAGCGGCGCCAGCCATTTCTCGGCCAGCGACGGCAGGCAGGAAACCACCAGCCCGGCGTTGCGCGTGCCCTCGACGATGCGCCGGTGCGTGCCGCGCATCTGCCCAAAGGCCTCTGACACGCCTGCAGCGTAATCCTCGCCCCAGGTGGTCAGCACCAGGCTGCGCCCATGCCGTTCGAACAGCGCAACACCCAGGGTCGCCTCCAGCTGCCGCAGCTGTTGGCTGACCGCGCTGGGGCTGACAGCTAGCTCGCGCGCCGCAGCCGAAATGGTGCCGTGCCGGGCAACAGCCTCGAACACCTGCAGCGCGCGGATGGGAGGAAGCGAGGTGAACATGGGCAATCGAGCTGGCGTCTTTGAAGCTGGGCTTCACAACGATGAAGTCTGTGCGCTGTTTACGCAAGGGTGCCAGAGGGTAAGCTCACGATAATAAGAAGGAGCGATGAATGTTTGTTCGCAATGCCTGGTATGTCGCCGCCTGGAGCAGCGAGATCGGCGACGCCCTGACCCCGGTGCGCATGCTGGACGAGGCCATCGTGCTGACCCGGATGAGCGATGGCACGGTAACGGCGCTGGAAGACGCCTGCCCGCACCGCAAACTGCCGCTCAGCATGGGGCGGCGGCGCGGCGACACGGTGGAATGCGGCTATCACGGCCTGACATTCGACTGCACCGGCACCTGTACCCGCGTCCCCGGCGCCGAACGTGTGCCGCATCGCGCGCGGGTACGCAGCTATCCGGCGCAGGAACGCTATGGCATGGTCTGGCTGTGGATGGGCGAGGCGGCACTGGCCGATCCGGCGCTGATCTTTCAGGTCGAGAACTGGGGTGACCCGGCCTGGGGGGTGAATGCGGGCGATGCCATGGAAGTGGCCTGCAACTATCTGTACATGACCGACAACCTGCTGGACCCCAGCCATGTGGCCTGGGTCCACCCGACCAGTTTCGGCAATGCCGCTTGCGAGGAAACGCCGCTGGAAACCACGGTGGCCGACAACGCCGTCACCGTCTGGCGCTGGATGCAGGGGGTCGAGCCGGCGCCGTTCTACAAGCCGTTCCTGCGTTTTGACGGGCTTTGCGACCGCAAGCAGCATTACGAAGTGCACGCGCCCTGCCATGCCATCATCCGCGCCTTTTTCGTGCCCGCTGGCACGGGCGGCGAAGGGCGGCCGCTGCACCAGGATGCCTTCATCATGGACAGTTTCAATTTCATGACCCCGGTCGATGCGCGCCATACCCGTTATTTCTGGTTCCAGATGCGCAACTTCGCCCCGAACGACCCCGAGGTTTCGGCGCTGTTTGCCAAATCCGTGCGTGGCGCGTTCGAGGAAGACCGCGTGGTGCTGGAGGCTGTACAGCAGGGCATGGTTACCATGCGCACACCCAATCTTGACCTGGGCATCGACCTGGGCCCGAAGCGTTTTCGCCAGATGGTCGATCGGCGTATCGCCGACGAAACGGCAAGCCGCGAAGCCGCCGAATGAGCCAAGCCGAACTCACCACAGGGCACACCGCCGCCGCACTGCCGGCGCTGAACGCCGATATCGCGGCGCTGCCGCCGTATAACGCCGGCCTGTCCCTGGCCGAGGCGCAGCGGCTGGGCGGGCGCGAGGACATGGCGCGGCTGGCCAGCAACGAAAACCCCGACGGCTGCGCGCCCGCTGTTCTGGCCGCGCTCAGCGGCGCCGCGCTTGAGCCCTGGCGCTATGCCGACCCGGCCTGCACGCAGTTGCGCGCGGCGCTGGCCGGTCATACCGGGGTGGCGGCGGATCGGATCGTGATCGGCAACGGATCGGAAGAGATGATCCTTGCGGCAAGCCGGGTGCTGGTGGGGCCGGGACGCGGGGTGCTGACGGTTCTGCCCAGCTTTGGGCTGCACGCCATCTGCGCGGCCTCGCTGGGCGCGGGGGTGTCGCATGTGCCCATGACGCCCGGGGGCGGCTTCGATATCGGCGGGCTGTGCGCGGCGCTGGCGCAGGGCCCGGCCATGCTGGCCCTGTCCAGCCCGTGGAATCCGGTTGGCCCCGCGCTGGATGCACCGGCACTTGACAGGCTGTTGCGCGCCGCCGACCCGGCCCGCACGGCGATCCTGTTCGACGAAGCCTATTTCGAATATGCCGACCCGGTCACGCGGCCCGCTGCGCTGGCGATGCTGGCACGCTGGGGCGGGCATTGGGTATCGCTGCGCAGCTTTTCAAAGGCCTGGGGGCTGGCCGGGCTGCGTGTGGGATACGCGCTGTGTTCCGGCCGCGCGCTGGCCACGACGCTGGGTAATGCCAAGACGCCCTTCAACGTCAATGCCGCCGCCCAGGCGGGCGCATTGGCCGCGCTGACCGATCCGGCCTGGATGCAGGCCTCGGTCGCGCGCTGCGCGGCCGAGCGTGCGCGCATGACATCGGCGCTGGCGGCGATCGGCCTGTTCACGCCCCCCTCGCAGACCAATTTCCTGTTCGTCGACACGGGCCGCGATGCCGAAGCCGTCGCCGCGGCGCTGTTGCGCGCGGGGGTGATCGTCAAACCCTGGCGCGAACCGGGCTTCGAGCATTTCCTGCGCGTCACCATCGGCACCGCAGACGAAAACGACCGCTTCATCCATGCAATCAGGAACGCCTGCCTGACCTGTCAAGAACCATAATGGCGCCATCACGGAGGTTACCCATGACAAGACCCACTCTTTCCCGCCGAGGCCTGCTGGCCGCCGGTGCACTGGCCCCGGCCGCGCTGGTCCCGGCAACACTGGCCACGCCCGCGCTGTCGCAGAACCGGCAGGAGCTGCGCATGGTCACCTCCTGGCCGAAGAACCTGCCCGGCGTCGGCACCGCCGCCGAACGCTTTGCCGAACGGCTGACCGCCATGTCCGATGGCCGCCTGACCGTACGCGTCTTTGCCGCGGGCGAACTGGTACCGGCCTTTGAAACCTTTGACGCCGTGGCCACCGGCGCGGCCGATATCGCGCATACCGCCTCTTTCTATCACCTGTCCAAGTCACGCGCGGCGGCGTTCTTTACCGGCGTGCCCTTTGGCCTTGTGACTGACGAATACAACGCCTGGATCAAGTACGGCGGTGGGCAGGAGTTGTGGGACGAGCTGTACGGCGAATTCGGTCTGCGTGCCTGGAACGTGGGCAACAGCGGCACACAGATGGCGGGCTGGTTTGCCAACCCCATCAACTCCATCGACGACATGCAGGGCCTGCGGTTCCGCAGCGCGGGGCTGGGCGGCGAGGTGCTGCGCCAGGTCGGCGTCAATGTCGTCAACCTGCCCGGTGGCGAAATCTTTGCCGCGCTGCAGGCCGGTACCATCGACGGCACCAAATGGGTGGCACCCTGGTCTGACCTGGCCTTCGGCTTTCACCGGGTGCTGAGCAACTACCATTACCCCGGCGTGCTGGACCCTGGCGCGGCCATCGAACTGATCATCGGGCGTGACCGCTATGATGCGCTGCCCGCCGACCTGCAGCAGATGCTGGTCATCGCCTGCAACTCGGAAAACGAGATGTACCAGATCGAAACCCGCGCCAACAATGCCGCCTCGTTGCGGGTGCTGACCGAGGAACATGGCGTCACCGTCGCGCCGCTGCCCGATGACGTGATCATCGCCATGGGCAACGCGGCGGGCGAGGTTGTGGCCAGCCTGGGCGATGACAACGACATCAGCCGCCGCATCCTGGAAAGCTTCGTGGCGTTCCGCACCGCCGCCCTGCCC
>JAFIED010000281.1 GCA_020832805.1 Pararhodobacter sp.
ACCGACTGGGGCCGGATGACCCCCCAGGCGCGCCGCGCCGTGATGGCCGAACTGCCGGCGCGCGCGCCGCTGCTGGCACGTCGCCGCGGGGGGCGGGCCGCGCGCATCGCGCGCGCCGGCGAAGGCTGACCGGCGCAACGGCTGACCGGCGCAAGGGCTGACCGGCGCGAGGGCAGGCCTGCCACTGCCCGCGTCGCAGGCACCATCCCGCCGGTTTCGCAACGGTTTCGTGAAACTTTGCCGCTGCCGCTTGCGCGATGGCTTTGGTGTTGGCAGCATGAACCCACAACATATGGGAAGGAGTCGCTATTGGGCCTCAGCACGCTGACCCCCCCGCCACGCCCGGAAGACAGCGTCGAGACGCTGATCGAGTTTTCCGACAATCGCCTGCTGATCGACCTGTGCGGCCAGTTCGACCGCAACCTGGCCCAGATCGAGCAAGCCCTTGAAATCCAGATCGTTCGACGCGGCAACCAGTTGTCGCTGGCCGGGCCGGTCGCGCAACGCCAGCGCGGGGCGGAGGTGCTGCGCGCGCTCTATTCCAGGCTGGAAGAGGGCCGCTCGGTCGAACCCGGCGACATCGACGCGGCGATTCGCCTGCCGGCGCTGGCCGATGCCCGCGCCCCCGGCCCCGCCGCGGCCGGCGCCCAGCTCGAGATGTTCCAGGGTGGCCGGGTCGAGATCCGCACCCGCAAGAAAACCGTCGAACCCCGCACCGAGGCGCAGCGCGCCTATGTCCGCGCGCTTTACGCCAACGAACTGAACTTCGGCATCGGCCCGGCGGGAACCGGCAAGACCTATATCGCCGTGGCCGTGGCGGTGGCGATGTTCTCCGAAGGGCTGGTGGACCGGATCATCCTGTCGCGCCCCGCGGTCGAGGCGGGCGAGCGGCTGGGCTTTCTGCCCGGCGACATGAAGGAAAAGGTCGATCCCTACATGCAGCCGCTTTACGACGCGCTGAACGATTTCCTTCCCGGCAAGATGCTGGCCAAGCTGATGGAGGAAAAGAACATCGAGATCGCGCCGCTGGCCTTCATGCGCGGCCGCACCCTGTCGCGCGCCTTCGTGGTGCTGGCCGAGGCGCAGAACGCCACCGCGATGCAGATGAAGATGTTCCTGACCCGCCTGGGCGAAGGCAGCCGCATGGTGATCACCGGCGACCGCAGCCAGGTCGATCTGCCGCGCGGCGTGACCTCGGGTCTGGCCGAGGCCGAACGGATCATCACCGGCATCAAGGGCGTCTCGTTCAGCTATTTCAGCGCCGCCGATGTGGTGCGCCACCCGCTTGTGGCCCGCATCATCGAGGCTTATGAACGCGACGAATCCCGCCCCGGATGATCGTGGCGGGCGCCCGCAACAGCCGCCCGCCCGTCCCCTCCCCCCGCAAGTCTAGCAAGCGACCCATTGCATGAGCCCCGCCCGCAAACCCGCCCCGCCCGCGCTGCCGCTGGTGGAATGCCTGATCGAGGACCGGCGCTGGCAGGCGCTGGGGATCGAGGCGCTGGCCGAAACCGCGGCCCGCGCCACGCTGGCAACGCTGGGCCTGCCCTGCGCGGGGTTCAGCATCAGCCTTCTGGCCGCCGACGATGCGCGCATTGCCGTGCTGAACGGCGATTTCCGCGGCAAGCCGGTGCCCACCAATGTGCTGTCCTGGCCGTCGCAGGACCGTGGCGCGACGGCGGACGGCGGCCGCCCTGCCCCGCCGGCGCCCGGCACGCCCGATGACCCCGAGGAACTGGGCGACATCGCGCTGGCCTATGAAACCTGCCTGCGCGAGGCGGCAGAGGCGGGGCTGGAGCCGGCCGCGCATCTGGGCCATCTGGTCGTGCACGGGGTCATGCACCTGCTGGGATATGACCATATCCGTGACAAAGATGCCGCGTTGATGGAAGATTGCGAAGTGCGCATACTTGCCAGCCTGGGGATCGAAGACCCATATGGACGGGCGGATGCACGACATCCGGGCTGACGGAAAAGGACCGATGAGCGATTCAGACGGCGGATCTAGTGCGGCGCAACGCGCGCAGGATCCACAGGATTCAGGACAACGCGGCCTTATCGGCCGCATTATCGATGCCTTCAGCCCCACCGACGACGCCGATGCCGATGCGACCGGCGTTGCCGTGCGGGCATTGCTGCCTGGGCTTGCCAACCTGCGCCGCCTGCGGACCGAGGATGTCTCGATCCCCAAGGCCGAGATCGTGGCGGTGCCGGTCGATATCGATCGGGCGGGTCTGATCGCGGCCTTTCGCGAAAGCGGCTTTTCCCGCCTGCCGGTCTATGAGGAGACGCTCGACAGGCCGCTGGGGCTGGTGCTGCTCAAGGATCTGGCGCTGCGCTATGGCTTCAACGGGGCCGATCACGCCATCGACCTGCGCGGTCTCTTGCGCCCGCTGATCTTTGCGCCGCCGTCGATGCCCGCCGCCGTTCTGCTTCAGAAGATGCAGACCGAACGCATCCACATGGCGCTGGTGATCGACGAATACGGCGGCGTTGACGGGCTGGTGACCATCGAGGACCTGATCGAACAGGTGGTGGGCGAGATTTCCGACGAACACGACACCGAGGAAGAAGGTTACTGGACGCGCGAGACCCCGCTTTGCTACCTCGCGCAGGCGCGCACCCCGCTGGAGGAATTCGAGCGCGAACTGGGCCTGAGCCTGGTGCCCGAGGGCGAGGAGGACGAATTCGACACGCTGGGCGGGTTGATCTTTGTTCTGGCCGGCCGCGTGCCGGGCCGGGGCGAGGTGATCCGTCACGAGAACGGCGTGGAATTCGAAGTGATCGAGGCCGACATGCGGCGTATCAAGCGGCTGCGCGTGCGTCTGCCGCGCGCGCTGGCGGTCGTGCCGATGGCCTCGGCCTGACGCCGCCGCCCGCGCCGTCGTGACCAACCCCGAAAAGCCCCCCGCCCCGACCCGCGCGCGCCTTGCGGCCCTGATCCGGCGTGGCGATCCGCCGGGCTGGCGGATGGCGCTGCTGGCGGCCGGCGCCGGGGCGCTTGGCGCCGCGGGCCAGGCACCGCTGGGCCTGTGGCCGCTGGCGCTTGGCGGTCTTGCCGGACTGGTCTGGCTGGTCAGCCGCGCCCCGGGCCCCGGACGTGCGGCATGGCTGGCCTGGGTGGGCGGCGGCGGGCATTTCGCCGCCGCGCTGTTCTGGATCGTGGAGCCGTTTTTCGTGGACCCGCTGCGCCATGGCTGGATGGCGCCCCTGGCGTTGCCCGCGCTGGCGCTGGGGCTGGCGCTGTTCTGGGCCCTTGCGGGCTGGCTGGCCGGGCGGCTGGCAACCGGCGCGGGCAGCCGGGCGCTGGGCTTTGCCACCGCGCTCGCGGCGGCAGAGCTGGCGCGCGGGCATGTTCTGACAGGTTTTCCCTGGGCGCAGCCCGGTCATATCTGGCTGGATACCGGGGTCATGCAACTGGCTGCGGTGGTCGGCGCCTCGGGGCTGACGGCGGGAACGCTGTGGCTGGCGGCGCTGCCTGCGCTGGCATGGTCGCGCGGCGCGGTGTGGCGCGCGGGCGCAGCGGCGCTGGGGCTGGCGGTGGTGGCGCTGGGCTGGGCCTGGGGCGCCGCGCGCGCCCCGGCGCCGATGCCCGAGGGCACGCCGGTCGTGCGGCTGATCCAGCCCAATGTGCCGCAACATCTGAAATGGCATCCCGACCTGATGCAGCGCTGGTTCGACCGGCAGATGGATTTCACCGCCGCCGCCCCCGTGGCAGGCGCTGCGCGCCCCGATCTGGTGATCTGGCCCGAAACCGCCATTCACTGGTTGCTGGACGATGCCTGGCCCGCGCTGGCCGCGATTGCCGCCGCCGCCGACGGCGCTCAGGTCGCACTGGGCGCGCAGCGGGCCGAGCGCGCGGGCAGTGGTGGTGTCGTGCGGTATTTCAACAGCCTCGCGCTGATCGACCCCGCTGGCGCGGTGACGCAGGTCTATGACAAGCACCACCTGGTGCCCTTCGGCGAATACATCCCGTTTTCCGAATGGCTGATGGGCACGCCGCTGGGCGGGCTTGCCGGGCGCAGCCTGCTGGGCTTCAGCCCCGGGCCGGGGCCGGTGGTCTGGGATCTGGGCGCGCTGGGCCGGGTGGCGCCGCAGATCTGCTATGAAACGGTGTTTCCGCGCCATCTGCATCTGTCACCGCGCCCCGACTGGGTGCTTCAGGTCACCAACGATGCCTGGTTCGGCGCCATTTCCGGGCCCTACCAGCATCTGGCGCAGGCCCGGTTCCGGGCGGTGGAATTCGGCCTGCCGGTGGTGAGGGTCGCCAATACCGGCGTTTCGGCGGTGATCGACGCGCGCGGCGGTCTGGTGGCGGCCCTGGCGCTGAACACCGAAGGCTGGGCCGACGTGGCCCTGCCCGGCCCGCTGCCCGCGACCATCTTCGCGCGCCGGGGCGAGACACCGCTGGCGGCGCTGCTGATCGTGGTGCTGGTGCTGCTGTTGCGCAATCGGCTGCGCAGGCGCCATTGACGCGGGGCCGGGCGGGCTGTAAGGCGCATCGTCCTACCGTCACAACGGCTTCCTGGCGTGGCGGTTCAAATCCCAATGGAGCACTTCCCCATGAGCCGACAGAACTACATCTTCACCTCCGAATCCGTCTCGGAGGGGCACCCCGACAAGGTGTGCGACCGTATCTCGGATGCCGTCCTCGACGCCATGCTGACCGAGGAAGCCGCCGCCCGCGTGGGCTGCGAGACCTTCGCCACCACCAACTGCGTGGTCATCGGCGGCGAGATCGGTCTGTCGGACCAGTCGCGCCTGCACCAGATGATGGACCGGATCGAGGCCATCGCCCGCGATTGCGTGCGCGACATCGGCTATGAGCAGGAAAAGTTCCACTGGAACACGATGGAAGTGCAGAACCGCCTGCACGAGCAATCGGCGCATATCTGGCAGGGCGTGTCCAAGGATGGCGCCGGCGACCAGGGCATCATGTTCGGCTATGCCGTGGA
>JAFIED010000294.1 GCA_020832805.1 Pararhodobacter sp.
CGATCAGCCCGTCCCATGTGCCAAGATCGATCCCGTAGAGGATCAGAGCGGGATTGTACATGAACAGGAAGTCCAGGGCGACGGTGCGCAGCGAATAGAAAAAGGCGACAAAGCCGGTCTTGATCGGATCGCCGCCGGACACCGCGGCGGCGGCAAAGCTGGCCAGACCCACAGGGGGGGTCACATCGGCCATGATGCCGAAGTAGAACACGAACAGATGCGCGGCGATCAGCGGCACGATCAGCCCTTCCTGCGCGCCAAGCGATACCACGACCGATGCCATCAGTGACGACACCACGATGTAATTGGCCGTCGTCGGCAGACCCAGCCCCAGGATCAGCGAAAACAGCCCCACCAGCACCAGCATGAAGAACAGGTTGCCAAAGGCCAGGAATTCCACCAGCCCGGCCAGTTCGGTGCCGATGGGCGTGCGGGTGACGGTGCCCACGATGATGCCGGCCGCGGCGGTGGCCACGCCGATGCTGATCATGTTGCGCGCACCGGCGATCAACCCCTCGACCAGATCACCGACACCACCGCGCAACTCGGCCATGAAGGCCGCAGCCTGACCGCGCAACAATGCTTTCAGTGGCCGCTGGGTAGTGATGATGAACAGCATCATCGACACCGCGTAAAAGGCCGATTTGGCCGGCGACTGACGTTCGACCATCAGGAACCAGACCAGAATCAGGATCGGCAACAAAAAATGCAGACCCGTCGGCACAACCTCGTTCATCACCGGCAGCTTGAACGTGCGTTCCTTCGGGTTGTCCATCTCAAGGTCAGGGCGGCGGGCGGCCACCACCAGGGCGCCCAGATACAGCGCCAGCACGACGGCAATCAGCACCGGCTCAGAGATTGCCGGCGCGGTCGCGCGCAGCACACCCACGGCCCAGATCGCGCCGTAGAACAGCACCCCTGCCACCGCAAAGCCGATGAAGACCTTGAGGAACATGTTCAGCAGGCTTTTCGATTCGCCCAGTGCCGGCATGTCCTTTTTCAGGGCTTCCAGATGCACGATATAGACAAGCGCGATATAGCTGATCACTGCCGGAATGAAGGCGTGCTTGATCACCTCGATATAGGAAATGCCGATGAATTCGACCATCAGAAAGGCTGCCGCGCCCATCACCGGCGGCATGATCTGGCCATTGACCGATGACGACACCTCGACCGCGCCGGCCTTCTCGCTGGAAAAGCCGACGCGCTTCATCAACGGGATGGTAAAGGTGCCGGTGGTCACCACATTGGCAATGGACGAGCCTGAAATCAGCCCGGTCGCCGCAGACCCCACCACGGCCGCCTTGGCCGGCCCGCCGCGCAGGTGGCCCAGGCCCGCAAAGGCCATCTTGATGAAATAGTTGCCGGCGCCGGCCTTGTCGAGCAGCGAGCCGAACAGAACGAACAGGAAGACAAAGGCGGTGGACACGCCCAGCGGAATGCCGAACACACCCACATTGGTGTCGTACCATTGCGTGTTGATGATGCCGTTGAACGACCGGCCCGAATGCTCGATCAGGTCCGGGATCAGCCAGCCGGTGCCGAAATAGCTGTAGGCCAGGAAGATGCCACCGACCACCGTCAGTGCCGGACCCAACGCCCGGCGCGAGGCTTCGAGCAGCAGGATCAACCCCAGGGCGCCGATGACGACCTGCGGAAAGATCACATCGATCTGCCAGCCCAGGATGTTCCAGTCCACGTCCCAGCGGATCAGGCGCCCCTCACGCGCGGTCATCGAAATCTCGCGCGAGAACCAGTAGACATAAAAGGCGCAGCCCGCGGCGGTGAACGCCAGAATCCAGTCGATCAGCGGAATGCGTCGGCGGGGAGAATTCTTGAACGCGGGATAGGCCAGAAAGGCCAGGAAGATGGCAAAGGTCAGGTGCAGGGGGCGGGTCTGGTCAGAGCCCATGACGCGCAGGAAATCGGCCGATCCCGCAAACCAGAACTGTGGCTCGGCGATCCAGATCTGGAACAGCGACCAGACCAGCGCCACCGTCGAGATCAGCAATGCGGCAATCCGGTTGTCGGGCGCGCGCGCACCGGAATCGGCACTGGAGACGAGATCCTGCAACTGTTCGTCGCTGAATTCGCGCTTGCCCTCGGCTTTGCCGCCCATGCGTTCGTCGGCCATTCCCATCTCCCTGTCCCGTGACAAGCGTTTCCGGTTGTTTGTTTTTTGTGCCTTGGGTCGGCAAAGGCCCGCCGCGGCGGGCGGCGGGCCCCTGTTTTGTCTGATCGGCTGACGGCGGCCCGTCAGGCCGCGATCATTCCATCAGGCCCGCTTCGGTGAAATAGCGTGCAGCCCCGTCATGCAGCGGCGCAGACAGCCCGTCGCTTACCATTTCTGCCGCATCCAGCGCGCCCAGCGCCGGGTGCAGGCTGCGGAACATGTCGAGGTTTTCAAAGATCGCACGGGTCACCTGAAACACCACTTCCTCGGGCACATCGGCCGAGGTGACGAACGTGGCGCCCACACCAAAGGTGGTCACGTCTTCGTCGGTGCCGCGGTACATGCCGCCCGGGATGGTGGCCATGCGGTAGTAATCGCGCTCTTCGACCAGGGCACGGATCACATCGTTGTCGACATTGACCAGCACGGTGTCACAGGCCGTTGTTGCCTCCTGGATGGCGCCCGAGGGGTGACCAACAGTATAGACGATGGCATCGATGTTGTTGTCACACAGTGCCTGCGCCTGTTCGCCGGCCTGCAGTTCGGACACCACCGAAAAGGTGTTCATGTCCCAGCCCATCGCGTTCATCACCACTTCCATGGTGCCGCGCTGGCCCGAACCCGGGTTGCCGATGTTCACGCGCTTGCCTTCCAGATCCTCGAAGCTGGTGATGCCGGCGTCGGCACGCGCAACCACGGTAAAGGGTTCCGGATGCAGCGAGAACACTGCGCGCAGCCCTTCGAATGCGCCATCTTCCTCGAACCGCGAGGTGCCGTTGAACGCGTGGTACTGCCAGTCGGACTGGGCCACGCCGAACTCCAGTTCGCCAGAGCGGAGGGCGTTGATGTTGAAGATCGACCCGCCCGTGGATTCCACGCCGCAGCGGATGCCGTGTTCCGAACGGTCGCGGTTGACCAGGCGGCAGATGGCGCCGCCGGCGGGATAATAGACCCCGGTCACGCCGCCGGTGCCGATCGAGATGAAGGTCTGCTGTGCGTGCGCGGTGCCGGCCACCAGAAGCGCGGCAGCAGCAATGCCCGAAAGATGCAGTTTGTTCATGAGACTCCCTATCGTGCTTGTCGTCGTTTCAGTGATGATCCCGCATGCCGGTCATCGACCCAGACAGACCGATGCCGGTTGCCACGGGAACCATGCGTCCAGACAAGACAAAAATCCCGGCATTGTCAACGTATTCGCCCGCAAGGGTACTTTGCGCGGCGGTACGGGGTCAGGCGGGGGTGTGTGTTCAGCGCCCGATATCGGTGCCGCTGGTGACATCGGCAAGGAAGTCCAGCAGGAAGCGATTGGTCTCTTCCGGGCGTTCCTGCTGGGTCCAGTGCCCGCATCCGGGCAGGATGACATTGGCGCGCAAGTCGGGCACCTCGCTGGGGAAATTGGCCACGATATCCGGGTTTGCCACGACGACGACATCGCTTTCGCCGGCCAGAAAGGCCGCGGGCACCGTGATATGCGCGCCGCGCCAGGGGGCCATCTCGTGCCATGTCAGATCGGCCGCGCGGTAGAAATTCAAGGCGCTGGCAAAACCCGTGCGCTCGAACTCGGCGCTGTAATGGTCCAGGTCAGCCTCGGTGAACCAGCCGGGCAGGCCGCCCTTTGGCCAGGCAAAGGCATCTTCCAGCCGGTCAGAATTCTTCAGTTCGGCCAGTTTGATTTCCTCGGGCGGGGCATCGCCAGACAGGGTAAAGAAGAACCCTTTAAGCCAGGTGCGCACGTCCTTTTCGATATCTGCTTCGGCACGTCCGATCTGGTTGAAATAGAGCTGATAATGAAAACCATCCGGCCCCACCTCGCGCCGCATCGACTGCGACGGGGGGATGGTGTGATCATAGGTAAAGGTTGTGCGCGCGCCGTAATAGGGCACCGACAGGCCCACCACGGCGCGAAACAGGTCCGGCCGGAACAGGGCGGCGTTCCAGGCCACCGGTGCGCCCCAGTCATGCCCGGCGATCACCGCCGACTTGTGGGGCAGGGCATCCAGCAGGGCCACCATATCGCCCACCAGTTTCGGCTGGGTAAAGGCGGCCGGGTCCGTCGGATGCGACGAACGGCCGAAACCGCGCATGTCCGGGGCGACAACATGATACCCGGCATCGCCCAGGGCGTGCAGTTGGTGGCGCCAGGAATACCAGCTTTCCGGAAAGCCGTGACACAGGATGATGCAAGGCCCATCCTGCGGCCCGGCCTCGGCGATGTGCAGGCGGATGCCATTGGCGGCGATGGTGCGATGGGTGATGCTGGCCATGATGCGTTCTCCTCCCCCTTGGTGGCTGTCTTGCCGGGGCTGACCCGGGCCGCGTAACGCGCGACTGCGCGGGATTGTCCGGCAAGATCGAAGGACAATCCTGCGGATGCG
>JAFIED010000295.1 GCA_020832805.1 Pararhodobacter sp.
TCATTGATCCCCAGCATGGCCCCCGGGCGCAGTAGCGCGGGCAGGGCGGCCACATGCCGGGCCGCCAATGGGGCCCCTTCGGCATGCAACCGCCGCGCCGCCGGGCGCGGCCGTACCGGACGGGTGGCAATCAGCGCCTCCGGCAGGTCGAAATCGAAATCACTCAGCTTCATGCCCGGCAGACCCTTGTGCGATTTTCCGCTCGCAGACCTTTATCCCCGCGCGCGATCGCCTAAAACAGGGAAAACCGCAACAGGAGGTCACGATGCAACCTGGCGACCAGGCCCCGGACTTTACTGCCCCCGCAACCGGCACCCCGGACGGCGGCGACACGCTGACCCTGTCGGCGCTGCGCCCGAAAAAGGTGGTGCTGTATTTCTACCCCAAGGACGACACCTCTGGCTGCACGAAAGAGGCACAGGGCTTTACCGATCAGGCCGACGCCTTTGCCGCCGCCGGGGCGGTGGTGGTGGGTGTGTCGAAAGACAGCCTGACCAAGCACGAAAAATTTGTGGCCAAGTACAACCTGGGCGTGACACTGGTGTCAGACGCGGACAGCGACATCTGCGAACGCTACGGCACCTGGGTCGAGAAAAGCATGTACGGCAAGAAATTCATGGGCATCGAGCGCAGCACCTTCCTGATCGATGACCAGGGGCAGATCGTGCAGGCCTGGCACAAGGTCAAGGTGCCCGGCCATGTCGATGCGGTGCTGGCCGCGGTTCAGGCGCTGTAGCCCGGCCTGGAACCAATTGCCTTGAGAAAGGCAATTGCAAGGCGATTACTCAATCGCCTTGGGCCCCCCCGGTGGCGGCCTCAGCCCGCCGATGGGCCGTAAAGCGCATCGGCGCGCCGTTCGAATGCCCCGACCACGCGGCGCATCGCCTCGTCGAAGACCACACCGATCACGCGCTGCAACAGCGCGTTGCGGAACTCGAAATCGACGTGAAAGCGCACCGTGCAGCCGCCCTCGGGCCGGTCCTCGACCTCCCAGTCCGAAACCAGGTACCGGAAAGGCCCGTCCAGGTATTCCGTCTCGATCCGCCCCTCGGCCGGCAACAGGGTCACGCGGCTGCCAAAGCGTTCGCGGAATACCTTGAACGAGATCACCAGATCGGCCTCCATCACCTCTGCCCCCGCCGACCGGTCGGCGACCGGCTTGCGCGAGCGGATGCGGGCTGCCGCTGTCCAGGGCAGGAATTCGGGATAGCGTGCCACATCGGCCACCAGATCGTAGATCTGCTGTGCGCTGTAGGGCAGAATGCGGTTTTCGCTGTGCTGGGGCATCTTTCCCTCTTGCCAGGCTCTGGCAAGCCCGCGCGCCTTTTCTTAAAGTCGCGCGGGAATGGCAAGGGCTGCGTTTGTCGCGGCACGCAACAAGGAACCGGATGCATGACACAGCCCGCCTATGCGATCGATCAGATGATCTCGGCGAAATCGATCGCCGCGCGGGTCGAGGCGCTGGCAACCGAGATCACCACCCATTTCAGCGGCACGCAAAAGCTGGTGGTGGTGGGGTTGCTGCGCGGCTCGTTCATCTTCATCGCCGATCTGGTGCGCGAGATCGACCTGCCGGTCGAGGTCGATTTCATGGAAGCCTCCAGCTATGGTGATGCCATGCACTCCTCGCGCGAGGTCCGCATCCTGAAGGATCTGCGCGGCGAGATTGCCGGGCGCGATGTGCTGGTGGTCGAAGATATCGTCGATACCGGCTTCACCCTGCATCATGTGCGCAACCTGCTTCTCAGCCGCGAGCCGCGGCGGTTGGAGGTTTGCGCCCTGCTCGACAAGCCCTCGCGCCGCGAGGTCGACATCCGCGCCACCTGGACAGGTTTCGAAATTCCGGATGAGTTCGTGGTTGGCTATGGGATCGACTATGCCCAGCGCAACCGCAACCTGCCCTATATCGGCAAGGTGCGCTTCACCTGAGTGCGGAACTGACGATACGCCTGCTGCGGTTTCCCTGCAGCGCCATTGTCGCCACCCACGCAACAATCGCCCGCAACCGTTTCCGTATCGCGCCCCGGTTTTCACCGCGATGCCACGGTCGGCACCGTTTTCTGCCACTCTTGCGCGGTGTAGTCAGGGCATGACGCATGGTCGTGCTCCCGCCGATCCTTCCATCGGCGGCGCGGGCGGGGCGACAACAAGGACGGGACAGGCGATGCCGGACCAGACGATAGAGATTTTCGACGCCGGAGAGGCAACCAGCGATGCCGACTGGCTGGGCATCATGCAGGAAATCGGCGACGAAGCGGGCTATTTCGAATCACTGGGCGAGCGGCATTCGGCCTTTTTCTCTGATCAGGGACCCGTGTTGCTGGTCACATTCGAAACCATGGCAGGCATCCGCGGCGCCGGAGGCGGCCAGATGCCGCTGGGCTATCAGATCGCCGCGCCGCGCGGCTGGTCAAGCCTGACGATCGTCGCGCAGAACGACAGCTGGTTTCGCGACCCAGCCGTCTGGGGCTTTTTCGACCGTCTGACCGATGACGCGTTCTTCGAGGATTTCGACCGCGTTGTCTTTTATGGTGCCAGCATGGGCGGCTATGGGGCAACTGCCTTTTCGGTGGTGGCGCCGGGCGCCACGGTGCTGGCCCTGGCCCCGCAGGCCTCGCTCGACATGCAGGTCGCGGAATGGGACAAACGCTTTCCCGCCGCCCGGCGGCTGGATTTCAGTTCGCGCTTTGGCTACGCGCCGGACATGGTTGAAGGGGCGGAAAGGGTCTTTTTGCTGTATGATCCGCTGATCCAGGTCGATGCCGTTCATGCGGCCTTTTTTCGCGGGCCGCATGTAACCCGGCTGCGTGCCAGCCACATCGGCCGCGATCCGCAGGCGGAACTGGCGCGCATGGGCCTTTTGCGCCCCCTGATCGAGGCGGCCTGCACCGGTACGCTGAACACGCATCACTTTGCCGCCCTGTGGCGCGGGCGGCGCACGCATCCGCAGTATCTGGGCCGGCTGGTGGGCCGGGTGCAGAATGCGGGCAATCCGGCACGTCTGGTGCGGGTGCTGCGGGCATCCCTGCAAAAGGTCGATCATCCGCAGCTGCGCGCCGCGCTGGCCAAGGCCGAAGAGGCCCTTGCCCGCCAGCGGCTGGATCGCGCCGACAAACCGACCTGAGGCCCGGCACGAACGGCGGGGGCACCCATGGGGGCATGCGCCCTTGCCTTTCGCCGCCAACGGCACAGCTTCTGTCGGACAACAGACCGGCAGGATGACCCATGATCAACGCGCCCCCGGTACCGACCGGCCAAGCGCTGGAAATGCTGGCGGCGGGCTGGCGGGCGCAGCGGGACGGGCACCTGACCGCCAGCTGGATGCTGCATGGCCGCCCCGGCATCGGCAAGACCGAGATCGTGCAGACCCTTGCCCACCGTATCGGCGCCCGGCTGTTTGACCTGCGCCTGACCACCATGGAGCCGCAGGACCTGCGCGGCCTGCCCTTCTTCGACATGGAAAACCGCCGCACCGTCTGGTTCCGTCCCGAAGACCTGCCGGACGACCCGGCGCAGCCCTCGGTGCTGTTTCTGGACGAACTGACCGCCGCCGCGCCGGCGTTGCAACCCACCGTCTATGGCCTGTTGCAGGAACGCCGCGTGGGGCCACACCGGCTGCCTGACAGCTGTTTCGTGGTGGCGGCAGGCAACACGATAGAGGATGGCGCCATCGCCTATGACATGGGCACCGCACTGAGCGATCGATTGATCCACCTGAACCTGACCGCGCAGGCCGATGACTGGCTGACCGGCTATGCCGTGCCCAAGGGGCTGGACCCGGCGGTGATTGCCTTTGTCCGCACGCGCCCTGACCTGCTGGATACCATCGAACAGGGCCTGCGCCGGGGCGACATGGTCGCCTGTACACCACGATCATGGGCGCGGGTGTCGGCACTGATGGGCGCGCTGGGCGAACGCCGGTTGCGCAATATCGCCATTGCCGGCGTTCTGGGCGAGGCGGTGGCGGCCGAATTCCTGCTGATCGCCGACGAGATCGCCGCCACCGTACAGCTTGACGCGCTGATCGAGGCGTCGGATCGGACCCGTCTGGCACTGTACCCCGCATCGATGCATGGCATGACCGCGCTGACCTATGCGCTGATCAACCGTGCCGATGCCGCGCGCCTGCCCGTGATCATCGACATCATGGCCGAGTTGCGAACCCTGGGCACGGCACGCGGCGCCCCGTTCGACGCCATGCCGCTGGCCGAACTGGGCACGCATGGGTTCGAACTGCTGATCCGCAAGGCGCTGGACAACGGCTGGCAGCAGGCGTTTCTGGAATCGCCCACCTATGCCGCCTATGCCGCCGAGCGCGGCGCGGCCGGGCTGGCATAGCGCTTGGCCGGGCGCGCCACCCATTCCCGCCGCGCCGTGAACGCCCTGCGCGCGCTGACCGAGGCTGACCCGGCGCTGGCCGCGCTGGCACTGTGGGGCCAGCACCGCGATGCCGACACGCTTGACGCCCCGGCAGAAACCGAAGGCACCACCATCCGGTATGGCCCCGCATTTGCCACGCTGCTGCTGCACGAACAGGTCGGGCTGGCGGGGCATCATGTGCTGCATGTGGCGCTGCAGCATTCCGCCCGCATGGCAGACATGGCGTTGCGCCTGGGCGAGGGGTTTCAGTCGGATCTGTGGCAGATTGCCTGCGACGCCATCGTCAACGAGGCAATCCTGGCCGCCGGCCACGCCCTGCCCCGCCCGGTCATCACGCTGCCCAGCCTGCTGGGCGGCCCGCGGCAGGGCGCCGACAGCCCCGGCGCCGCGCTGGCCGACTGGGATTGCGAGCGGCTGTATCATCGGCTTGCCCAATCCCCCGAGGGCGCGGCGCATGCCCGCCGGCATGCCCGGGATCAGGCCCACAGGCACGACTTGCAGCCCGAGGGCGGCAAGAAGGGCGCAACGCACCGGGAAAAGGACGGCAGCGACAGGGGCAGCAATGGGGGCAGCGACAGCACAGGGCAGGACCGCGGCGCGTGGCGCGCCCATCTGGCCCGGGCGCTGGCCGTGGGGCGGGCAGCCGGGTTCGGGCTGGGGGTGCTGGGCGGCACGCTGGCCGATCTGCCGCAGCCGCGCACGCCGTGGGAGATCGTGCTGCGCCGTCTGATCGCCCGCGCCACCCTGCCCCGACCGCAGCCCAGCGCCTTTAGGCCCGCGCGCGCCTGGCTGGCGCAGGGCGCGCGGGCGCTTCAGGCCGGGCGCCCCCTGCCCCCCTGGCAGCCCCGGCAACGCCATGACAGCCGCCAGCCCCGGCTGGTGGTGGCGCTGGATTGTTCCGGCTCGATCCCGCCGGACATGCTGCGCCTGTTGATGGCCGAGGTCACGGGTATCGCGCGCCGGTCGCTGGGCAGCGTGCATCTGCTGGTCTTTGACGAGGCCGTCCGCATCGACCAGCCGCTGGACCCCCTCAACTGGCCAGCGACGCTGCGCACACTCGACCTGCCGCAGGGTGGCGGCACCGACTTTGCACCGGTGCTGACGCGCGCCGCCGCGCTGGACCCGTCTGCCCTTGTTGTCCTGTCCGACATGGACGGCCCCTTCGGCACCGCCCGGCCCCGCTTTCCCGTCATCTGGGCCACACCGCAGGCGACAGCCGCCACCCCACCTTTCGGGCAGGTTCTGTCACTGGCGCATTGACGGGGCCGGGCCCTGGCGCGCTGCCATCATTGCCGACAGCCGCGCGTGGCCCGATACCTGTGCAGGCTCGAACGTCAGATCGTGCAGTTCGATCTTGCGGGCCAGCCCGATATGCTGCAACGCGCGTTCGCTCAGCGGCGGGGCAAAAAGCGTGTCGGTAATCAGCGCGCGTTCGTCGGCCGTCAGCCGCAACAGCGCGGGCCCTTCTGCACCGGTGCCGCCCGCGCCCGGGCTCTCGGCCTGCACCGATACCAGCGTCAGCACCGGCACGCGCAGCATTTCCGACTGCTCGATCACAAGATGCAGCCGGCCCGCCGGCATGCCCGGCGCGCCAAGACCCCGATTGGCAGCAATGCGGGTCAGAATGGCGCGGGCGCGCGCGCGCAGCAGGTCCAGCCCGCGGTCGGCCTGATCCGCGCTGACCAGCGTTGCCCGCCGCGCGGGGCTGGCACGCAGCAGGCGCGCCTCGACCAGATAGATCAGGATCAGCATGGGAATCGGCGCCTGCGCGATCGCCAGCGCGTAGTCACGCCAGATCAGCGTGGCCAGCACAAAGGGCGACAGGGCCGCCAGATAGCGCAGCAACTCGATCTCGAAGATAAGCCGCGCCCACAGACCCGCGCTGCCGCCGCGCGGCCACAGCGCGGTACGGCCAAGAAACCGCCGGGGCACCCAGCGGATGTCAAGCGCCGACACATTGGCAACGGTATCGTGGCTGATCAGGAACATGCCCGAGAATATGGGGCAAATCGGGCGCCCGTCACGCCCCTGCCGACACGAGATGTCATCCGCGCGGGCACGGAACGATTTCCCGGCTTTCGGCCTGGTCGATGAACCACAGCCGCGCCCGCCCGTCAGGGCCGGACTGACGCAGGATCAGCACCCGCCCCCCCGGCGGGTCAGGGTAATCGGCCAGGCAAGTCATGTCATAAAGCCGCGCCGCCAGCCCGCGCACCGTTACCGGATTACCCAGCGTGCAGGTTTCTTCGCAGAAATCGATGCTGAGACCGTCAAAAGGCAGATAGCGCGGCATGCACCCGGCCTGCCCGGCATCAAGGCACAGGCCGGACAGGTCATGCGGCTGGGCCGACGCCGCACCGGGCAGGGCCAGCAAGCCGACGGTCAACGCAAGGGCATATCGGGGCAATCCGGCACATCCGTTTCGGCACATGAGGGTCCCTACCTTTCGGTGATCTTCAGTTCGATGCGGCGGTTCTGGGCGCGGGCCTCGGGGGTATTGGCCGGGTTGACGGGGCGGTATTCGCCAAAACCGGTCGCCGCCAGCCGTTCGGGCGGAAAGCCCAGATCCTCGACCATGAATTGCACGACCGACAGGGCGCGGGCCTGGCTGAGTTGCCAGTTGCTTTCAAACCGTCCGCCCACAGCCACCGGCACATTGTCGGTATGCCCGTCAACGCGCAGAATCCAGTCGATGCTGTCTGGGATATCACGCGCGACCTCGGACAGGATCTGCACGACATTGGCAATCTGCGCGCGCCCCTCTGCCGCAAGATCGGCAGAACCCAGTTCGAACAACACCTCGGATGAAAACACGAAGCGGTCGCCGACGATCTGCACGCCGTCGCGCCCGGCCAGAACAGCGCGCATCTGGCCAAAGAATTCCGACCGATAGCGTTCAAGCTGGCGCGCCTCTTCCTCCAGGCGGCGGCGTTCGGCCTCTTCCAGTTCGGCGCGGGCGCGCTGTTCCATCGCCACGCGCGCCAGTGCCGCGTTCAGATCGGAGCCCAGTGTTTCGATCTGGGTCCGGGCCTCGGCCTCGGCCAGGCGTGACACACCCAGCAGTTCCTGCAGATTGGTCACCTGCTGCCGCAAGGCCTCGACCTGACGGTTGAGCACCGCCAGACGGCGCTGATCGTCGGCCGACAGCGCCTGCACCGCCTCCAGTTCCTGCTGGGCCAGCGCCAGCAGCGTGGCACGGGCCTGCGCCTCGGTCAGGCGTTCCTGCGCCTCGTCCTCGGCCTCGGCGCGTGCGCGGTCTGCAGCCGCCAGCAGGGTCAGGGTTTCCTCGGCGCGGCGGCGTTCCTCTTCCAGCGCCAGGGTCATGGCGGTCAGTTCGGCATCGGCGCTGCGCAGCCGTTCGCGCAACGCCTCGGCGGCAGCCAGTTCAGCCAGGCGCGCCTGTTCCTCTTCGGTCAGAACGGCCTCTGTATCGGCCAGCCGGGCGCGCAACGCCTCTGCCGCCGCGGCCTCGGCCAGACGTGCCCGCTCCAGCGCGTCGATCTCGGTATCAAAGCGGGCCTGCAGCGCCGAAAGTTGCGCCAGCGCCTGCTGGCGCGCCAGTTCCTCGTCCGACAGCGCCGCGTCCAGTTCAGCAATGCGCGCCTGCAGCGCCTCTTCGCGCGCCGCCAGATCGGCCAGCGCGGCGCGGCGGGCCTGATCCTCGGCGCTCAACACCTCCAGTTCAGCGACCCGCGCCGCCAGCGCCTCTTCGGTTTCGGCCAGTTGCGCCAGCGCCTGCTGGCGCGCCAGTTCCTCGTCTGACAGCGCCGCGTCCAGTTCGGCAATGCGCGCCTGCAGCGTCTGCTCTGCCTCGGCCAGTTGCGCAACGGCCGCCTGACGGGCCTGTTCCTCGTCCAGCAGCGCGCTGGTCAGCGCGGCGGTGCGGGCCGTCAAAGCGGCTTCGGCCCGGGCCAGTTCAGCCAGTTGCAGGCGCAAGGCGTCGCTTCGGGCCCGCGTTGCCAAAAGATCGGCCTGCACCTCCTGACGAGCCGTCTCGCTGCGGCGCAGGCTGTCGGTCAGTTCGGCCCGCGCAATCAGCCCGGCATCGCGCGCGCGGGTCACGGCCTGCAGGGAATCTTCGGTGCGCGCCAGTGTGGCCAGCGCCGTATCGCGCGCCTCTTCGGTTTCGGTCAGCCGGTTCAGCATTTCGGCCAGCGAGGCCTCGCCCGCCTCGGCCCGCGCACGCATCTGGGCCAGCGCGGCCTCTACCGCCTCGCGCCGGGCGGCATCCAGCCGCGCGGCCTCGGTTGCCGCGTCGATCTCGTCGCGTGCCTGGGCCAGGGCCAGTTGCAATGCCTCGGTTTCGGAAACCAGCGCATCGCGCACCGATTCCGTGGCCGACAAGCGATCGCGCAAATCACTGCGTTCCGCCAGCAGGCCAGCCACCTGTGACTCGAAATCGCTGATCGTGCCCCGCGCCGCATCCAGATCGGCCTCGCGCGCAGAGAGGGTCCGGCCCAGTGCGGCGATCTGCGCCTCTTGCGTGCGCGACAGGTCACGCAGCGCATCCAGGTCGGCGCTGAGCCCGGACACCTCGCCCTCCAGCGTGGCGACGCGGGCACGCGACAGGCCCAGCGCCTGGGTCAGGCTGGACACCTGGTCGGTCAGGCCCTGAAGCTCTGTATCCTGCGTGGTGATCGTATCGCGCAGCACCGATTGCACGATCATGAAGATCGACAGCACAAAGATCAGCACCAGCAGAAGCGCCGTCATGGCATCGACAAAGCCCGGCCAGATCGAGGCCGAAAACCGCTGGCCCGAACGGCGAGGAAGCGCCATGGCCTAGCCCTCGTCCCGCAGGGATTCAGCCGACGGGGGGCGCTGCCGGTTCAACTGGCGCACCGCCTGCGTCAGCGTTGCCAGATCGCCGCGCAGATCGGAAAGCGACTCCTGCCGCCCGGCCGACAGTTCCTCCAGGATGCGCAGCAACTGCACATCCATCGACCGCAGGCGCAGGCGGGTCTCGGCCTCCAGATGCGGTTCGGGGTCCTGGGCCTGGGTCTCCATCAGGGTGGCGATACGCTCCTGCCCCTCGGCCAGCCGCTCCAGCGCGGCGGCGGTGCTGGTTTCCATCTCGAAACGCAGGGTCAGACGTTCAACGGCATTGGTCAGCGCCGCCAGGCCTTCGTCCAGTTGCGCGCGCCCGGCCTCGTTTTCAACGCGCAGGGCTTCCATCGCCCGCAACTGCTCGCTCAGGCCCTCGATGACGCTGGACAAGGGCCCCATGCCGCCCTCGCCCTCTGGGGTTTCGGCGGCGGCGCTGCCCAGGCGGGTGATCGACGACAGCCATTCTTCCAGTTCGCGATAGAAACGGTTCTGCCCATGCCCGGCGAACAGTTCCAGCAGCCCCACCACCAGCGAACCCGCAAGCCCCAGCAGCGACGACGAAAAGGCAACCGCCATCCCGTCCATCTGCTGCTCCAGCCCCTGCATCAGCCGGCCAAAGCCCGACATCGCCGTCTCACCCTCGCGCGGGGCCAGGCTGCGGATGGTTTCGACCACCGCAGGCACCGATGTGGCAAGCCCGTAGAACGTGCCCAGAAGGCCAAGAAAGATCAACAGGTTGACGATGTAGCGCGTGATGTCGCGCTCTTCGTCGATGCGGGTGGCAACCGATTCCAGGATCGAGCGCGCGGATGTGGGCGTGATGTGGCTGGACTTCCCGCGCGAGCGCAAAAGCGCGGCCAGCGGCGCCAGCAGACGCGGGGCAATGGTGATCTGGTGGCCCGGCGTTTCTGCCGCGAATCCCTCGATCCAGCGGACAGAGCTGGACAACTGGATCACCTGCCAGAACGTCGCCAGCACACCAATGACAAAGACCAGGAAAATGAAACCGTTAAGCCAGATATTGGCCAGAAAGATGCCCGAGACGCGCGGAAAGGCGAAGTAGACGCCGACCGCCACCAGCGCCAGCGATATCAGCATCAGGGTGATCTGGCGCACGGGTTGGCTGAATTGCACCGTGGCGCCGATCGGCCCCAGCGCGCCCGCCCTCAACTGTCTTGCCATTGGTTACACCCGGTCAGAATGCCACAAAATCTAGTAGGAACGGGCGTCTTTGCCAACAGTCAAATCACCCGGATGACAGGCTGTTCATGCTCAGGGCCGCAACGCGGCGCGACAACCAGTCCAGATCGGCATCCGGCAGGCCCAGTTCGGCCAGATGGGCCGCGGTCTGGTGCAGGTAGTCCCGCTTGCTGCCGCGCCCGCCCTGCGCCCGGGCAATGATCCGGGCCTGTTCTTCCAGCGACAGATCGCCGCAATACTGCCAATGCGCGCGGTCGATGACGTAAACCACCGCCTGCACCGCCCTGCCATCGGCCAGATCGACGGTCTGGCGGGTTTCCAGATAAGCCGCCGAGATCAGCTCACGCGCGCGCAGATATTCCAGCGTCTCTTCGGCGATCTGGGGAGCAATCTCGAAGGCAAGGCCGGCACATTCCGCGCCTTCCTGCGCATCCAGTGCCAGAACCAGGCCGGGCTGGGCCTGTGTCCCGCGGTGATGGATCGAGCGCATGCAGAAAGACCGGTGAAAGCCGCGCAGGCGCGCGGGCAGATGGCTGCTCCAGGCAAAGCCCGGGTCCCATAACAGCGAGCCATAGCCGAAAACCCAAAGCGGCGCCAAACCTGTCTCCCTGTTCGTCAGTGGCCCTGTCCGTCGGCGGCTTTCGCCCCCTCGGCGAAACCATGCGCATGCCCGGCATGGGCCCGCCCATGGGCCAGCAGCGTGGCCCTTGGGGGCTGGCCCCGCCGGCAACGGGGATGTAAGCATCGCCATCACATAAACACAACCGATGAGCAAGCGAGGTTCGCAGATGCGCCGCATCCTGGTGCTGTTGTCCGTTGCGGTCGTGGCCACGCTGGCCTGGGGTGCCTACTGGTTTGTCGGTGCGCGCGCGCTGGACCGGGCGGTCACGCAGGTGCTGGCAGCCAACGGGCAACTGGCGGCGCAAGGCCATCAGGTGCGCGGCTTTCCCAACCGGTTTGACCTGACCCTGGACGCGCCGCGCATCGCGGTGCCGGGTCTGGCCTGGCAGGCGCCCTTTGTGCAGTTCTTCGCGCTGACCTATCGGCCCCACCATCTGGTCGCCGTCTTTCCCCATGACCAGCGAATCGACATGGGCAGCTTTGGCGCGACGCTGCACAGCACCGACATGCGCGCCAGCGTGGTGATGGACCCCAGCCTGTCACTATCACTGCAACGCGCGGCACTGGTGGCCGAATCGCCGGAATTGGTGCACGGCCAGCAAACTCAGCGCGCCGATGCGCTGCGCCTTGCCAGCCGCGCGCTGGCGCCCGAGCGGCACGAACTGGCCATAGAGATCGAGCGCGCCTTTCCTGATGCCGGCATGATGAACATGCTGGACCCGCAGGCCCTGTGGCCAAGGCGATTCGATATCTTGCGGCTGGAGGGCGAGGTGACCCTTGACCGCCCGCTGGACCGCCACGTCATGCAAGGCGCAGGCCCGGTACCCATCGCCCATGCCCTGACCGGAGGCCGCATCGCCTGGTTGGATGACGCCGAACAGACCATCGACATTCGCGCGCAGGGAAGGTTGGAACCCGACGCGGCAGGCCGGCTTTCCGGTGACCTGACGCTGGATGTGACCCGGTGGCAGACATTGCTGCGCCGCGCCCGCGATGCCGGCTGGATATCGCCAGAACATGCCGTGCTGGCCGAAATGGCGCTGCAATCCATGGTCGATCCCGAAACCCCCGATCAGGTGCAGGTCGCCCTGCGGCTGCGTGCGGGCGATATCATGATGGGCCCGGTCATGCTGGGCACCTTGCCACCGCTGTTCTGATTGCCCACCGGTTCGGTCCCGCGCGGCGGCTTGAGGCATTTTTCAGGCGGCACGCAAAGCTGCAAGGTGCCGCAACGTCACCCCTCGAAATTTCAAGCTTGAAATTTACCCTGCAAGATGCTTTGTTGCCAGCAACGGACATGGGAGACCATCATGAAGATTCTCTGCCTCGGGGGCGGCCCGGCCGGCCTTTACTTTGCCATCTCGATGAAACTGCGCGACCCGTCGCATGACATTACAGTGCTGGAACGCAACCGGGCCAATGACACCTTTGGCTGGGGCGTGGTGCTGTCTGATGACGCGATGTCGAAGATGAAGGTCAACGACCCGGTCTCGCATCAGGCCATCCGCGACCATTTCGCCTATTGGGACGATATCGCCGTGGTGCATGACGGGGTGCGCACGGTATCGGGCGGCCACGGCTTTGCCGGGATCGGGCGCAAGCAGATGCTGATCCTGCTGCAGGCCCGCGCCCGCGAGCTGGGCGTGAACCTGCAGTTCGAGACCGAATTCGACAGCGCCGAGAACTACCGCAAGGATTACGATCTGGTCGTCGCCTGCGACGGGCTGAATTCCCGGGTACGCAGCGAATACGAACACATCTTCAAGCCCGATATCGACACGCGCAAATGCAAGTTCGTCTGGCTGGGCACGCATCAGAAATTCGACGATGCCTTTACCTTCATCTTTGAAAAGACCGAACATGGCTGGGTCTGGGCGCATGCCTATCAGTTCGACGACAACACCGCGACCTTCATCGTCGAATGCCTGCCCGAAACCTGGGACAAGCTGGGTTTCGAGCACATGTCCAAGGAAGACAATGTCGAGACCTGCCGAAAGATCTTCGAAAAGCATCTGGACGGGCATGAGCTGATCTCGAACGCCGCGCATCTGCGCGGCTCGGCGGTCTGGATCCAGTTCCCGCGCGTGGTGTGCGAGCGCTGGTATCACGAAAACGTCGTGCTGATGGGCGACGCGGCGGCGACGGGGCATTTCTCCATCGGTTCGGGCTCGCGCCTGGCGTTCGACTCAGCCATCGCACTGGCCGAATACCTGCATTCCGAACCGACGATGGAAGGCGCCTTCAAGCGCTATCAGGAAGAGCGGCGGGTGGAAGTGCTGCGCACCCAGTCGGCGGCGCGCAATTCGCTGGAATGGTTCGAGGAGGTCGAGCGCTATCTGGACATGCACCCCACCCAGTTCGCCTATTCGCTGCTGACCCGGTCACAGCGCATCAGCCATGAGAACCTGCGCCTGCGCGATCAGGACTGGCTGGAAGGTGCCGAAGACTGGTTTGCAGAGGCCGCGCAGGGGCACAAGGGCCGCCGCCCGATGTTCCAGCCCTTCCGCCTGCGGCAGATGGAGTTGAAGAACCGGATCGTGTTGTCGCCCATGGCCCAGTACAAGGCCGTCGATGGCTGCCCCACCGACTGGCATTTCACCCATTACGCCGAACGCGCCAAGGGCGGCGCGGGGCTGGTCTATACCGAAATGACCTGCGTCTCGGCGCAGGGACGCATCACGCCGGGCTGCCCGGGCCTGTATGCGCCCGAGCACGAGGCCGCCTGGACCCGGCTGGCCGATTTCATCCATGCCGAGACCAGCGCGAAGCTGTGCATCCAGATCGGCCATTCGGGCCGCAAGGGCTCGACCTGCGTCCCCTGGGCCGGGGGCGGCATGGACGCGCCGCTGCCCGAAGGGAACTGGGAAATCCTGGCGCCGTCGCCGCTGCCCTATCGCAAGGACAGCCAGACCCCGCGCGAGATGACGCCGGCCGACATGGAGATGGTCAAGGGCCAGTTCGTGGCGGCCACCGAGATGGCGGCGCGGGCAGGTGCCGACATGATCGAACTGCACGCAGCCCATGGGTATCTGATCGGCACCTTCATTTCGCCCATCACCAACCGGCGCACGGACGAGTTTGGCGGCAGCCTGGAAAATCGGCTGCGCTATCCGCTGGACGTGTTCAAGGCCATGCGTGCCGCCTGGCCGGATGAAAAGCCGATGTCGGTGCGGATCTCGGCGCATGACTGGATCGACGGCGGCGTGACCCCGGACGAGGCGGTCGAGATTGCGCGCGCCTTCCAGGCGGCGGGGGCGGATGTGATCGATGTGTCCTCGGGTCAGACCGACCCCGGCGAACAGCCGATCTACGGGCGCATGTTCCAGACGCCGTTTTCCGACCGCATCCGCAACGAGGCGGGCATTGCCACCATGGCGGTCGGCAATATCAGCGACTGGGACCAGGTGAACGGCATCCTGATGGCCGGCCGGGCCGATCTGATCTGCCTGGCCCGCGCGCATCTGGCCGATCCCTACTGGACCCTGCATGCCGCCGTGGAACAGGGCGACGAGGCCAGCGAATGGCCCACCCCCTACAAGGGCGGGCGCGATCTGGCCTTCCGCCTGCGCGAACGCCAGCAAGAGCAGATCCGGGCATGACGGATCTGTCGGGCAAGCGGGTGCTGATCACCGGCGGCGGCACCGGGACCGGTGCCGACCTGGCGCGCGGCTTTCACGCAGCCGGCGCCGAGGTGGTCATT
>JAFIED010000299.1 GCA_020832805.1 Pararhodobacter sp.
GGGGGGGGGGGGGTTGAGCCAACCACACCCCCCCCCCCGCCCGCGGGCCGCGCCGCGGCAAGGGTCAGGTCAGTTCACGATCGCCGGCGCCTCGGTGCCGGGCGCGGCCGGGCTGGGCGGTTCCGGCGATGCCGGGGCGACGGCCGGCGCAACGGTGCTGCGATCCAGACCGTCGGTGCGCAGGAACTGGAAGAACTCGCTGTCCGGGCGCAGCACCATGGCCGAATTCTCGCCACGCAGGGCACGCTCGTAAGAAGTCATCGAGCGCGAGAAGGCAAAGAACTCGGGGTCGCGGCCAAAGGCTTCGGCATAGATCCGGTTGCGTTCGGCATCGGCCTCACCGCGGATGATCTCGCCCTCGCGCCGGGCCGTCGACACCAGCTCGACCACGGTACGGTCGGCCAGGGCGCGCACCCGCTGCGCGGCTTCGTTGCCGCGGGCGATCTCGTCTGCGGCCTCGCGTTCACGCTCGGCCCGCATCCGGGCAAAGGTGGCGGCAAGGTTCTGCTCCGGCAGGTCGGTGCGGGTCAGGCGCACGTCGATCACATCCACCCCCAACGTGCGGGCTTCACGCCGCGCCAGGTCGCGGATCTGGTTCATCAGCGGCGTCCGGTCATCCGACAGCACGGCGCCCGAGGGCACCGAACCCAGCACCTCGCGGATGGCGGCGTTCAGGATGCGCTCGATCCGCACCTGGGCTGCGCGCACACCTTCCACGCCGACAGCCTGGCGGAACCGTTCGACATCGGTGATCCGCCAGCGCAGGAAGGCGTCGACAACCAGGCGGCGGTCATCCAGCGGCGTGACTTCCAGCGGCTGCGACTGCAGGCCGAGGATGCGCGCGTCATAGCGCACCACGTCCTGAATGAACGGAATCCGGAAATACAGGCCCGGGTCCGATCGTACCTGCCGCACCTGGCCGAATTGCAGCACCAGCACGTTTTCGCGTTCATCGACCACGAACATGGACGACAGCACCAGCGCACCGGCAACCACCAGTACGGGAATGATCATGGCAAGGCGTTTCATCAGTTTGTCTCCCCGGTGCGGCGCAGCTGGTCAAGCGGCAGATAGGGCAGCACGCCCGAACCGCCGTTCTCGCCGGTGACGTTGTCCAGGATGGTCAGGTTCATGTCGCCCAGCACACGCTCCATCGTTTCCAGGTACATGCGGCGGCGCGTCACGTCAGGCGCGTTCACATATTCCTGCCAGACAGAGAGGAAGCGGCTGGCTTCACCCTGCGCGACGTTGATGACCTCGGCGCGATAGGCCTCGGCCTCTTCCTGAACCTGCGCTGCCTCGCCGCGCGCGGCAGCCAGCACCCGGTTGGCATAGGCATCGGCCTGACGCTCCAGCCGGTCCCGTTCCTGCCGTGCGGCCTGAACCTCGCGGAAGCTGTCGATCACATCGCCCGGCGGGTCGGCCTTGTCGAAGTTGACCCGGATGATGTTGATCCCGGACTCGTAGGATTCCAGCGTGCCCTGCGCGGCCTGCCGCAGGTCGGCAGCAATGGCGCCCCGGTCGCGGTTAAGGATCGGTGAAAGCTCAGAGCGCGCGATGATGTCGCGCATCGCCGATTCCGCCACCGCGCGCACGGTGTTGGCCGGATCAGCAAGGTTGAACAGGAAGCGCGCGGGGTCGGTCACATTCCAGACGACCTGGAATTCGATATCCACCACCGCCTCGTCACGGGTCAGCATCAGACCTGAGTCCAGAACCGAACGGCCGGTGCCGACCTCGGTTACCCGCTCGGTGGTGACCTGCACGATCTCGGCGCGCACCACGGGCCAGGGGGCAAAGTTCAGGCCGGGCTGGCCGATGCGGTATTCCTGACCGAACAACAGTTCCACCGAACGCTCTTCCGGGCGCACCGTGTAGAAGGAGGCGAACAGCCACAGCACCACCAGACCGGCGAGACCCAGCAGGACCCCGCGACCGGAAATGCCCGGTCCCCCGGTGCCGCCACCGCCACCGGAACCACCGCGCCCGCCCATCAGCACCTTCAATTGCTGCTGGCCCTTTTTCATCAGATCGTCGATTTCGGGATATTGCGGCTTGTCGCCGCCCGGTTCGCGCCCGCCGCCACTGCCGCCGGTGCCCCTGTTCCCCGAGCCGCGGTTGCCGCCGCCGCCCCAGGGCCCTCCACTATTGCCAGACATGGCCTCTCCTCGGTTGGATGATGAGTTTCTTTGCCGTACCTCGCAAAGAGGCACCCTGATGTATCTCTGAATTGGTCACATTGCACCGGGATTCAAGCGCAATCGACCCTGCCGCGCCCGCATGTCGCGGCGTTTTGATGGCAAGCGCAGCGACGTTCATTCCGTGGCGACCGGGTTGCGCATCAGCACCAGTTCTTCGGCCATTGTCGGATGCACGGCCATGGTGCGGTCGAAATCCTCCTTGGTGGCGCCCATCTTCAGGGCCACGGCAGCAATCTGGATCATCTCGCCGGCGCCCGGCGCAACGATATGGCACCCCAGCACGCGGCGGCTGTCCCGTGCCACGACCAGCTTCATCATTGCCTTGATGTCAGAGCCTGCAAAAGCCCCCTGCATGGGCCTGAAACTGGTGCGGTAAATCTCTACCGGGCCCTGCGCGCGCGCCTCTTCCTCGGTCAGGCCGACGGTGCCGGCCTCGGGGCGGGTAAAGACGGCGCTGGCCACCATCGCATGATCTGCCTGCATCCGCTGGCCGCCAAAGACGGTGTCGGCAAAGGCATGCCCCTCGCGGATCGCCACCGGCGTCAGTTGAATGCGGTCAGTCACATCGCCCACGGCAAAGACCGAGGGAATGTTGGTCTGCGACCAGTCGTCAACCCTGACCGCGCCATTATCGGCCAGGTGAACGCCCGCTTCGGCCAGCCCCAGCCCCTGCGTGTTCGGTGCCCTGCCCGTGGCAAACAGCACGGCGTCGAATTCCCGGCGCGCGCCGCGTGTGTCGGTCGAGGCAAAGCGCCCACCGCCAAGCGGCTCCAGCGAGACCAGATCGGTATCGACCTGCAAATCGATCCCCTGCATGCCCATTGCAGCGGCAACGTGGTGGCGCAGGTCATTGTCAAAGCCGCGCAGGATCTGCGCACCGCGGTAGAACTGGGTGACCGCCACGCCCAGCCCCTGCAGGATGCAGGCAAACTCGCAGGCAATGAAGCCGCCGCCGACAATCAGCATCGATTTGGGCAGTTCGTCGAGCAGGAACAACTCGTTCGAGGTCATGACCCCGGGCAGGTCGAACCCTTCGGGCACCACGGGTTGCCCGCCGGTGGCAATCAGAACATGGCGCGCGCTGATCGTCTGCCCGTCGGCCAGCCGGACCGCATGCGGGTCTGCCAGAACGGCGCGCTGATGGTGGATCGTCACGCCCGCGGCCGTGGCGTTCTTCGTGTATATCCCTTCAAGCCGCGACAGTTCGGCATCCAGGCTCTGGCGGAACGCTGCCCAGTCAAAACGCGCCGGCGCGACATCCCAGCCATAGGCGCGGGCTTCGTCCAATGCGGCGCCATGGCCGGCGGCAAAGACCATCAGTTTCTTGGGCACGCAGCCACGGATCACGCAGGTACCGCCCATGCGGTATTCCTCGGCCATCTGCACCCGCGCACCATGGCCTGCGGCAATGCGCGCCGCGCGCACGCCGCCGGACCCGCCGCCAATGACAAAAAGATCGCAGTCGAATGTCATGCTCTGCCTTTCTCAGCCATTTCGCCCCTCGGTTGCCACCGGCCATGTACGCTGCCCATCACTGCCGCAGGCAATCATGGCCAGCGGCCGGGCACCGGGTCTGGCGACTGCCTTCAGAGTTCGCGAAAGATGTTGTCGGTTTCCTCGAAATGGATGCGGTCCTCTTGCTCGGTGCCCGCGATCGCATCGCGCAGGATCACGCGCCCATCGGCATGGCCGATGATGACCGCATCGCAAATGTCGATGAACAGCCCGTTCTCCACCACGCCGGGCACCTGGTTCAGCGCCAGCGACAATTGCCGCGGGTTCCCGATCCGGCCCAGCGCCAGGTCAAGGATATGGTTGCCCTCGTCCGTCATGAAGGGGCGGGTGCCGTTCATCCGCAGGCTGGCCTTGGTGCCCATCACATCCAGCGAGCCCAGCAATTCCTCGATCAGCATGCGGCTGGCCTGCCAGCCAAAGGGGATCACCTCTACCGGCAGGGGAAATGCGCCCAGCGCCTTCACTTCCTTTGTGGCGTCCGTGATCACCATCATCCGGTCGCTGGCCGTTGCCACGATCTTTTCCTGCAACAGCGCACCGCCGCCGCCCTTGATCAGCACCAGATCGGCGTCGAATTCATCAGCGCCGTCGATGGTCAGGTCCAGCCAGCCTGCGTCGTCCAGGGCAACCACTTTCAGCCCCTCTTCACGCGCCAGTGCGGCCGTGCGCGCCGAGGTCGGCACACAAGTCAGCCGCAGCCCCTCCTGGCGCACCCTCTCGGCCAGACAGCGCACCAGCCAGGCAGCGGTGGATCCGGTGCCGAGGCCCAGCTTCATGCCGTCCTCCACCATGTCGGCCGCGCGCCGGGCGGCGGCAAACTTGGCACGGTCGATGGGGGCGAGGGTCTGAACCATGGCGGGCTCCTGTCGGGCTGGGCTGTCGCGCCTCTCCTAGCGCAAGTGGCGGGCGCCGTCACGGGGCAACGCGCAAGTTGCCGTGCGCCGGCGCCACCGGGCGCCAAGCGCCTTGAGAAAGGCGCTTGCAACGGCCTTGCTCAAGGCCGTTCCCGCGCTTCAGTCCGGCGTGTGGAAGAACTCATGCACCCGCCGTGCCAGCGCCTCGGACACGCCCGGCGCCGCCATCAGGTCACCCAGGCCCGCCCGTGCCACCGCCTTGGCCGAGCCGAAATGCGCCAGAAGCGCGCGTTTGCGCGCCGCACCGACGCCCGGTATCTCGTCCAGCGGGGTGCGGCTGGTGGCCTTTGCGCGCTTGGCACGGTGGGTGCCGATGGCGAATCTGTGTGCCTCGTCGCGCAGGCGCTGAACGAAATACAGCACGGGGTCGTTCATGCGCAGCGCAAACGGCCTGCAGCCGGGGCGATGGAACACCTCCTTGCCGGCGTCCCGGTCAACGCCCTTGGCCACGCCGACGACCGGCACATCCTCGACCCCCAGATCGCCCAGAATGCCCGCCACCGCCGAAACCTGCCCCGCGCCCCCGTCGATCAGCAACAGATCCGGCCATGTCTCGCCCTGACGGTCGGGGTCTTCCTCCAGCAGGCGCGAGAAACGGCGCGTCAGCATCTCGCGCATCATGCCGAAGTCATCGCCGGGCGTCAGGCTGTCGCCACGGATGTTGAACTTGCGGTACTGGCTCTTCACAAAACCATCCCGTCCGGCGACGATCATGGCACCCACGGCGTGGGCGCCCTGGATATGGCTGTTGTCATACACTTCTACCCGCTGCGGCGGGCCATCCAGATCCAGCGCCTCGCCCAGCCCGGCAAGCAGGCGTGATTGTGCAGCCCCCTCGGCCATGCGGCGGCCCAGGCTCTCGCGGGCATTGCGCGCGGCGTTTTCCACCAACTCGGCCTTTTCGCCTCGCTGGGGCACGCGCACGTCCACATTGCGCCCTGCACGCGCAGACAAAAGCTCGCGCACCAGTTCCGCATCCTCGACCGGGTGCGACAGCAGGATGAGGCGGGGCGGGGGCTTGTCGTCGTAGAACTGCGCCAGAAACGCCTTCAGTATCTCCGGCTCTTCGGCGCCCGAACCGGTGCGCGGGTAGAAATCCCGGTTCCCCCAGCTTTGATTGGCGCGGATGAAGAAGACCTGCACGCAGGCCTGCCCGCCCTGCAGGTGCAGGGCAATCACATCGGCCTCGGCCACGCCCTGCGGGTTGATGCCCTGGCTTTCCTGCACCGCTGTCAGCGCGCGGATCCGGTCGCGCAGTGCCGCGGCGCGTTCGAACTCCAATGCTTCGGATGCTGCCTGCATCTGACGCGCCAGGTCGGCCTGGATGGTCGTGCTGCGCCCTTCCAGAAAGCGCTCGGCATCCTCCACCAGGGCGGTATACTCGGCCTCTGACACCAGCCCCACGCAGGGGCCGGCGCAGCGTTTGATCTGATACAGCAGGCAGGGCCGGGTGCGGTTCTGGAACACCGAGTCGGTGCAGTTGCGCAGCAGAAAGACCTTTTGCAACTGGTTCAGCGTCCGATTGACCGCCGATCCACTGGCGAAAGGACCGAAATAACGCCCCTTGGTGCTGCGCTTGCCGCGATGCTTGCGGATCTGGGGAAAGGTGTGATCCTTGGCGATCAGGATGTTGGGAAAGCTTTTGTCATCGCGCAGCAGCACATTGTAGACGGGCTTCAACTGCTTGATCAGGTTCTGTTCCAGCAGCAGCGCCTCGGTTTCGGTGCGCGTGCTCAGGAACATCATCGAGGCGGTTTCGTGGATCATGCGCGCTATGCGCGCCGAATGTCCCGAGGGGCGGGCATAGTTCGACACCCGCGCGCGCAGGTTGCGCGCCTTGCCGACATACAGCACCCGCGATTGCGCGTCGAGCATGCGATAGACACCGGGCGAGCCGTCCAGCGTCTTGAGCAGGGACTGGATCAGTGCGTGTCCGGTCAGCGTTGTCGCCGCTGCCGGCGGGCCGGCAGTGACCGGGGCGGTGTCGCCGGTTGTCGCGTCGGGGTCGGTCATGGCCTGTGGTGTGTCATGGTGATTCCACCCCTTGGCTGCACTTGCGCGGCGCTGAAATCAAGTCGAAACCTATCCACGATTTCTGTGGATAACTCTGTGGGCAGGATTGCCCGTACGCAGGATTCCCGTTGAATTCGGCTGCCTTCTGCGCGTTGCACAAAAAACAGGCAATATTGTAAGGCATTGATATTTATTCATATTATTTAGGCATCGGGGCAAGGCACTGAATTGAAAAGGGTTTTTTCAACGTTTCTGTGACATGTCTGTTTGCGGTGGACAATCCAGACGCGAGGATGCGCGCCATTGTCCGTTGCATCGTCCGTTGCGGGCTATTCAACGCCCAGCACATCCGGCGTCTGCCAGGCCAGATGCTGCCCCCCGTCGATGCACAGCAACTGCCCTGTCACTGCCGGCGCATCCATGAAATAGCCCAGCGCCGCGGTGATATCGGCAGGGCTGGCGCCCCGTTCCAGCACCGTGGCGGCGCGCTGGCGGGAGAAATGATCGGCACTCTGCCGCCCGCCCCGCAGTGTGGGGCCGGGGCCAATCGCGTTGACCCTGATCGCCGGGGCCAGTGCCTGCGCGGCTGTGCGGGTAAAGGCCCACAGCCCCATCTTGGCTATCGTGTAGGTCATGAACTCTGGTGTCAGCTTGCGCACGCGCTGATCGATCATGTTGATCACCAGCGCGCGGGCCAGCGGTTCGCCCGCCTTGTCCGGCGCGGGCGGGGGGGCCTGGCGGGCAAAGGCCTGGGTCAACATGAAAGGCGCGCGCAGATTGGACCCGATGTGGCGATCCCAGGAGTCGCGCGTGGCGCTGAACAGCGTGTCATGTTCGAAGATCGAGGCATTGTTGATCAGCACGCCCAGCGGCGTGCCCAGTGCCTTTGCTGCCGCCGGAATCAGCGCCTCGACCTGGTGTTCGTCCAGCAGGTCGGCCTGCAGCGTGACTGCTTTCACACCCAGCGCGCGGGCCTTTTCGGCGGTCTCTTCGGCTTCGGCGCGGCTGCTGGCGTAGTGCAGCGCCACGTCATGCCCGCGCTCAGCCAGAAAAAGCGCCATGGCGCGCCCCAACCGCTTGCCAGCCCCTGTAACCAGCGCGCCGCCCGAGATCTGTTGTGCCATTCTATGCCCCTGTCGCCATCGTTCCGAAGAGCGCCAGAACATAGGCCACATACAGCAAAAGCAACACCACACCCCATGATGCCGTGATTGCGCGCCCGCGCAGGACGAATACGCCGATCAGCGCCGAGGTGCCCAGCATGACCCACAGGTCAATGCGCAACATTTCCGCTGGTACCGGAATGGCACCGAAGAACGAGGCCACGCCGATGATGGCCAGCAGGTTGAACACGTTCGAGCCCAGCACATTGCCCAGTGCGACGCCGGTTTCGCGTCGCCATGCGGCGGCGGCGGTGGTGGCCAGTTCGGGCAACGAGGTGCCGATGGCGACCAGTGTCAGGCCGATCACGGCCTCGCTGACACCCAGCGCGGTGGCAATGTTCACCGCCCCGGCCACCAGAAAATGCGCGCCCAGCGGCAAGCCGACCAGCCCGATCACCAGAAACAGTGCAATGCGCGTGCCGGAAATGTTATCTTCGGCGCCTTCCAGTTCGATGGTGCCATTCCGTTCTCGCCGGGCGCGGACATAGCAATCGGTCAGCATCATCGCCAGGCCGCCCAGCAGCACCACCCCGTGCCACCACTGGAATGTGCCGGTAAAGGCCAGGGCGACGAACAGCACGCTGGCGGCCATCATGATCCAGAAATCCCGCGCCAGGCTACGGTCCACCGCCACTGCAGCGATCAAGGCGGGCAGACCCAGCACCAGCAGGATATTGGCAATGTTCGAACCCACCACATTGCCCAGCGCCAGCGCGGGCGCATCGGCCAGAACGGCGCGCACCGACACGAACAGTTCAGGCGCCGAAGTGCCGAACGAGACCACCGTCAGCCCGACAATCAGCGACGGAATGCCCAGTGTCAGGCTCAGGTTCACCGCACCCTTGACCAGCATGTCGCCGGCCAGCACCAGCACCAGCAGGCCGCCCGCCACCATCAACAGGTCCAGGATCATCAGCGGTAGGTACAATCGGGGCGGTCGCAGGGCGCTGGCTTGCCGCCCATGTTCACGCGTTTGCAGTTGGGGCAACGCAACCGGTCCAGTGCCGTTCGCCCGGGCGGGCGGCCAAGCCCGAACAGCTTTTGCACGCTGGCCATGACCAGCATGAAGATCAGGAAGATCGAGACGACCTTCAGCAGCATGTCAAACCCCCAACCGCGCCCGCAGCGCGCGTTCCTCTGCCAGATCGAACGCAGCGTCCGCCATCTGCCCGGCCGCCTGTTGCAGCCCCAGCCGCGACAGCAGTGGCCGCCGCATGCCGTATGTAACCACGCGCACCCGCTTGCCATAGCGGGCCTGCAGGACAGGGCGAAGGTGGCCAATGCCATCCGCCAGGCCCAGTTGCACGGCTTCTGCGCCCAGCCAGAACGTGCCGTCGAACAGGTCGGTTTCGGTGCTCAACCGGGTGCCGCGCCGCTCGCGCACATGGGCGATGAAGGTTTCGTGCATCTGGCCCATCAGGGTTTCCAGCCGTGCCACGTCTTCGGGCTTTTCAGGCCGGAACATGTCCAGCTGGCTTTTCGACCGGCCGGCGGTATGCACACGCCGTTCGATTCCGTTGCGGGCGATCAGCTCTTGCAGGCCAAAGCCTGCATAGATCACGCCGATTGAGCCCAGCACCGAACAGGCATCGCAATGAATGTCATCGGCCGCCGCCGCCAACCAGTATCCGCCCGAAGCCGCGGCATCCTCGACAAAGGCATGCACCGGGGTTCGGGTTTCTTCCGCCAGCCGGCGGATGCGCGCGGCGATCAGGGAGGACTGCACGGGCGATCCGCCGGGCGAGTTGATGGCCAGGGCCACCGCCTGCGGCCTTCCGGCACGAAACGCCCGCTCCAGCAGCGGGGCGACCGCGGCATCACTTAGCGTGCCCGAGGCGCGCGCCGCGATCATGCCTTGCAACCGCACCAGGTTGACGCGTGGCGGCAGGCGCAGCAGGCGGGCGGGTAGGGAGGGGCGCTTGTTTTCCATCGCGCAGATGTAGGGTGGGCAGCGGCGGGCAACAAGCCCGTGATCGACCGCGCGTGACGGGTTTTCCATCTGGCAGGCGTTGCCGCCGGCTGCCTGCGCCCGCATGATGGGGCGCGGGCCACGCCGGGGGCGGCACATCGGGGGGCACAGGCCGTGATCGACAAGCTGGAGATGTTCATCGCCTTGGCAAACGAGCGCCATTTCGGCCGCGCCGCCGTGGCGCATGGGGTGACGCAGCCAACGCTGTCGGCGGCGATTCGCCAGCTGGAGGGCGAATTGGGCGTGCAGCTAGTGGCACGTGGCGCCCGGTTTCAGGGCCTGACGCCAGAGGGCGAGCGCGTTCTGGACTGGGCGCGGCGCATCGTCACGGACACACGCCAGATGAGCGAGGAGATGCGTGCCCGGCGCAAGGGTTTGGGTGGCACGTTGCGGCTGGGGGTGATTCCGACCGCCCTGCCGATGGTGGCCGATCTGGCCGGGCCGTTTCTGGCGCGCCATCCCAATGTGCAGTTGCAGGTGCTGTCGCGTACCTCGGTCGAGATTCTGGCCGAGATGGACAGCCTGCAACTGGAAGCCGGCATCACCTATCTGGATAACGAACCGCTGGGCCGGGTCAGTACCGTGGCGTTGTATACCGAACGATACCGGCTGTTGCTGCGCCGGGATCACCTGCTGGCGGGGGCGGGCAGTGTGGACTGGGCGGCGTTGCGCGGACTCAGGCTGGGGTTGTTGGTGGGCAGCATGCAAAATCGCCGCATCATCGACCAGCGGCTGGCGCGGGCCGGGGTGCGGGTGCAGGCGACGCTAGAGTCGAACTCCTTGCTGGCGCTGGTGGGGCAGGTGCTGACTGGGGGTTGGGCCACGGTTGTCACCGATGAAGCTGCCGCCTTGTTCGGTGCGCGCGCTGATCTGGTGGCGCTGCCCATAGAGGACGGCGCGGCCGCAGAAGGCGCCGAGATGGGCCTGACCGCGCATCAGGTGGGGTTGATTGCACCCTGGCGCGAGACCCACACACCGCTGCTGGCTGCCCTTCTGGCCGAGGCGGCGCGGCTGGCCCGCCGGCGCGATCGGGGGTAAGGCTGCGCTGTCTTGTCGTGCATGCAGGGTATGCTTAGGCATTGGCCGGGCTGCATGGTGATTGCGCCCTGTCAGCCATGCCGGGCAGGTGCGGTGACAGGTGCAGCGATCTGGGGGGCGGCCGGCATGCGCTGACAGTCGATCACCCATTCGGCGGGCGGTGCCTGACGGGCGCGCAGCCGTTCCAGTTTCCATCGTGGCCCGTTTCCGGACAGGCGGCCGCCCGGGGGCATGGCCGGTTCCGGCGGCAGCGCCTGCAATGCCCAGCGGCTTTCAACCCCGGCAATGCGGCTGTCAGCCCGTTCCTGTGCCAGCAGCAGGCCCAGGGGGGCAATGCCCGGCGCCCCGCCGTTGGCCGTGCGGCCCCCATCCGGACCGTTTCCGGCCAGCCCCTCGGCCGCGGCCAGATGCAGGCGCCGTATCTGGCGCAGATCCGGCGGTGTGCCGATTTCGGCAACCACCAGTGCCACGCAACCTGCCCGCAACCCCTCTTCCATCGCCCAAAGGATGTCACCTTCGCGCGGGCAGTCGGCCAGGATCAGCGCATCCAGCAGCGGCACACCGGGGCCCGTCAGCGCCCGCACCCCCTGGGGGCACAGCGTGTCGGTTCGCCAGCCCGGCCGCAGCCACAGCACCGGCCCTTCGCGTGCCGCCGCAGCAGCGGTCAGCACGGCCAGCGTGTGCCGGGCGCTGCCGGTCAGTTCATGCACCCGCCCCCGTGCCAAGGTCATCTGCTGCAAGGTCGTCAACGGCCGCGTCATCGGCGCCAGCGGGCACAGCGGGGCAGGGCGCGCGCATTGCGCCCTGCCGGTGCGGCCGCCCTCTGCCCCTTCAAGCGCGCGCAGGGCAGCCTGGGCCTGGGCCAGCCGTTCCGCGGCAGAAAGCTTGGTTTCAGGGGGCGAATCGTCGGTGTCGGGCATGCGTGAACCGTAGCATGTTCTTTTTATGTTCTCAATCTTCCCGCCCTTGCCATTCGCCGCCACCCGCGCCATCTTGCCCGCAGAAAGGAGCTTCTCATGCCATCAGTCCCGCGCGCCGCCCGCCGTCTGGGCCAAAGCGGCCCGTCAGTGTCGGCCTTCTGTCTGGGCAGCATGACCTGGGGCACCCAGACCCCGGTGGCCGAGGCACACCGACAGATCGACATGGCACGCGAGCATGGCGTGACGTTCATCGACAGCGCCGAGATGTACCCGGTCAACCCGATCAGCGCCGAAACCGTTGGCCGGACCGAGGAAATCATCGGCGAATGGATCGCCGCACGCGGCGGGCGCGAGGGGCTGGTGATCGCCACCAAGGTAACCGGCAAGGGCAGCGCCGTGATCGATGGCGGGGCACCGCCGATTACCCCTGCGCGGCTGCGCCAGTCGGTCGAGGCCGCGCTGGCCCGGCTGCGCTGTGACGTGATCGATGTCTTCCAGTTGCACTGGCCGGACCGGGGTTCGTATCATTTCCGGCAAAACTGGACCTTTCAGCCGCCGCAGGCTGACGCCGGGGCACTGCGCGCGGATATGCTGGCGATACTGCACGAGGCGCAGGCACTGGTGAACGAAGGCAAGATTTGCCATTTGGGCCTGTCGAACGAAACCGCCTGGGGCATGGCACAATGGCTGGCGCTGGCAGAGACGCACGACCTGCCCCGCGCCGTCAGCCTGCAGAATGAATATTCATTGCTGTGCCGGACATTCGATACCGATCTGGCCGAGCTTTGCGCATTGGAAGAGGTGACGCTCATGGCTTTCTCGCCGCTGGCCGCGGGGCTGCTGACCGGGAAATACGCCGGTGGTGTGATCCCTGAGGGCTCGCGCCGGTCGATCCGCGCCGATCTGGGCGGCCGCATCACGCCGCGGGTATTCGAGGCCGTGTCGGGGTACCTGGGGCTGGCGCGCGAATGGTCAATGGACCCGGTGCAGAGGGCGCTGGCCTGGTGCCGTTCGCGCCCGGTGCCGACGGTTCCCATTCTGGGCGCGACCACGACAGAGCAGTTGGCCGTGCAACTGCCGGCGCTGACCATGGAACTGCCCGAGGAACTGGCCGAGGCCATCGACGAGATGCACCGCCTGCATCCGATGCCCTATTGACGGCCTGATGACCGGGCGCCTGTATTCCCTGCTGCTGCCCGCGCTGCTGGTCCTGACCCTGGGCGGCTGTCTGGGTGGGGGCAATGGCAATGCAGCCCCGCCCCCGGATGCGGTGGCAGCCACTGACCTGCCTGCGGGCGCCGCCGATGAGGATGGCGCGGAGGTCACCGACGCCGATATTGCCGACGCGGGCGGCCCCGAAGCGGGCGGTGCCGAAGCGGGCGGTGCCGAGGCGAGCAGCCCCGATTCGGGCAGTGCCGGCGCACCGCAGGAACCCGACACTGCACGCGCCGTCGACATGCGTGATTTCATGCCTGCGCCGACGCCCCTGCCACCGGTTCTGCGCGACCGGCAAACGGCCTGTGAACGCGATGGCGGGCAACTGGTGCAGCGGGGCCGCAGCGGCATTTACGACTGTATGCGCCAGACCCGTGATTCCGGCCGCCGCTGCACGCGTGAAACCGATTGCGAAGGGCAGTGTCTTGCCCGGTCCGGTACATGCGCGCCCTTCACGCCGCTTTTCGGCTGCCATGAGGTGCTGGACAGGGGCGGCTCACGGGTGACGATCTGTCTGCAGTGATGCGCGAGGTTCGTGCGTTGCCCCCCGGCGTGGACGCCTGGCCAATCCCTTGCCCATCGGTGCGCGATACGGCAGGAATGCCCGGCACAGGCGCCCGAAAAAAGGAAGCACAACGGTATGAGCGATCCGTTCTTTTTTGGCTATGGCTCTCTGGTCAACCGCGCCACGCATGGCTACGGACATGCCTTTCGTGCCAGTGTCACCGGCTGGCGGCGTGCCTGGCGGCACAGTGCCGGGCGCGGTGTGCCCTTTCTGACCGCCGTGCCCTGTGCCGACAGCCGCATCGACGGCCTGGTGGCCCAGGTCCCCGGCGGTGACTGGCAGGCGCTGGATCTGCGCGAGGCAGGCTATGCGCGTACCTGTGCCGGCACCGGGCTGCAACCGGAACCCGATGGGGTGGCGGCCGGCGTGACACAGGCGCAGATCTATGCCGTTCCCCGCTCTGACTGGACCGGGCCGGACGGCAGGCAACCGATCCTGCTGTCCTATGTCGATGTGGTGTTCCAGGGCTATCTGCGCGAGTTCGGCCGCGATGGGGTCATGCGGTTTGTCGACACCACCGACGGCTGGGACGTGCCGATTGTCAACGATCGCGCCGCGCCCCGCTATCCGCGCCACCAGCCCGTCGACCCGGGCGACCGGGCATGGTTTGACCGCTTGCTGGCCGAGCTTGGCGCAACGGTGCTGAAAGACTGAGCAGGACAGGGACTGAGCAGGCAGGGCATCGTGCCTTTGTCTCGCAGGCCACGCCGGCGCGCCCCTTTTGATGGGGGTGCTCAGCTTGCCGCGGGCTTGTCGCCGACCGCGCGGCCCACGCCCTCGGGGGCGGGCAGGCCGGCCTGTGCGCGGGCCATGTCTGCCAACGCCGCCAGCAAGGCAGGCGCTGGCGGGCAGGTCTTGCGGCTGGTCAGGTCAACATGCAGCAATAGTGTTTCCACGGTTGCCAGCAGCGTGCCGTCCTGCCGCAACAGGCGGTGAAACAGGTGCAGCCTTGGCCCTTCATGACCCAGAAGCCGGGTCCGGGCGTGAATGCGCGTGCCCTCATGTGTCTCGGCCAGATGGCGGATATGGGTTTCGACCGCGAAATAGCTTTTCCCCCCGGCAATATAGGCCGCATCGGCACCGATCAGTGCCATGAAACGGTCGGTGGCTGCCGAGCCTGCCTCCAGATACCGGCTTTCGTTCATGTGCCCGTTGCTGTCGGTCCAGCTGGCCGGCACCTGAATCTGCAGCGTTATCGGCTCGGCCGCCGTTTCAGGTTGCGGCAGCCGGGCCTCATGGGCGCGCAGTACTTGCCCCGCACCATGGTCATTGGCCTTCAATGCGCGCAGGATGGCAACCAGGTTGTCGTCGCGCAGGCGTTCCAGTGCCCGGATGTCCAGGTGACCGGATTGCGCATCAGACTGCCCGGCAATCAGGTCGACCAGCGCATCGTCATAATCGGGCACATCGGTCAACCTGGTCCAGGGCCATTCCAGCGCCGGGCCGAACTGTGCCAGGAAATGCCGCATGCCTGCCTCTCCCCCGGCGATGCGGTAGGTCTCGAACAGGCCCATCTGCGCCCAGCGCAGCCCGAAACCCATGCGGATGGCATCGTCGATTTCGGCGGTGGTGGCGATCCCGTCCCTGACCAGCCACAGGCTTTCGCGCCACACCGCCTCCAGCAGACGGTCGGCGATATGGGCGTCGATCTCGCGTCTCAGCGTCAGGGGGTACATGCCGATCCCGCGCAGGATATCGGCGGCGCGGGTGCACAGCGCGGGATCGCCCGCCAGTTCGACCAGCGGCAGCAGATAGACCGGATTGAACGGATGTGCGACCACGGCACGCGCGCCGTTGGCGTTCAGCTGCGCGGGTCGAAAGCCCGAGGTGGACGAGCCGATGATCGCCTGTGACCCGGCATGCGCCGTGATCCGTGCCAGCACGGCGTGTTTCAGGTCCAGCCGCTCGGGCACGCTTTCCTGAACCCAATCGGCGCCACTGACGGCGGCTGCGATGTCGTCTCTAAAGGCAAGCGTGCCCTCCTCCGGCAGCGCCCTGTCATAAAGGGCGGGCAGGCTGCGGCGGGCATTGTCCAGCACTGCGCCGGCTTTTCTGGCTGCGTCCGGATCGGGGTCGCACAGCACGACGTCCCAGCCATTAAGCAGAAATCGCGCGGCCCATCCCCCGCCGATGACCCCGCCGCCAATGATTGCCGCCTTGCGCCGCATGCCCTTGCCTCCTGCTGGCTTCGCCCGTCGTCGCGCGACCCGCGCGGCGGCAAGGCTTGCCGAGCATTGGCAGAGTTGTTAGGCAACGTCGACCCCGTGGCGCGTCTTGATCGGCGCCCGCAGTTGCCGTTGGAGACCCCGATGCCCGATACCGCCCCCGTGCCAGCCCCCGTGCCTGCGCGCGACTGGTCTGGCACCACCCAGGCCGACCTGGCGCTGATCCAGCGCATCATCCCGCATCGTTATCCTTTCCTGCTGGTGGACAAGGTGCAGGACATCCGGTTGAACGAAGGCGCAACCGGCATCAAGAATGTCACCTTCAACGAGCCGCATTTTCAGGGTCATTTCCCCGCAAAGCCGGTGATGCCCGGTGTCATGATCATCGAGGCCATGGCCCAGACGGCGGCGGTGCTGGTGGGGCTGACGCTTGATCTGGTCGACCGCGAGCCGCTGGTCTATTTCATGTCGATCGACAAGACGCGTTTCCGGCGCATGGTCGTGCCCGGCGATGTCGTCATGCTGGAGGTCAAGGTGTTGCGCGGCTCCAGCAAGATCTGGAAATTTTCCGGTACTGCCAGAGTGGGCGAGGATGTCGCCGCCGAGGCCGAATTCATGGCCATGATCGACCGTAACGGCAATAGCGGGGGCTGATCGGCATGGCCGTCGATCCCAGCGCAAGGGTCCACCCCTCTGCCGTTGTCGAGGCCGGCGCCCGTATCGGCCCCAACTGCCAGATCGGCCCCTTTTCGGTGATCGGCCCCGAGGTGGTGCTGGGCGAGGGGGTCGAGGTCAAGTCGCATGCCGTGGTCACCGGAGTGACCGAGATTGGCGCCGAAACCGTGATCTTTCCCTTTGCCTGTGTGGGCGAGGTGCCGCAGGATCTGAAGTTCGCGGGCGAGCGCACGCGGTTGATCGTGGGCGCGCGCTGCCGCATCCGAGAGGGGGCAACGCTGAATGCCGGCACCGCGGGTGGTGGCGGTGTCACGCAAGTTGGCGATGATTGCCTGTTCATGACCGGTGCGCATGTGGGCCATGATGCGCGGGTCGGCAACGGGGTGATCATGGCCAATCAGGCAGCGGTGGCCGGTCATTGCGTGATCGGCGACAATGTCATCATTGGCGGGCTGTCCGGCATTCATCAGTTCGTGCGCATCGGCCGCGGCGCGATCATCGGCGCGGTGACGATGGTTACCAATGATGTGATGCCGCACGGGTTGGTGCAAGCGCCGCGCGGGGCACTGGAAGGGTTGAATCTGGTGGGGCTGAAACGCCGCGGTGTGCCGCGCGCCGAGATCACGGCTCTGCGGGCGGCCTATCAGATGCTGGCGCAGGGCGAGGGCAGCTTCCTGGACCGCGCACGCCGGTTGGCTGACGAGACCGAAAGCGCCCATGTGCGCGAGATCACCGATTTCATCCTTGCAGCCTCGGACCGTTCCTTTCTGAAGCCGCAGTAACGCAGGCCAATGGCGAGGCTGCAACACGGGTCAGTAAAGGAGGGTGGCATGACGCGGCTGGCGATCATCACGGGGCAGGGGCAATTGCCGTCGGCAATGGCACAGGCATGGACAGCCGCGCAGGACGTGGCGCCGGTGATCTGTGCGCCAGAGGGTCTGCACCCCGAGGGTGTGACGGTTGATCGCGCCTTTCGGCTAGAGCGCCTGTCGCCCTTTCTGCGCACGCTGGCCGACGACGGGATCACCCATGTGGCGCTTGCTGGCGCGATGCACCGCCCGGCGCTGGACCCGGCAATGTTCGACCCGGCAACCGTGTCGTTCCTGCCCCGCGTCTTGCCCGCGCTGCAGCAGGGCGACGACGCCTTGTTGCGCGCGTTGATCGGCGTGATCGAGGATCATGACTTGTCGGTGGTCGGCGTGGCCGATGTGGCGCCGGCCCTGCTGGCCGATGAGGGGGCGCTGACTGACCGGGCCCCCAAAGCGGCGGAAACCGCCGATGCTGCGCGTGGTCTGGCGATTTTGCAGGCATTGGGCGCGGTCGATGTGGGGCAGGGTTGCGTGGTGGCCTCTGGCCTGTGTCTGGCTGTGGAATCCCTGTATGGCACCGACGCGATGCTTGAATTCACCGCGCTGAACCGCCCGTCGCGGCGGCCTGAAAAGGGCGGCATTCTGGTCAAGCGCGCCAAGCCGGGGCAGGATCTGCGCGTCGACCTGCCCGCCATTGGCCCGCATACCGTGGCCGCGGCGCAGCGCGCGGGGCTGACCGGCATCGCCATCGAGGCAGGTGCGGTGGTGATCCTGTCGCGCGCGGCGGTGCTGGCACAGGCCGATGCGGCGGGCATTGCCCTGTGGGCGATGGCGTGAACATCTTCCTGATCGCCGGCGAGGCATCGGGCGATCGGCTGGGCGCCGCGCTGATGGCCGGGCTGAAAACGCTGTCGCCCGGTTGCCGCTTTGATGGCATCGGTGGGCCAGAGATGGCGGCGCAGGGTCTGCGCTCGCGTTTTCCGATGGACGAATTGTCGATCATGGGGCTGGCCGAGGTCTTGCCGCGCTATTTCGCGCTCAAGCGCCGGATCGCCGAGACCGCGCGCGCCATCGCCGCGGCGAAACCCGATGTCGTGATCACCATCGACAGCCCTGATTTCTGCCTGCGCGTGCTGGCACAGGCAAGGCGCCTGCTGCCTGAACTGCCCACGGTGCACTATGTCGCGCCCTCGGTCTGGGCGTGGCGGCCCGGGCGGGCGGCCCGGATGGCGCCGCTGGTCGATCATGTGCTGGCGCTTCTGCCCTTTGAGCCGCCCTATATGCAGGCCGCCGGCATGTCATGCGATTTCGTGGGTCATCCTGTGGTTGCCGAGCCGCTGGCCAGCATGACGCAGGCGCTGGATTTCCGCGCCCGCCACGGTATTGATGCCGCGCCGTTGCTGCTGGTTCTGCCCGGGTCCCGGCGGGGCGAAGTCGAACGGCTGGCGCCTGTTTTCGGCGCCGCGCTGCGCCAGGTGGTAGCGCAGCACCCGGCAGTGCGCGTGGTGGTGCCCACCACCGCCGCATTGACCGACACGGTGCGCGCCCTGACCGCCGGCTGGCCGGGGGCGCCGCTGGTGCTGGATGGGGCGCAAGGCCCTGTCGAGGCAAAGCGCGCGGCCTTTGCCGCCGCCGATGTGGCGTTGGCGGCATCGGGCACCGTATCGCTGGAACTGGCCGCCAACCGGGTGCCGATGGTGATTGCCTATGATTTCAATCCGCTTACGCGTTTCCTGATCCGGCGCCTTGCGCGGGTCGATACCGCGACGCTGATCAATCTGGTGACCGATACGCGCGTCGTGCCGGAGTTCTTGCTTGAAAAGTGCCAACCTCAGCCCATTGCCGCAGCCCTGGTACCGTTGCTGGCGACGCCAGAGGCGCGCGCGGCACAGCTGCAGGCAATGGATCTGACGATGGTACGACTGGGCCGTGGCGGCACGCCGCCGGGGCTGCGTGCGGCGCGGTCGGTGCTGGATTTTCTGGCAGGGCGCGGTATCGGGCGCGGGGCAGGCGCCCCGGGGCAGGCGGCGCGGGGTCAGGCCCCGCGCCAGATCCAGCCGCCGCCAAATACGCGTGTGCCCCCGGATTCGTAGAACACGCAGGCCTGGCCGGGGCTGACGCCTTCCTCGGGTGTCAACAGCTCCACCTCTGCGGTGGTGGGCCCGGTGGGGCGGACAATCGCCTCGGCCGGTGGTCGGGTGGATCTGATGCGCACCGAAAGCGCCCATTCCCTGCGGCTGTCAAAGGGCGCATCGCCCAGCCAGTTGATCTCGCGCACCGGCACGACGCGGGTAGACAGCGCGGCCTTTGGCCCCACCACGACGCGCCGCGCCTGCGGGTCCAGTTTCACCACATAAAGCGGCTCGCTGAGACCGCCGATGCCCAAACCCCGTCGCTGACCGATGGTGTAGTGGATCACCCCGGCATGCGTGCCCAGGACCTGGCCGTCCATATCCACGATGTCGCCCGGGTCGGCAGCGCCCGGGCGCAGTTTCTGAATCACCGAGGCATAGTCGCCATTGGGAACAAAGCAGATATCCTGGCTGTCCGGTTTGTCGGCCACAGCCAGCCCATGCCGCACGGCCAGGGCACGGGTTTCCGCCTTGGTGGCCAGATGGCCCAGCGGAAAGCGCAGGTAGTCAAGTTGCTCGGCGGTCGTGGAGAACAGGAAATACGACTGGTCGCGCGCCGGATCGGCGGCCATGTGCAGCTCTGCCCCCGCCGGCCCCATGCGGCGCTGGATGTAATGGCCCGTCGCCATGCAATCGGCATCCAGATCGCGCGCTGTTTCCAGCAGATCGCGGAACTTTACCCGCTCGTTGCATCGGATGCAGGGCACGGGCGTTGCACCCGCCAGATAGGCATCGGCGAATTCGTCGATCACCGCCTCGCGGAACATGTTTTCATAATCCAGCACGTAATGCGGAAAGCCCATCGCCTCGGCAACGCGGCGGGCATCGTGAATATCGCGCCCGGCACAACACGCCCCTTTCCGGGCAAGCGACGCGCCGTGGTCATAAAGCTGCAGGGTCACGCCCACCACATCATAGCCTTCGCGCGCCAGTTCGGCCGCCACGACCGATGAATCGACGCCGCCCGACATGGCAACCACCACGCGGGTTTCCGAAGGGGGCTTGGCAAAGCCCAGAGAGTTCACGCCCAGATCGCGCGGCATGGGGGCTCCGTTCATGGCAAGGGTGCTGACCGTTAACAGCGGATTGCGACGAAATATAGGAAAATCCTCCGTACTCTCAACCCCGCCAGCAGGCCGGCCTCAACCCGCCGTTAAGTCACATTTGCCACCCTTTCGCCGGGATGAAGGAAAGGGTGAACCCCATGTTTATCAGAAAAGTCGACGGGCCCCGGTCCGTAACGCTGCACGATGGTACCATTATCAGCCGGGCCGACCTGCCGCCCGCCAGTACCCGCCGCTGGGTGGCGAGCCGAAAGGCCATTGTCGTACAGGCTGTCGAACATGGGCTTATGCCGCTGGAAGAAGCGCTGGAACGCTATGCCCTGAGCGCGGAAGAGTTCGATTCCTGGTGCAGCGCGGTACAGCGACACGGCATTGACGCGCTGAAAGTGACGGCATTGCAACGCTATAGACAATCATAAGTAGAAAGTGTTTGTTTAAGGCTCCGGTAACCGAGAGTTAACGAATCACGGTCATGGTCGACATGGATCGAGGTTAATACGGAGGCCACGCCCATGCGCGTCCTTTTGGTTGAAGACGACCCCACAACATCGCGCAGCATCGAACTGATGCTGGGGCACGCCAATTTCAATGTCTATTGTACCGACATGGGCGAAGAAGCTGTCGAACTTGGCAAGCTTTATGATTACGATCTCATCTTGCTTGATCTGAATCTGCCGGACATGACCGGGCTGGATGTGCTGCGCCAGATCCGGCTGGCGCGGATCGACACGCCGATCCTGATCCTGACGGGCGAGGACAGCACGGAAACCAAATTGAAAGGGTTTGGCGGCGGCGCGGACGATTATCTGACCAAACCGTTTCACCGCGATGAACTGGTTGCGCGGATTCATGCCATCATTCGGCGCAGCCAGGGACATGCGCAATCGATCATCCATACCGGGATGATTTCGGTGAATCTGGATGCCAAGACGGTCGAGGCAGATGGCAAGGCGGTGCATCTGACCGGCAAGGAATACCAGATGCTGGAATTGCTGAGCCTGCGCAAGGGCACGACGCTGACCAAAGAGATGTTTCTGAATCATCTTTATGGTGGCATGGACGAGCCGGAATTGAAGATCATCGATGTGTTCATCTGCAAACTGCGCAAGAAACTGTCAGAGGCGACAGGGGGCGAGAATTACATCGAAACGGTCTGGGGGCGCGGTTATGTGCTGCGTGATCCCGTGGCACAGGGCGTGGCGCCGGTGATCAAGGCGATCAGTGCCTGAACGCGCCGTCTTGCCCCCGTCAGGCTGACCGATCGCCGGACTGGACCTGTGCCGCCCACCCGCCTATCACTCTCATCCAGACACAGACCGCACCAAGGGGTGACGGCAGGAAGGGTGGCAGGGCTGACCGATGAACGATGCGCAAGAGGATGAAACACCGGCGACGGACCCATCTGCCAAGGCTTCCGATCAGCGCAACGGAACGGGTCAGGTGCCGGGTGACCCGCCCGTGCCGAAACGGTCCAGCCAGAACCCGATGGCCATTGACGCCGGACATGACCCTGTCAACACTCTGGACGAAGCCGCCGCTGCGGCAGAGCTGAACCGGCTTGCGCAGGCCATCGCGCGCGCCGACACCGCCTATCACGGCCATGACGCCCCGGAGATCAGCGACGCAGCCTATGACGCGCTGAAGCGCCGCAACGCCGAGATCGAGAACCGTTTTCCCGCGCTGAAACGCACCGACAGTCCGAGCGACCGTGTTGGCGCCGCCCCGGCCGAGGGGTTTGGCAAGATCCGACATGCCCGGCGCATGCTGTCGCTGGCCAACGCCTTTACCCCTGACGAGGTGTCAGAATTCGACGCGCGCATCCGCCGCTATCTTGGCCTGCCCGCCGATCAGGTGATCCGCTATACCGCAGAGCCAAAGATAGACGGTCTTTCGCTGTCGCTGCGCTACGAAGGGGGGCGGCTGGTGCATGCCGCCACCCGCGGCGACGGCGAGACGGGCGAAGATGTCACGGCCAATGCCCGAACCCTGGCGGATATCCCCCAGACCCTTGCCGATGTCCCCGAAGTGCTGGAAATCCGGGGCGAGGTGTATATGCGGCATGGTGATTTCCAGCGCCTGAATGCCCGTGCCGCTGAGGCCGGCAACCGGACATTTGCCAACCCCCGCAACGCTGCTGCCGGCTCGTTGCGCCAGCTTGACCCAAGGATCACGCGCAGCCGCCCGCTCAGTTTCTTTGCCTATGGCTGGGGGGCGCTGTCATCGCCCCTGGCCGAAACGCAAATGCAGGCGCTGGAACGGTTGCGTGCGCTGGGTTTCACGATCAACCCGCTGACCCGGTTGTGCGATGGGCCCCAGGCATTGATCGCGCATTACCGCCAGATCGAGGCAACACGGGCCGATCTGGGTTACGATATCGACGGCGTGGTCTACAAGGTCGACGATCTGACACTGCAGGAACGGTTGGGTTTCCGCTCGACCACGCCGCGCTGGGCTCTGGCGCACAAGTTTCCCGCCGAAACCGCCTGGACCGTGCTGGAAGGAATCGACATTCAGGTCGGGCGTACCGGTGCGCTGTCGCCCGTGGCGCGTTTGCGGCCGGTCAACGTCGGGGGGGTACTGGTATCGAACGCCACGCTGCACAATGAGGACTACATCGCCGGCACGGATTCGCGCGGCGCGCCCATCCGCGACGGCCGGGACATCCGCATCGGTGACCGCGTGCAGGTCTACCGGGCGGGCGATGTGATTCCCAAGATCGCCGATATCGACCTTTCTGCCCGTCCAAATGCCGCCGCCCCCTATGACTTTCCGCAGGTCTGCCCGGAATGCCATTCTCCCGCTGTGCGCGAGCCGGGCGATTCGGTGCGCCGCTGCACCGGCGGGTTGGTCTGCCCGGCGCAGCAGGTGGAACGACTGAAGCATTTTGTCAGCCGCGCCGCCTTTGATATCGAGGGTCTGGGCGCAAAACAGATCGAGATGTTCTTTGCCGACGAACAACTGGCGATACGCCAGCCCGCCGATATTTTTACCCTGGCCGAACGCGATGGCGCCGGCCTGGCCCGGCTGAAGAACCGCCCCGGCTGGGGCGAGACATCAGCCGACAACCTGTTTCGCGCGATAAAAGCCCGCCGCACCATCGCGCTGCACCGGTTTCTGTTTGCGTTGGGTATCCGCCATGTAGGCGAGAATGCCGCCCAGCTTCTGGCGCGCCATTTCGGCACCTGGGCTGCGGTTCATGCCTGCCTGACCGGGCCCGCCGATGCCGCGCTGGCCGAGCTGACGAATATCAATGGCATTGGCCCGGTCATGGCGCAGTCGTTGATCGATGCCTTTGCCAACCCGGCAGAACGCGCGGCAATCGATGCGCTGGTGGCGCATCTGGATATAACGGATGCCGAACGCCCACAGGCCGAGGGCAGCGCCGTCAGCGGGCTGACGGTGGTGTTTACCGGCACGTTGACCCGCATGACCCGCGCCGAGGCCAAGGCGCGGGCCGAGGCCATGGGCGCGCGGGTGGCGGGCTCGGTCTCGGCCAAGACCGACCTGCTGGTGGCGGGCGAGGGGGCCGGTTCGAAAGCCGCCAAGGCCGAGGCACTGGGCGTCAAGGTCATCGACGAAGACGCCTGGCTGGCCCTGATCGGCGCATGAGCGGGCGGCCGGAAAGCCTGTTTCCGCTTTTT
>JAFIED010000010.1 GCA_020832805.1 Pararhodobacter sp.
CCGGAGTTGGCGCTGTTCCATCCCCGGGGGGCGCCGGTGGTGTGGGGGGCCGCGCCCAAACCCTCCCGCGGCCCGCGGGCGGGGGTCCCCACGGCCGGCGCGCGCATGCCGGGGTCGCTTGCCGTGGCGCTGGCCGCTGCGGGGCAGGGCGCACAGATCATTCGCGTGCATGACGTGGCCGAGACGGTGCAGGCGCTGGCGCTGTGGCGCGCGCTGACCTTGCCCGCATCCGGGTATTGAACGCTATTGCCCGCGGGCAGGTCGGTGCCTGACAAGCGCTTGCGATAGCCTGTGGGGGTCTCGCCGGTCTGGCGGCGAAAGGCGCGCGAGAAATAGGCCGGATCGTCAAAACCCAGCGCATAGCCGATCTCTGCCACGTTCATCCGCGTATAGGCCAGCAGGCGGCAGGCCTCCTGGAACTGGCGCGCCTCGATATGGCGGGCAGCCGACTGGCCGGTCTGGGCGCGCACCACCCGGTTCAGATGCGTGGGCGAGACGGACAGCGCGCGGGCATAGGTTGACAGCGTCCAGCGATGACGCAGGTTTTCGCGCAAAAGCGCATCAAAGGCCTGCATGTGGCGTTCATAGCGCGTGGGCTCTGGCGCGGCCCCGGCCATGGCGCGGGCAGCGTGGCAGGCAATCTGCGTGGCCAGCGCGCGCAGCATCGGCGCGCGCGCGGCATCTTGCCTGCCGCGCTCGGTGATCACGGCCTCGAACAGGGCATCAAGTGCCGTATCGGCCGCGGCGCTGCCCCAATGCGACAGGGCGGGTGCCAGCGCGCTGCCATCGCCAAAGATTTCCGGCAACTCGGTCATGGGTACGGTCAGCACATGCCCTTCGGTGCCGGCCGCAAAGCGGAAGCCATGCACCACCCAGGCCGGGATCGACAACAGCACCGGCAGCGCCAGATCGCGCGCGCGCCCGTCCACCGTGACCCAGGCCGCGCCGCGCCGGATCAGGAAAAACTGGTGCAGGTTGGGGTGTCTGTGGGGGGCGATCTGCCATTCATGCAGGCCTGCACGGTCTGCGATGCGTTCGCAATGCAGCACATCGGGAAAGCCGCGCCCCTCGCCATACAGCGCAAAGGCGGGGATGGGCTGGGTGGTATCCATGTCTGGATAATACCAAAGAATGCCGGGATCATCCATTCAAATGGCGCATTCATGTCTTAGGATTACCAGCCACGGAAACAGGGAGAAAACCATGCGCACACAGGTAGCCATCATCGGGGGCGGGCCGTCGGGGCTGTTGCTGTCGCAACTGCTGAACCGTGCAGGCATCGAAACGGTGGTGCTGGAACGCCAGACGCGTTCCTATGTGCTGGGCCGCATTCGCGCCGGCGTGCTGGAACGGGGCTGCACCGACCTGCTGCGCCGCGCCGGCTGTGGTGCACGGATGGACAACGAGGGGATCATCCATGACGGTACGAACCTGTCCACCGTCAATGGCATGTTCCGCGTCGATTTCAAGGCGCGCGTGGGCGAAACCGTCATGGTTTACGGTCAGACCGAGGTCACGCAGGACCTGTATGCCGCGCAGGATGCCATCGGCGCGACGATCGTGCACGAGGCGCAGAATGTCGCCCTGCATGACCTGACGACCGATGCCCCGTATGTGACCTATGAAAAGGACGGGCGCAGCCATCGGCTGGATTGCGACTATGTGGCGGGCTGTGACGGTTTTCACGGTATCAGCCGCCAGTCGATCCCGGCAGACAGGCGCACCGAGTATGAACGCGTCTATCCCTTTGGCTGGCTGGGCGTGCTGTCGCGTACCGCCCCGGCGGCGGAAGAGCTGATCTACGCTAACCATCCGCGCGGCTTTGCGCTGGCCTCGATGCGCAACCCGCAACTGTCGCGCTATTATCTGCAGGTGCCGCTGTCCGACAAGGTCGAGGACTGGACCGATCAGGCATTCTGGGACGAGTTGCGCCGCCGCCTGCCCGCAAAGGTGGCCGAGGGCATGGAAACCGGCCCGTCGATCGAGAAATCCATTGCGCCCCTGCGCAGCTTTGTCACCGAACCCATGCGCTGGGGGCGGTTGTTTCTGGTGGGCGACGCCGCGCATATCGTGCCGCCGACGGGTGCCAAGGGGCTGAATCTGGCGGCATCGGACGTGCATTACCTGTTCGAGGCGCTGCAGGCGGCCTTTGGTGGCGATGCAGCCGCGCTTGATGGCTACTCTGACCGTGCCTTGCGCCGCATCTGGGGGGCCATGCGGTTTTCGTGGTGGATGACCTCGATCCTGCACCGGTTCCCGGGCCAGGACGACTTTGACCAGAAGATCCAGGAAGCAGAGCTTTATCAGCTTGAAACCCTTGAATCTGCCCAAGCGGCCATGGCACGTAACTACACGGGCCTGCCCTATTGACGGCCAGGCGGGGGAAAAGATGACCGACAGATACATGCAGGGCATGGCCACGCGCCGCCGGGTGCTGGGCAACGCCCATGTCGACCGCGCCGAAGCGGCCAAGACCATGCTGGACGAGCCGTTTCAGGGCCTCATCACCGAGGCGGCGTGGGGCACCGTATGGGCCTCGGATGCGATCAGTGCGCGCGAGCGCTCGATGCTGACGCTGGCGCTGCTGGCGGCGCTGGGCAACCATGAGGAAATCGCCATGCATGTGCGTGCCTGCGCCCGGACCGGCGCCAGCCGGCGCGACGTGATGGAGGCCTTTCAGCACGTTGCCATCTATGCCGGCGTGCCACGCGCCAACCACGCGATCAAGATCGCCAAGTCTGTCTGGGCCGAGATCGACGCCGCGCCCGAGAGAGAGGAGAGCCAGCCATGACGATGCCAGCTGATGCCACCGGCGCCGATGCCGGCCCGCTGATTCCGCGCAACCGGGCAGTCCATCCGGTTGCCTGCGATATCGATTACAAGACCTCTGTCGCCCGCTCGCCCGCGTTGCCCCTGCTGTCGATGGAATCCACGCCCAGCGAGGAAACCGGGCCCGTCTTTGGTCATGACACACTGGGCGCACTGGACAACAACCTGATCCTGAACTGGACCAAAGGTGCCGCGCCGGCGGTGGGCGAGCGCATCCTGATGCATGGCCGCGTGCTGGATGAACTGGGCCGCCCGGTGCCGCACACGCTGGTCGAGATCTGGCAGGCCAATGCCGGCGGGCGCTACAGGCATGTCAAGGACACGTATTTTGCGCCCCTCGATCCCAATTTCGGCGGTTGCGGGCGCACGATCACCGATGCGCAGGGGCATTACCAGTTCCTGACCATCCGTCCCGGCGCCTATCCCTGGCCGAATCGCGCCAATGACTGGCGGCCGATGCATATTCACGTGTCGGTCTTTGGTCACAGCTTCGGGCAGCGCCTGATCACCCAGATGTATTTCGAGGGTGACCCGCTGATCCCGCTTTGCCCCATTGCCAACACGATCAAGGACCGCGCAAGCCTTGACCGGCTGGTGGCGCCGCTGGACATGGCGCATGCCCGGCCGCTGGATTTCCTGGCGTACAAGTTCGACATCGTGCTGCGCGGGCGGCGGCAGACCATGTTCGAAAACCGGCCGGAGGGGATGTGAGATGGTACAGAAACTGGATGTCCTGGCGGAAAGCGCGTCGCAGACGGGCGGACCCTATGTGCATATCGGGCTGATCCCCAGCTTTGCCGGGCTTGAGGGAATGTATCCCGAGGATCTGGGCAAGCGCGCCATCGAGGAGGGGGCGCAGGGGCAGGTCATCACCATCACCGGATCGGTTTTCGACGGCACCGGCTGGGCCTTGCGCGATGCACTGATCGAAAGCTGGCAACCGGATGCGCAGGGGCGCTTTCCCGGCCAGCCCGGCGCCGATCCCAAGGTGAATGGCTTTTGCCGCTTTGCCGCCGACGGGCAAAGCGGGGAATATACGCTGCGCACGGTCAAACCCGGCCGCGTTCCCCTGCGCGGGGGCGGGTTGCAGGCGCCGCATGTCTCGTTATGGATCGTCGCGCGCGGGATCAATGTAGGGCTGCAGACGCGGCTGTATTTCGAGGACGAGGATAACAGCGCCGACCCGCTGCTGGCCCGGATCGAACAGCGCCAGAGGGTGCAAACCCTGATTGCAAAACGCTTCGGAGACGGGCAATACCGTTTTGATATTCGTCTGCAGGGCGAGGGTGAGACGGTGTTTCTGGATATCTGACAGCCAGTTGCCCGCGCCCGGTCCACCCCCCGGGCCCCCGGGGGGGGGGGCCCCCCCCCCCCCCCCCCCCCCCCCCCCCCC
>JAFIED010000021.1 GCA_020832805.1 Pararhodobacter sp.
GTGCGGCGAGGGGGGGGGGGGGCCGTCCCGGCCGGTGACGACCCGGGGGGGCCGGCGCGGCAAGGGCCGGCGGGGCAAGGGGGGCAGGGACAGGCGGGACGGAGCAAGGCCCCGACAACGGAACCCGGCATGCCCCGCAGCCGTTTTCCCGCACAGACCGACACAAGGAGGATTTCGTGCCTGTCGAAAAACGCAAGCTCTGGGTCCTGGTCATGAACGCCAGCCATGCGCGTATCCTGCGCCATATCGGCTGGCGTCCGGGCCCTGATGAAGACGCCACCACCCCCCGGGCGAAATTACCCGCCAGATCGAACCCAGACAGCTGGGCGACATCATGGCCGACCGGCCCGGGCGCAGCTTTGCCTCGTTCAGTTCGCGGCGCTCGGCAATGGAATACGGCTCTGATCCGGTGGCCGAGGAAACCCGCGGGCTGATACGCGAGGTGGTTGCCCTGCTGGAGAAACACCAGCACAAGGGGGCCTTTCGTGAACTGGCCATCTATGCCGAACCGCAGGTTCTGGGCGAGTTGCGCAAGATGCTGCCCGATACGCTGAGCCGGCTGGTCGTGCATGAGGCTGCGGCCAATTTCGTGCCTCTTGACAGCGCAGACCTGACCCGCCGCCTGAACGACGACCCCGCGCTGACCCTGACGCCGGGCCAGGCGCGCTGACCGGCTGACGGGCTGAACCCGCCCGAACGGCATGGGGGCGGCACCAGCAGACCGGCAGGGAACCGACGCGATTAAGCAATCGCGTTGCAAGTGCCTTGTTGCAAGGCACTTCCACCGCCCCGCCCCGGCGGCGCCCCCTTATCCCGGTTTGCGCGCCGAATAGGCGTTGTACCGAATCAGCCCCTTTTCGGCCATCGCGCAATAGACCACCGCGGCTGATCGATTGGGGTTCCGGTACTGCCGCCCCAGCGGCCAGGTGATCAGGTAATAGGGCAGCCGCGCAAAGCGGCGCAGCCATTGCAGCGAGGGCAGCACATTGGCGGTGATGTTCTCTTCCACCGCATCGACGAACCCCGCCGCCGCCATCCGCCCGGCGAAGCGGTCATGGCGAAAGGCGCGCAGCCCCACCATCGCCGAGCCTTCGGCGATACGCTCGAACAACAGCCATTCGCGCTGGGTGAACTCGGCCGTCTCGGCAATCGAATATTCAAAGAAAGCCACCCGCCCGCCGGGTCGCAGGATACGGTAGAACTCGCGCAGCGTGCGGTCGATATCGGGCGAATGCGACAGGGTCTCGGTCGTATAGATGGCGTCGAACCGGGCATCGGGGAACCGCGTGGCGCTGTAATCCATCACCGAAAAGCCGGTTGCCGCGCTGACGCCCAGCCGGGCGGCGCGCGCCTCGGCCTTGGGCACCTCGAAATCCACGATGGTGATGCCCTCGACCTGCGCGCCCGTACGCGCGGCAATATCGCAGGCCGCCACGCCCTGCCCGCAGCCGGCGTCCAGGACCTGATCGCCCGGTCCGATGCCGGCGCGGGCGATCACCTGTTCATGCAAAAGGCCCCGCGCCTGTGCCTCGTCAATGCGCTGCCCCTCGGGGTGAAAGCCGAAATGCTTGGCCCCGTCCAGAAACCGGTCATAGCCGCGTTCGGAATGGACATAATACGCATGCACGCGGCGATGCAGGGCGGTGCCCTGGGGCGATGTCATGGCGTCCTCCGCTGCGGTTCCTGGCGCCGATCCCGGCTAAGCGCGTGCATAACGGGCCAGAACCCGCGCGGCAATGCCAAGCGAGGCCTGAAGGCCCGATTGCACGGCATGAATCCGTCTGCACACGGTGCCCCCCTTGCACCGGGCGGGCCCGTGCCAATGGGGCGCCCTGGCCCAATAGGGCGCGTCAATGCGTCAGGCGCAGCGTCTCGCTGGGCAACTCGCCAAATCGGCCGCGGTAGGCATCGGCGAAACGGCCAAAATGCTGGAACCCCCAATTCAGCGCCACATCGGTCACGGTGGTGCCCGGCACGCCCGCCTGCAGGTCTGCGCGCGCCCCGTCCAGCCGCAGATCGCGCCAGAAACCCAGCGGCGTGGTGCCCCGGTGCGCCCGGAACGCAGCTTGCAGCGCGCGCGGGCTGGCACCGGCGGCCTGCGCCACCTCGCCCAGCGTCAGCGGGCGGTCCAGATGCGCGGCGATATAGGCCTCGGCCCGGCGCAGGTGGCGCGGGCGCGCGGGCGCCACCGCGGCTGCGGCGCCATCGCGTTCAGGCAACGCCGCCTCCAGCACACCGGCCATCAGCGCCTCTTCCACCGCACGCGCCATCAGCCCCTGCCCGATGGGGGCACGCCCCGCATCTGCCTCGGCCACCAGCCACAGCACGAAACGCTGCAGCGCCGCCCCCGGCCCCGCGCGCAGGTCGATACCGCCCCTGAAGGTGACCGGCCGCCCCTCTGGCAGGCCCAGCATCGCCACCGCCTGTGCCTGCAGGACCGCCCGGTCGATCCGCACCAGCACCTGCCGTGTGCCCTCGGCCCATGTCATGCGCGTGTGCCGATGCGGATTCAGCAGCGCGGCATGGGTGGGCGTGCTGTCATACCCTTCGGTGCCCTGGACGATATGCGCGCCCCCTTCCAGCGGGATCTGCAGCAGATAGAACGCACCCAGTTCTCCCGGCTCGATCAGCATGCGCGCGCCGTAATCGATATAGTTCAGCGAAAGCCCCTGCCCCGGCAGATGGTGCTGCGCGGCATCGAACCGCCGCCTTGCGGCCAGACTGTCCAGACGATGCGGGCAGAAAACCGCCGCCACCCGTTCGCGCGCCTCGTCCAGATCGCGCGAGCGAAACAGCCGATACCGCGCCAGCGGCACAGCCGCCCCCCCGGCCCGGTGCCTGTCCGGGCGGGCCTGGGGCATCTGGGGCGGTGGCATCTGCGAGGGCATCTTCGCTTACCGGATACACGCGTCGTTTGCAGGATAGCGCAAAGCGCATGGCTTGTCATGATCGTTTCAAACTCGAAGCAACAACAAGGGAGAATGCACATGCGCGGACTGGACGGCAAGGTAGCCATCGTGCCCGGCGGCGCCACCAGGATCGGTCAGGCGGTGGTGGCCGCCTTTCGCAGCCATGGCGTGCAGGTGGTCGTGGCCGATATCAACACCGAGGCAGGCAACGCCATGGTGGCCGATGGTGTGGCCTTTCAACCCTGCGACCTGCGCGACGACGACCAGATCAAGGCATTGGTCGAGGCCACGAAACAACGCCATGGCCGGATCGACTTTCTGGTCAATGTCGCCTGTTCCTACCTGGACAACGGCGCCGAATCGACCCGCGCCGAATGGCTGGAAAGCCTGGATGTGAACATCGTGGGCTCTGTGATGCTGATGCAGGCCGCCCGTTCCGAACTGGCCAGAAACCGCGGCGCCATCGTCAATTTCGGCTCGATTTCCAGCCGTGTCGCACAGACCGGGCGCTGGCTTTACCCGGTGTCCAAGGCCGCGATCCTGCAACTGACCCGCAACCAGGCAATGGACCTGGCCGGCGAGGGCATTCGCGTCAATGCCGTCAGCCCGGGCTGGACCTGGTCGAACATCATGGACGAACTGACCGGCGGCGACCGGGCAAAGACCGACCGGGTTGCGGCGCCCTTTCACCTCATGGGCCGCGTCGGCGACGCCGAAGAGGTGGCGGCAGCCGTGATGTTCCTGTGCTCGGACGAGGCTGCGTTCATCACCGGCACCGATATCCGCGTCGATGGCGGCTACACGGCCATGGGGCCGGAACGCAATGAGCCCGCCATCCCGCTTTTGATGGAATAAAATAGAAAACAGGGAGTCATACATGAAAGTTGCCATCATCGGCGCCGGCTTTGCCGGCCTGACCACCGCCCGCACCCTGCGTGACCTGGGCCATGACGTGACCGTGTTCGAAAAGGCCCCCGATGTCGGCGGGGTGTGGAGCACCACGCGCCTTTACCCCGGCGTCAGCACCCAGAACGGCAAGGACACCTATCACCTGTCCGATTTCCCCATGCCGGACAGCTACCCCGAATGGCCCTCGGGCCAGCAGGTGCAGGCCTATCTGCACAGCTATGCCGAGACCTTCGCCATCCTCCCCCTGATCCGCCTGAAGACCGAAGTCACCTCGGCCACGCAGAATGATGCCGGCCACTGGCAGATCACCGCAAAGGGGCCAGACGGCGAAAGCCGTGAAAGCTACGAACAGCTGGTTGTCTGCAACGGCATTTTCTCGGCCCCCGCCGTGCCGCAGTTCGAGGGCGCGCAGGCCTTCCGCGACAGCGGCGGCATGATCTGCCATTCCTCCGAATTCCTGAACCTGGACGATGCGCGCGGCAAGCACGTGCTGGTCGTGGGCTACGGCAAGTCCTCCTGCGATGTCGCCGCCGCCCTGGCCCCGGTCACTGCGCAACTGACCGTCGTGGCACGCGAACTGATCTGGAAGATGCCAAAGAAGCTGGCCAACCGGCTGAATTACAAATACCTTTTCCTGACCCGCATGGGCGAGGCGCTGTTTCCCTATATCGAGCTGAAAGGCACCGAGAAATTCCTCCACGGCTTGGGTAAACCCATCCGGAATTCGATGATCGGCTCGGTGCAGGGCGTCATCGCGCGTCAGCTGAAGCTGAAAAAGCGCGGGGTCGAACCGAAGGGCAGTTTCGAACGCATTGCGCGCTCTACCGTCAGCCTGGTCACCGACGGCTTCTTCGACATGGTCGAGGACGGGCGCATCACCATCGCCCGCGACGCGCGCATCGACCGGCTGGCGGTCGTCGATGGCCAGCGCCGCGCGGTGCTGTCGAACGGCCAGACCATCCCGGCCGATATCGTCATCTGCGGCACCGGCTGGCATCAGGAAATGCCCTTCTTCACCGCCGAGATGCAGGCCCGCATCCTGGACGCGCGCGGCAATTTCCGCCTCTACCGCTGCATCCGGCCCATCGGCGTGCCGAATCTTCTGTTCAACGGCTACAACTCGTCCTTCTTCTCGCCGCTCTCGGCCGAAATCGGCGCGCTCTGGGTTGCGGCGCATATGGCCGGCGACCTGCGCCTGCCCTCCGAGGCGGAACAGCTTGCTGCCACCGACCGCCGCCTGCGCTGGATGGAGGAACGCTCCGAAGGCAAGCACGCACGCGGCACCAACATCATCCCCTTCTCGATGCATCAGATCGACGAGTTGCTGCAGGATCTGCGCAGCCCCATCCCGGCATTGCAACGCTTCCTGGAATGGCAACTGCCGGTCAGGCCAGGCAAGTACGCCAGGATCGTCGCACAGGTCAAGGAACGCCTCAAGGCCGCCCCGCCCCCCTCAAGCGGACAGACAACCGGGCAGCCCGGCCCGCAATCCGGACAACGCGCCGCCTGACCGCCCCCCGCCCCGCCAGACGAACAGCCTGGCGGGGTGCCAGACAGCGCCCCCGCGGCCCGCCGCGCCCCACACCGGGCCCGGATCACCGGCAGCAGACACGCCTTTCACGTTGCTTCAAATACTCCGGGGGGAGTCGCCCGATACGGGCGAGGGGGGGGGGCCCCCCCCCCCGTTGTCGATTTGAGCACCCGGACCCCCCCGGCCCCCGGCGCCGCCCCCCCCCCCCCCCCCCCCCCCC
>JAFIED010000022.1 GCA_020832805.1 Pararhodobacter sp.
ATCATGCTGCCACCACCGCCGAAACGCCGCGGACGGCCACCGAAAAACGGGAGGGCCGATCACCCAAGCGGTTGATCACCGCGCCCGGAAACTGGGGAATTTTACTTCGGCACTTCTGGGGAAAGTTCAGTCGGCGTTGACTCTCTACAGGTGGCAAGGAACGGTTGGGGCGCATCTCCAAGTTGGGCAACAGGTATCTGCGGCGACTGCTTTATCTGGGCGCGATCGCACAGGTCAGCGCACGCCGACGGGGTGAGGCCGGAGAAGACTGGCTGTGGAAGATCCTACAGCGCAAGAAGCCCAAACAGGCCGCGATCGCACTGGCCAACCGCATGGCGCGCACGGTCCATGCGCTGATGACGAACAAGACGGAATTCCGGGCGGCGCGAGCCGCCTGACCGAAACAGGGGCACAAACCCCTACCAAGAAGGCAAGTGCGTCGCGCCAGAGGCGCGCCCTGCATGAGTGGCACGCCTTCGGCGTGACGAGATGATGGCAAAGATCGGACATATCGCCGAGGACATCTGCCCATCACCAGCGGCGGCGCTGACCTGTTCTTCCAACTGGTCAACGCCCGCTACGAAAAGGGCGCCATGATCCTGACGTCGAACCGGGGCTTCGGGGAATGGGGCGAGATCTTCGGCGATCCAGTCGTCGCCACCGCGCTGCTCGACCGACTCCTGCACCACGCCGTCGTGGTCCAGATCGAAGGCGCCAGCTATCGGCTGCGCCACCACGCCGACCTGATCCCCGAGCACACGCGCTCACACGCCACCATCACCCCGCCGCCGCCGCCCAAACGTCGCGGCCGGCCCCCGAAAAATGGAGGGGCCCATCATCTACACGGCTGATCGCCGAACTCGCGAGGTGGGAAATTTTGCGCCAGCACTTCCGGGGAATTTTGATCCAGCATTTACACCGGGCGTTTGCTGCGCGTCTGTGTCTTGCATAGACGCAGTTGAACCCCTGGCGCCACGGCGATTAACCGCTGTTTCACACCTGTCGTTTATCCCGATAGGCGGGTGAAAGAACGGGTGGTGGAATGAGCCGGCAAAACGATGCCGCGCCTGTTATCATCAAACGGAAGAAGGTCTCTGGCGGGCACGGCCATCATGGCGGGGCATGGAAGGTGGCGTATGCCGACTTCGTCACGGCGATGATGGCTTTCTTCCTGATGATGTGGCTTCTTGGCGCAACAACGGAATCACAGCGGCGCGGGCTGGCGGATTATTTCAATCCGTCGATTCCGCTGCATCGCATATCGTCCGGGGGCGACGGCTTGCTGGGTGGCAACGATATACAGATGCCGGACAACATGGGCCCCGGCACAGCGCCGGGTGCCACGGACGCTGACGAGGAAATCGGTCATTCGCCGACCGAATCGATCGAGGAACTGGCGCAACGGTTGCGGGGCCTGGGGGGTGAAAGCGCCATCATGACCGAAGCGCTGCGCCATATTGTGACCCGCAGCAGCGACGAAGGGCTTGTGATCGAGGTTTTCGATCTGCCGGACAGCCCCTTGTTCGACCCTGACAGCAACACGCCTCGACCGATATTGCCGATCATCGCCGGGGTTCTGGCAGAGGCCATGCAGTTCGTTGCCAATCCCGCCGCAATCGAAGGGCACACGCGCAGCTATACTGTCGTGCACCGCGGTGATCCAAGCTGGAGCCTGTCATTGAGCCGTGCGGAACGGATGCGCCAGTTGCTTGAGTCTGCAGGGCTGCCACAGGCGCGCATGGACAGGGTGACCGGCCACGCCGACCGGCAGCCGGCAGTGCGCAATCCGATGGCAAGCCGGAACAACCGCCTGGAGGTGATCCTGCTGCGCCAAAACCGTTGAGATGGAAAATCCATGCGGGCCGGTATGCGTTAGGCCCGCATTAAGACCGTTCGTGCAACCTGCCTGAATGACGATCGCAGCGGCACGAAAGGACTTTGCATGTCGACGCTCTATTCCTCGTTCAACGCCAGTATCAGCGGTCTGAACGCCAATGCCACCCGTTTGTCGGCGATTTCGGACAATATCGCCAATACCGGCACCGCCGGTTACAAGCGGTTGACGACTTCGTTTCATTCGCTGGTGCTTTCTGGCGGGGGCACCGGGGCCTATATGGCTGGCGGGGTGCGCGCGACAAACTCGCGGCTGATTGGCGAAAACGGCGCATTGACGGTCACCGGAAACGCAACCGACCTGGCGGTGAACGGGCGCGGTTTTCTGCCGGTCACCACACAGGCCGCGATTGGCAGCGGCGCTGCCAACATGCCGCTCATGCTGATGACCACCGGGTCGTTCCGGCCTGATTCGCAGGGTATCTTGCGCAATGAAACCGGGATGGTCCTGCTGGGTTGGCCGACCGGCGCTGACGGTACAATCGGCACGCCGCCGCGTGACTCGATGGGCAGCCTGCAGCCGATCCAGATCAACCGGGACCGCTTTACGCCGGAACCCACCACTGAAATGCGCCTGCGTGTTAATCTGCCCGCCACCGAAACGCGCGCAGGCAGTGACGGCGCGGCACGTACCCTGACGACGGAATATTACAGCGCACTCGGCACCACAGAGCGGTTGGGCATCAGTTTCACACCAGATGTGCCGGCGACCGGCAGTTCGAATACATGGACGCTGCAGATCACCAACCCGGCTGATGGCAATGCCGTGCTGGGCGAGTACAGCGTTGCCTTTGCCGACAGCATGCCCGATGCCGGCCGTATCGTCTCGGTCACGCAGGCTGCCGGGGCGCCGGGCGGCGCCTATGATCCGGCAACCGGGGCGCTGCTGATTGATGTGGATGGGCAGGAGATTGCGATCGATCTCGGGCGCCCCGGACAGGCGGATGCGCTGTCACAGATGGCCAGCAGTTTCGAGCCGGTCGCGCTGGAACGTGACGGCGCGCCCATTCAGTCCCTGATCGGGGTCGAGGTGGATGCGAATGGCAATGTTCGCGCAACCTACGATTCCGGGTTGATCCGCACGATCGCGCAGGTGCCGCTTGTCGATGTGCCTAATCCCAACGGGTTGGAGGCGCTGGATAATCAGGCTTTCCGCGTGTCTGCTGCCAGTGGCCCCCTGTTTCTGTGGAATGCCGGTGACGGCCCCACCGGTCAGATCGTCGGCAATGCGCTGGAGGGGTCGACCACCGATGTCGCCGCCGAACTGACCAGCATGATTCAGACCCAGCGCGCCTATTCGTCCAACGCCAAGGTGATCCAGACGGTGGACGAGATGTTGCAGGAAACCACCAACATGAAGCGCTGAGCGTCGGTAACCAGAAGCTAGCGCCACACTGCGTGCGGCGCTGACAGAAGGGCCAGGGCGGCCGGACAGGCAAACGAAAGGGAACAGGCGATGAATCTGGGGAATGCATTCGACAACGCGGTCTCTGGTCTGCAGGCTTCGGCGCGTGGCGTCGGTGTGACCTCGTCCAATATCGCCAATGCATTGGTCGAGGGGTATGCGCCCAGGCGGCTGACGCTTGCCGCACAAACGGGTGGGGGTGGCGTTCTTGTGGCGGGGATCTCCCGGCAGGCAGACCCCATGCTGGCCGGGCTGTTTCGGCAAGCCACGGCCGAGCAGGCCGGCACCACCCCGCGCGCCGCCTTTCTGAATCAGATCGAACAGGCCTTCGGACTGCCGGGCGATTCCGCCAGTCTCTCGGGGCGGGTTGCGGCTTTCGAAGCCGCGATCATCGATGCCGCCGACCGACCGGACCTGGAGTATCGTCTGGGCACGGTTGCCCAGAGCGCGCGGGCACTGGTGCAGCAGATCAATGGGCTTGAGCGGCAGTTGCAGGAACAGCGGCTTCAGGCTGACAGGGCGATCGGGACTGAGGTTGAGGCGCTGAACGCGGGGCTTGAACAGGTGGCCCGGCTGAATGCCGAAATCGTTAAGACCCGGGGAGCGGGGGCAGTGATGCTTGATCTTGTCGAAGAGCGCGAGCGCGTCATGGCGTCCCTGTCCGAAACTGTTCCCATTCGCGTGCTGACGCAGTCTGATGGGCGCGTTGCCCTTTTTTCGGCGACTGGCCATATGCTGCTTGAGGGCACGCAACCCGTCCGGTTCGGCTTTGTGCCCAGCCCGTCAATGACTGCCGGAATGCATCTGGACAATGGCAGCCTGTCAGGCCTTACAGCCGACGGCCAGCCGGTTCCCATGGCCGGTGGCGGGCCGCTGGCAGGAGGGCGCCTTGCCGCGCAATTCGCCATTCGCGACACCGATGCCCCGCAGATACAGGCCATGCTTGATGGCCTGGCCGCCGAGTTGATCAACCGCTTCCAGGCGCTGGGAACCGACCCCAGCCTGCCCCCCGGCTCCGCGGGGTTGTTCACCGATGCCGGCGCCGCCCTTGGCGGGCCGGCCTTGACGGGTCTGGCCGGACGGCTGATGCTTGATGCGGTCGGCAGTACGCAGGGCGCTGGTGACCTGTGGCGCCTGCGTGACGGACTGGGTGCCGCGGCGCCGGGCAGTGTCGGAGATCCGGCACAACTGCTCCGCTGGCTTGATGCACTGGAAGAACCGCGCGCCGCCGGGCCCGGTCTGTCTGCGCGGTCATTCGCCGAACATGTCGCGCATGGTGTCAGCGATCTGAGCATGGTGCGCCAGCAAGCCGAAAACCTTTCGCGTGTTTCGCAAGCCCGCCACGACACCTTGTACAGCGCCATGCGGGCCGGTGGGGTGGATACCGATACCGAATTGCAGACGCTGCTGACCCTTGAAAAGGCCTATGCCGCCAATGCCCGGGTCCTGCAGGTCACCGATGATCTGTTGCGCCGTCTGATGGAGATTTGATGATGTCCCCTGTTTCGTTCAGCATGTTTGGTCTGACGCATGATCTGCAAAAACGTGGCGCAGGCATGCGCCAGGCATTGACGCGTCATGTCCAGGAACTGACCTCTGGCCAGGTTGCCGCACCGCAACGACATCTGAAAGGCGATTTGGCCCCCCTGGCCGCGATGGAACACCGAACGACGCGGCTGCAGGCGGAAACCCGCACCCTTGCCCAGGCCGAAAGCCGCCTGTCGGCGGTTCAGGCCAGCATCGGTGCCATCATGGACCGGCAAGACGCGCTTGTGCAGCATCTGCGTCAGGCGGTGTCGGCGTGGTCCCTGCCCGGGACCGATCAGCTGGCCGGGCAGGCGGGGTTTGGCAGCCTGGCTGACATGACCCAGACTCTGCGCCAGAACATCGCCGGGCAGCATCTGTTTGCCGGAAACCGGTCTGACACGCCCCCCCTGCCATCGACCGAGACGATCCTTGATGCTGCACAGGATGCAGTGGCGGGCTTGGTGACGGCAGAGGATGTCACTGCGGCTTTGCAACAGTTCTTTCATCATCCCATGGGGGGTTTCGACAACCTCCTATACCAGGGAGGGGATCCCTTGCCGGGTCAGGCCGATGGCGCCGCGCCCCTGCCGACCGCTGCGGACACCGCGCTGCGGCAACAGTTGATGGGCGCGACCATGGCCGCGCTCCTGTCGGCGCCGACGGCACTCGCCGATCCGGTCCAGCGGCGGGCACTTGCCGCGTTGGCGATCGACAGCCTGGATGCCGGGCAGGTACAGTCGACCGCGCTGGCCGCCCGGGTGGGGCTTGACCAGGGTACCCTGGCGGTCCAGCAGCGGCGGCTGCAGGCAGAGTCGGATGCGCTGCAGCAGGCCCGCGCGACGCTGATTGGGGCCGATCCGTTTGTTGCCGCGGCCCAGTTGGAAGACACCCGGGTGCAGCTGGAGCTTTTGTACTCGGTTACGGCCCGTGTATCCCGGCTGTCCTTTGCGGATTACATGCGATGACCCCAGTTCTTGAGGTCCCAGGTCCTTGGCGCGCGGCACGTATCGTCTTGATCCTGTTGACCGTACTGCTTGCTTCCGGTCTGCCAGCCGCAGCTTCGGCCAATGTCCGGCTCAAGGATCTGGTAGAGTTCGACGGGGTCAGGGGTAACGACCTGGTCGGGTATGGTCTGATCGTCGGTTTGAATGGAACCGGCGACGGAATCCGCAACGCTCCATTCACCGAAGACATCATGACCGGCATTCTGGAACGCCTTGGTGTCAATGTGGCGGGCGAGCAGTTTCGCCCCAGGAACGTAGCTGCTGTTCTGGTGACTGCCAGCTTGCCACCTTTTGCACGAACCGGCTCGCGCATCGATGTGACGGTATCGGCAATCGGTGATGCCTCAAGCCTGCTGGGCGGTACGCTTGTCATGACACCGCTGAATGGGGCCGATGGCCAGATATACGCTGTCGCGCAGGGCGCTGTCATTGCCGGCGGCGTGGCGGCCCGCGGAGATGCCGCACAGGTGGTGCAGGGCGTACCCACGTCAGGCGCCATTCCCGGCGGGGCGCGGGTAGAGCGCGAAGTCGAGTTTCAGCTTGCCTCGCTGCAGCAGGTACGGCTGGCGTTGCGCGAGGCCGATTTCACGACCGCACTGCGTATCGAGCAAGCTGTCAATGGTTTTTTCGGCCGCCCGGTCGCGGTGATGCAGGACTCTGGCACGGTCGTTCTGGATATAGCGGCAACGCGTCAGCCCTCTGCGGCACATGCGCTGGGACAGATAGAGAATCTGCTGGTTGCACCGGGGCGGCGCGCGCGAGTGGTGATCGACCAACGTTCCGGCACGATCGTCATGGGAGAGGACGTGCGCATCGGCCGTGTCGCGGTTGCCCAGGGCGGGCTTACCCTGAGGGTCGAGGAAGCCCCGCTGGTGGTTCAGCCCAATCCCTTTTCACCAGGCGAAACCGTGGTCGTTCCGCGCACGCAGGTGGATATCGAGCCCCGCGATGGCATTGGCATGGCAGAGCTGCCCGGGGGTACCTCGCTGGCTGAAATCGTCGCAGGTCTGAATGCCCTGGGAGTGGGGCCACGTGACATGATCGATATCCTTAACACGATCAATGCGGCGGGTGCGCTGCACGCAGAGCTTGTGGTTCGCTAGGCCGCTGTGCTGATATCAAGCCTTTGCAATCCAGGCTTTGACGCAGCGGGTGGCGCAGGGTACAGCCGGGGGCACGAAAAAAGGTGGCGAAAGGCAGGTCACGGTTGCCAGTGGGGGCGCCGGTGCGGGTCTGTCAGGCGCCGCCGATCAAGTAGTCTTGAACCAAGTCACAGCGGCAAGGCCGGGCAGAAATCAGGGCCGGTTTGCTATGGCGCTGGCGCCAGACAGGCTCGCAGGTCTGGTCGATTTGTTGGGCGCAAAAAGAATGGACGCTCAAATCGGACAGTGGCGCAAACTGCCAAGGTGCTTTGCCGCGACACCTCGCCAGTGCCGTGCCAAAAAACGCGCCCTGGCAAACAGATCGAAGAAAGAACCCGGACCGGCTTTACCGGAGCAATAGCCGAAAGTTGGTGATGGGGTGATTGGGTGGCATATCAAGGCGTTGTTGACGCGCCACAGTTCTCGCAGAGAAAAGGATATGCCACATGACGAAGGATACGGTTGTCGCGTTTCGCGCGCCAGAAGGATTTT
>JAFIED010000023.1 GCA_020832805.1 Pararhodobacter sp.
CTCATGCGCACCGCCTCCGAGCGCACTGTCGAGGCCGTCTGGAAACGCCTCGGCGCACTGCTCGACAGCTTCTCGTCGCAGGAATGCGCAAACTACATGCGAAATGCTGGATACGCTTCTATCTGATATGATCACGCTCTAAAGCGCATGGCGTCGGTCAACACCGACATCATGATCCGCTCGGTGCTGTTGCAGGCCAGTTTCACCAGTTTTCTGTTCATTGCCGCAGGCCGCGGCGACGAGGTGCTGGCGGCGAACCAGATCCTGCTGCAATTTCTGGAACTGATGGCCTATTTGCTGGATGGTTTCGCCTTTTCGGCCGAAACGCTGGTCGGGCAGGCGGTGGGCGCGCGCAGGCGGGCTGCGCTGTCGCGCGCGGTGCGGCTGACCGCGATCTGGGGTGTGGGAGGGGCTGTGCTGATGGGCGCCGGTTTCGCCGCCCTCGGCCCTGCTGCCATCGATTTCATGACCACGGCGCAGGATGTACGCGACAGTGCGCGGGTTTTCCTGCCCTGGGTGGTGGCCGCGCCGGTGGTGGGCATTGCGTCGTACATGCTGGATGGCATCTTCATCGGCGCCACCCGCACGCGTGAAATGCTGAAGGCCATGGCGGCCTCGGTCACGGTCTATGTGCTGGTGCTGCTGGTGCTGTGGGATCTGGGCAACCACGGGCTGTGGGCTGCGCTGATGGCGATGAACGCGGCGCGGGGGGTGACGATGGCGCTTTACTACCCCAGAATACCCGCCAGCCTGTAGGGAGTCTGCATGACCGACATGACGCCGCAAACCGTGGCTGCGCTGTTTACCCGTTCGGACGGGCAGTATCTGTTCGCGCGCTGGGGCCGGCCGATCGTGCCGGTGGTCTTTGGTGTCAGCGATGCCACCCTGGCCACCGTCAAGGGCGCGATCGAGGCGGTGGTGGCGCTGGCCGGGCACCGCATGGCCGAGACCGACCCCGAACAGGGCGCCAACCTGATGATGTTCTTCTTCCGCAACTGGGACGAGTTGCTGGCGGTGCCGGATCTGGACCGGCTGGTTCCGGGGCTGGGGCCATTGGTGGCCCGGCTGCAGGCCGAAGATGCCAATCAGTACCGCGTCTTCCGGTTCGAGGCCGATGGGGCAATTCGGGCGGCGGTGGTGTTTGTGCGGATGGACGCGGAGATGAGCGCGGTCCCGGCCGCCGATCTGGCACTGCTGCAGGCGGTGCAGACGGTCCTGTTGTGGTCGGACGCGGCATTCATCGACAATGCGCCACTGGTGCGTGCCCATGGAGCGGCGATGCTGCGCCCCGATCTGGCGGCGCTGATCCGTGCCGCCTATGATCCCGTGCTGCCCGCCATGGCGCGCGATTCCAGCCACGCACTGCGGTTGATGGCCCGGGTCGGCATGGCAGAAGGGGGGTAGCGATGGCGCATCGTTTCACCCTGCGGGTGTATTACGAGGATACCGACCTGGCCGGGATCGTCTATTACGCCAATTACCTGAAATTCATCGAGCGCGCGCGCAGCGAATGGGTGCGCGAACTGGGCGTCGATCAACGCGCGATGCAAGAAGGCGCAGGGCTGGTCTTTGCCGTGCGGCGTGTCGAGGCGGATTACATCGCCCCGGCCCGGCATGATGATCTGCTGGAAGTGGAAAGCCGTGTGCTGGCGGCCAGCCCCGCGCGGTTGACCCTTGCACAGGTGGTCATGCACGATCGCAGGCTGCTTTTTTCGGCGCGGGTCACGCTGGTCTGCATTGACGCCGCTGGCCGGCCCCGCCGACTGCCCGCGGCACTGGCGCCACTGATTGCAGCGGGCCGCGCCGGGCAAGGTTAATGGCCTCAGGCCAGCGCCAGTTTCTCGCGCACGAAACGTTCCAGATCGGCGGCGGGGCGGGCACCGGCCAACCGTGCCACCTCGCGCCCGCGATGGAACAGGATAAAGGCCGGGATTCCGCGAATGTTGTAGCGCACGGTGGCACCGGGGTGGTTTTGGGTGTCGATCTTGGCCAGCCGCACCTGCGGGGCCAGCGCCTTTGCCGCACGCTCGAATTCTGGCGCCATGGCCCGGCAGGGGCCGCACCAGGGCGCCCAGAAATCGACCAGCAACGGCAGATCGTCGGATTTCGCCGCCTTTTCCAATGTGCGGAAATCCAGCGCGGCCACCCGCCCACTATTAAGCGCTTCGCCGCAGATGCCGCATTTCGGTGTGCTGGCGGCGCGGGCGGCCGGCAGGCGGTTGATCTGGCCGCAGGCGGAACAGGTCAGGCGGATCGTGTCGGCACCCATGGCGGCCTCCATCACATTCATCTTGATGAATGAATAATGGGGGCAAATGCCCGCAGGTTCAAGGGGCGTCAGCCGCGCGGCGGGCGGGCGCGATAGACCGGCAACCGCCAGCCGAAGCGCAGAGAGCCCGCGCGCAGCAAGAAGGTCACGGCGGCGCAGGCGAGCAGGGCCAGCACCGTAGAGCCACCCAGCGCCACCACCGCCAGGGTGGCCAGCGCGCCCGCAAAGGCGGCGCTGAGGTAAAGCTCGCCCTGTCGCAGCACCATCGGCACCTCGTTGCACACGACATCGCGCATCAGCCCGCCAAAGGCGCCGGTGGCCATGCCCATCATGACCACCACGGCTGGCGAATGGCCCAGCGACAGCGCCACACCGACGCCCGCTGGCACCGCCACCGACAGCGCGCCCGCGTCCAGCCAGTCCAGCGCCCGGCGGCGCGATTCAAGGCGGTGTGCGGTAAAGAACACCAGTACGGCCGCTGAACAAGCTGTGCCGATAAACAGCGGGTCGGCCACCCAGAACACCATGTCGCGGTTCAGCAGCAGGTCGCGCACCGTGCCGCCGCCCACCGCCGTCAGTGAGGCGATGAACAGGAAACCCACCAGATCCAGCTGTGCCCGGCTGGCCGCCAGCGCGCCGGTCAGCGCAAAGATGAACACGGCCAGGTAGTCGAGCACCGAAAGCAGGGTCATGAGCCCGCCACCTTTCGCGCGGGTTTGAACGGGGCCATGCCGGCGCGCGCCAATTCGTCGGCGCGCTCGTTCTCGGCATGTCCCGCGTGGCCCTTGACCCATTGCCAGGTCACGTCATGGCGGGCCTGTGCGGCATCCAGCCGCTGCCACAGATCGGCATTCTTGACCGGCTTTTTCGCCGCCGTGCGCCAACCGTTGCGTTTCCAGCCGTGCAGCCAGCCGGTGATGCCGTCCTTCACATAGGCGCTGTCGGTGGTGATGGTGATGGCGCTGGGCCGGGTCAGTACCTCCAGCGCCATGATGGCGGCCATCAGTTCCATGCGGTTGTTGGTTGTCAGGGCCTCGCCGCCGCTGAGTTCGCGTTCCCTGATCACCTGCGCGCCTTCGCAGGCGCGCATCAGCACGCCCCAGCCACCAGGGCCGGGGTTGCCCGAACAGGCGCCGTCGGTCCAGGCGAAGAGTTCAGCCAACGCGGGCAACCCACAGACAGGCCAGGACCACCACCGTTGCGGGTACCCGCAGGGTCAACCACCAGCGCGGGGCCAGGCCGCGCGCCTGAAAGATCATGTCAAGAACCAGCACCAGGACAAACCCCGCAATGAGATGGGACAGGGCCTGCCCCTCCATCGCCCAGGGGTGGCGCAGCGAAAAGAAGAAGGCATAAAGCGCAGGCAGCACGCTTAACACATAGGCCCAGTCGGGGGCGCCGCGTGCCGAAAATCCCCACAGCACGCCAGACATGAAACACAGGATCACCACCCCATAGGCCTGGACCAGCGCGCGGCCTTCGCCCGGCCAGAAGCCCAGGATCATGGCGACGCCGACAAGAAAGGGCAGCGCCCCGGCCGTGGTAAGCAAAAGGGCGATCCGGGGTGGTTTCATGCAGGATTGTCCGTTGCTGGCAAGAAGTGATCAGGGGGCGTTCCCCGGCCTTGCGGCGCGAGGCCCCCGCCCGAGTGTGTTCGATGCAGGATGAAGCGGAGCGGGGCGGGATGCAAGCATCCGGTGCACAGTCCGCTGGGCGCTTCCCTTCAGGCCTCAGGCCGGTTCGCGCAGCACGCGGGGGACCTTGAATTCAACCCGCTCGACTGCGGTTTCGACCAGTTCGCGCGTCAGGTCATAGCGTTGGGCAAAAGCGGCGATCACTTCCTCGACCAGCACCTCGGGGGCGCTGGCGCCAGCGGTCAGGCCGATTGTGCGGATACCGTCCAGTGCCCGCCAGTCGATATCGGCGGCGCGCTGAATGAGCTGCGCATAGGGGCAGCCGGCGGCGCGGCCAACCTCGACCAGGCGGCGGGAATTCGACGAATTGGGCGCGCCTATCACCATCAGCGCATCAATGCGCGGCGCGATTTCCTTGACCGCTGCCTGCCGGTTGGTCGTGGCATAGCAGATGTCTTCCTTGTGCGGGCCGACGATGGCCGGGAAGCGGGCATGCAGTGCCGCAACGATTTCTGCCGTGTCATCGACCGACAGGGTGGTCTGGGTGATGAAGGCCAGCTTTTCAGGATCGCGCGGGCTGATCTGCGCGACATCGGCCACGGTTTCCACCAAAAGCACCTCGCCCTCGGGCAGTTGCCCCATGGTGCCAACGGTTTCGGGGTGGCCGGCATGGCCGATCATCACCATCTGCAAGCCGTTCTGGTGGTGGCGTTCGGCCTCGATATGCACTTTCGAGACCAGGGGGCAGGTGGCATCGACATAGACCATCTGCCGCGCCTGCGCCGCAGCGGGCACCGACTTTGGCACCCCATGGGCAGAAAAGATCACCGGGCGGTCGGCGGGGCACTCGTCAAGCTCTTCGACAAAGATCGCGCCCTGTTCGCGCAGGCGGTCCACGACAAACTTGTTATGCACGATCTCGTGGCGCACATAGACTGGTGCACCCCATTTCCGCAGCGCCATCTCTACGATCTTGATGGCGCGGTCGACACCAGCGCAGAAACCGCGCGGGGCGGCGAGATAGAGCGTCAGCGGGGGCTTTGCAGTCATTGGTGGCCTGTCCTTGCTTGCACCCAGAAGTAAGCCAGCACGCGGCACACGTCCAGCCCCGGCGCCGCGCGAGCGTCAGCCCCAGCACGATCTGCAGAGTGAAAAGCGCCAGCAGGGCGGCTTCGATCGGGGCGAAACGGTAAAGCGGGCGCAAAAGCGCCTGCGGGCTGCGATGCGCCTCGATCCCCGCCAGAAGGGCCAGGTGATTGCCAAGGTGCAGGACCAGAAACAGGCCCAGCACGGCCGCCGTCAGGCGATGGGCGCGGGCCAGTGTCATGGGCGCACCGGGCGCCTGACGGATTGCCACAGGCCGGCACCGGCCAGCCCGGTGGCCGCCAGGAAAAGTACCCATTGCGGGGCGCGCCACAGGCTTTCGGTCAGCAACAGCCCGTAGAAGATGAACAGCGCCGCAAAGCCCAGGGATTGCGCGCAGACCAGCCAGACTGTTCCCTGCCGTGCAACCGGCGCGCGCGCGGCCCACAGCAGCGCCGCGGCCATCACCGCCAGCACCACACTGACCGCATGCCATAGGACCGAGGCATAAAGCCCCATTTCGCCATCACCGGTGAGCGCGCGCAGCGGGGCGTGGACGTCGCGTTCGCCGGCGAAAAGGTGAATGAGGGTGGTGACGGCAAGCAAGGCGCCGGCGGCGGTGATCAGACGGTTCATGCCATGGCCTTTTCAAAGCATACGGTTCCGTATGGTTATGGCGTCGGTGCTTGCGGTTGTCAATACGCTGGCGTATGGTTTGGCCGTCATGGCACCAAGACTATCCCCGGAAGACTGGATTGCGGCGGGCTTTCGCGCGCTGGCTAAAGGCGGCGTATCCGCGCTGCGCGCCGAGGCGCTGGCGCGTGACCTTGGCGTTTCCAAAGGGTCATTCTATTGGCATTTCAAGGATGTGCCGGCCTTTCACGCGGTCATGGCGCACCATTGGCGCGAACAGGCCACCGACCGGATCATCACCATGGTGCAAAAGGGCGCAACCGACCCCGCCCAGCGGTTGTTGCTGCTGGCCGATCTGGCGACTTCTGACCTGGATACGCCCTATGGCGGGTTTCACACCGAGGCGGCGATCCGCGCCTGGGCGCGGGGCGATCCGCAGTTCGCAGCGGTGCAGCAGCGGGTGGATGAGCAGCGCCTGGCCTTTATCACCGCCTGTTTCGATGCCACTGGCCTGCCCGATGCGGGCGTGCGCGCGCGCCTGTTGCTGGCCGCGCTGGTCGGCGCGCAGAACCTGCCGCCGACCGACACCGCCCGCCAGCGCGCGCAGCTTCGCCTGTTGCTGGGACTGTTGCTTGCCCCTCAGCCGGCGCCGATCACGGCTGCGGCCGCCAGCCCCAGCAACACATAGCGCCCGGTTTTCGCCAGCGCGACCAGCAGCGTGAATTGCCAGAGCGGCGTGCGCATGGTGCCGGCGATCACCGTGACCCAGCCGATCACCGGCGCCCAGGACATCATCAGCGACCAGACCCCCCAACGTGCCCACAGCCCCCGGGCGCGGGCCAGCCGTTCCGGGGTCAGGCGCAGCCGCGCCATCACGCCCGGCCGGTCGGCCTGTGCGCCAAGCCAGTAATTGACAAAGGCGCCCAGCGTGTTCCCCAGGCTGGCCACCGTGATCAGCACCCAAAGCGGTGCCGCGGCCAGCGCCTGCAGGCCCAAAAAAACCACCTCTGACTGGAACGGGACCACAGTCGCGGCCAGGAAGGTGGCCCCGAAAAGACCGCTCAGGGCAAGCGTGGTTTCCATGCGCGGCGTATCTGTGATGCGGCGGCTGGCGCCTTGTCTCAACAGGTCATTCGAGGCTGTCCGGCGCGCGATCCGGGCGCGGCTCGCGCGGGGGGCGGCCGATGACATCGCGCAGTTCTTCCAGCTCGATGAAGTTGTCGGCCTGACGGCGCAGGTCGTCGGCAATCATCGGCGGATGGCTGCGTATCGTTGATACCACCGAAACCCGCACGCCCTGACGTTGCAGCGCCTCCACCAGTGACCGGAAATCTCCATCACCCGAGAACAGCACGGCATGATCGATACGGTGCGCGAGTTCCATCGCGTTCACCGCCAGTTCGATGTCCATGTTGCCCTTGATCTTTCGGCGCCCCGTACTGTCGGTGTATTCCTTGGCGGGTTTGGTTACCATTGTGTAGCCATTGTACTGCAACCAGTCGATCAGCGGGCGAATGGGTGAATACTCATCATTCTCCAGCAAAGCCGTATAGTAGAAGGCACGCAACAGCTTTCCGCGCCGCATGAATTCCTGGCGCAGCAGTTTGTAGTCTATATCGAAGCCCAGCGCCTTGCCGGCTGCGAACAGGTTGGCGCCATCAATAAACAGCGCCAGTCGTTCATCCTTGTAGAACATGATACGTCTCTTGATCTTGCAACGAAGGCAGAAAACGCGATTACGTGGACTCAGAAACACCGTATGCACGGGGCCGTCACCGATCAGCCCGCCTGCTATCTCCGGGGAACTTATATTGTGCAAAATGCAAAGAACAATAGTTTCCTCATCGCTCTCGGCGCAAATCTTGGTGTGACCCCCGGAAAGAATGCCCAGGCACTGGACACCGCGTTGCAACTGTTGGGTGAAGGGGATGCCGCGCTTGGCGCCGTAAGCGGGTATTACCGCACCCCTGCCTTTCCGCCCGGCGCCGGTGGTGCGTTCGTCAACGCCTGCGCCCTGTTGCATAGCCCCCTGAATCCGAATGATTTTCTTGCACGCCTGCATGCCGTAGAGGCGTCGATGGGCCGGGTGCGGGCAATACGCTGGGGCGCACGTGTGGTTGATGTCGACCTTTTGGCGATGGCGGGCGCGGTCTTGCCCGATCCCGCCGTCGTGCGGCACTGGATGGCGCTGGCGCCCGCCCAGCAGCAGACGCAGACGCCGGACCAACTGATCCTGCCGCATCCGCGCCTGCATCAGCGCGCCTTTGTCCTGGTGCCACTGGCCGATATTGCCCCCGACTGGTGCCACCCGCTGACAGGGCAAAGCGTGCGCAGCATGCTGGCGGCCTTGCCAGATGCTGATCGCCTGGCGGTGCGTCGCCTATGACCGACAGTTGAACGATGTCACGGCGCGGCGGGTTGCCAAGCGCGGGCGGGGGGTGTAACAGGGCTGGCTTATCTGCCCTTTTACGGAACTGGAGTAATGCATGGCCCGCGTGACGGTAGAAGATTGCGTTGACAAGGTCCCGAACCGTTTCGAGCTGGTGATCCTGGCGGCCCATCGCGCGCGCGAGATTGCTTCCGGCGGCCCCATCACGGTTGAGCGCGACAACGACAAGAACCCGGTTGTCGCCCTGCGCGAGATCGCCGAGGAAACCCAGGGTGCGGACGCCCTGCGCGAGCGCCTGATCGAAAGCATGCAGACCCAGATCGAGGTCGACATGCCGGAAGAAGACGACATGGCGCTGCTGATGGGCACGCAGGCCGACGCGCCTGCGGCCGACGACATGAGCGAAGAGCAGATGTTGCGCCAGTTGCTGGAGGCGCAGGGGCAGCAGGGCTGAAACCCGGCGCGGCCCAGGCGGTCATGCCGTGATCACTCCTGACGATCTTGTTGCGCTGGTGCGCAACTACAACCCTGGCTGTGACGAGGCGCTTATTCGGCGCGCTTGGGAGTATGGCGCCGCCATGCATGACGGGCAGCGGCGCCATTCAGGAGAGCCCTATTTCACGCATCCGGTGGCCGTTGCCTCTATCCTGACCGAGATGCGGCTGGACGACGCCACGATCGTTACAGCCCTTCTGCACGACACGATCGAGGATACCCGATCGACCCATGACGAGATCGCCACCAAGTTTTCGCCCGAGATTGCCGAACTGGTCGACGGCGTCACCAAGCTGACGAATCTGCAGCTCTCCTCTTCCGAGGCCAAGCAGGCCGAGAACTTTCGCAAGCTGCTGATCGCCATGTCGCGTGATCTGCGGGTGATTCTGGTCAAGCTGGCCGACCGCCTGCACAACATGCGCACGATCCGCTCGATGCGCCCGGACAAGCAGGCCCAGAAGGCGCGCGAGACCATGGAGATTTATGCCCCGCTGGCCGGGCGCATGGGCATGCAATGGATGCGCGAAGAGCTGGAGGATCTGGCATTTCGTGTCATCCACCCCGAAGCACGCAACTCGATCCTGCGCCGGTTCATCACGCTGCAGCGCGAGGCAGGCGATGTCATCAACCGGATCACCGGCGATATCCGGCTTGAGCTGGACCGCGCGCAGATCGACGCCACTGTTTACGGGCGCGCCAAGAAACCCTATTCGATCTGGCGCAAGATGCAGGAAAAGGATCTGACCTTTTCCCGGCTGTCCGACATCTATGGCTTTCGGATCATCGTTGATGACGTGGCGCAGTGTTATCAGGTGCTTGGCCTGATCCATCAGCGCTGGCGCGCTGTGCCGGGACGGTTCAAGGACTACATCAGCCAACCAAAGACAAACGGGTACCGGTCGATCCACACCACCGTTTCCGGGCGCGATGGCAAGCGGGTCGAGGTGCAGATCCGCACGCGCGAGATGCATGAGGTTGCCGAAGCAGGCGTTGCCGCGCATTGGGCCTACAAGGATGGCGCGCGGGTGGAAAACCCCTTTGCCGTCGATCCGGCGAAATGGGTCGCCTCGCTGACCGAAAGGCTGGACAGTGCGGGCGAGGACCATGACGAGTTCCTGGAGCACGTCAAACTGGAGATGTACGCCGATCAGGTGTTCTGCTTTACGCCCAAGGGGGATGTGATCCAGTTGCCGCGGGGCGCAACGCCGCTGGACTTTGCCTATGCCATTCATACGCGTATCGGTCACGCCACCGTATCGGCCAAGGTTGACGGGCTGCGCGTGCCCTTGTGGACCCGGCTGCGCAACGGCCAGATGGTTGATATCATTACCGCCGAGGGGCAGCGCCCGCAGTCCAGCTGGATCGAGCTGGTGCATACCGGGCGCGCCAAGGCCGCCATCAGGCGCAGCCTGCGCGAGGAAGACCGCGAACGTTTCGTGCGGCTGGGGCGCGAGTTGATGCGACTGGCGTTCGAGAATGTGGGGCGGCGGCTGACAGACAAGGCCATCGATACCGCAGCGCGCACCCTGGGGCTGAAGAGTGCGCAGGACCTGCTGGCGCGGATCGGCAGCGCCGAGACCAGCGCCCGCAGCGTTGTCGAAACCCTGTTTCCTGAACTGGCCACGGTAACGGGCGAGGAGATCGACAGCAGCCGCGCCGTTGTGGGGCTGGAGCCCGGACAAAGCTTCCGCCGCGCCGCCTGCTGCCAACCCGTGCCGGGCGAACGGATCGTGGGCATCACCTATCGCGGCAAGGGGGTGCTGGCCCATGCCATCGACTGCGCGGTTCTGGCAACGCTGGAGGATCAGCCGGAACGCTGGATCGACCTGCGCTGGCAGGAGGGGCGCCACCCGCCCGTGCATACGGTGTCACTGGAGTTGACCATCTCCAACAACTCAGGCGTATTGGGGCGCGTGTGTTCCTTGATCGGTTCGCACCACGCCAATATCTCTGATCTGCGGTTCGTGGACCGCAAGCCGGACTTCTTTCGCATCTTTGTCGAGGTTGATGTGCGCGACGCCGAACACCTGCACACCATCTTGACCGCGCTCAGCGCGGAAACGGATGTCGCCGAGGTTCGGCGGTTCCGCGATCCGACGCGTCAACCCTGAACAGTCACGGCAGAACCGCGTGGTCTTCAAGCGCAGAACCAGAAAAAGCGGACTTCGAGCGATCGGCGAATTCTTCTATCCGCGCGGCGGATGGCGCCGGTCAACCGCCTATGTCATGCACCGGCTGCGCCGATTGCCGGACACGCCGCACCGGATCTGCGTGGGGATCGCGGCAGGCAGCTTCGTTTCATTCCTGCCGTTGTGGGGGCTGCATTTCCTGCTGGCAGCATTGGTGGCCTGGCTGTTTCGCGGCAATATCCTGGCGGCCTTGCTGGGCACCTTCTTTGGCAACCCCGTCACCTTTCCCATCATCGCCGTGGCCTCGCTGGAGCTGGGCAACTGGTTGATCGGCGGGGTCGGCAGCATGAAATTCCCCGAGATCATGGCCGCGATGGGCTATGCCACGTCAGAGATGACCTCGAACCTGTTCGCCTGGTTTACTGGAGATACGGTGACATGGCACCGCACGCGCATCTTTCTGTGGCGTGTGTTCTTTCCGTTCATGCTGGGCGGTACTATCCTGGGGGTGCCCAGTTCGGTTGCCATGTACTATCTGTGCCTGCCCCTTGTGCAGGCCTATCAGCGCGGCCGGATCAAACGATTGAAGGCGCGACTTGATGCGGCGCGGCAAATCCAGCGCGAGCGTGACAGCGGAGATCAGACATGACCACGAATGCCACCGGCCCCCGGGCGACAGGCCTTGATGCCACACCGCCGCCGCGCCTGCGTCTGGGCGTCAACATCGACCATGTCGCCACGTTGCGCAACGCGCGTGGCGGTCTGTCACCGGACCCGGTGCGCGCCGCCCTGCTGGCACAGGATGCCGGCGCAGACGGAATCACGGCCCATCTGCGCGAGGATCGGCGCCATATCATCGACAGCGATATCGACCGGCTGATGGCCACCATCACGGTGCCGCTGAATTTCGAGATGGCAGCAACGGCCGAAATGCAGGCCATCGCCCTGCGCCACCGCCCGCATGCTGGCTGTCTGGGGCCCGAGCGACGCGAGGAACGCACCACCGAAGGCGGGCTGGACGTGGCCGCCGATACCAACCGGTTGCGCACGGTCTGCATGCAGCTGGCCGATGCGGGCAGCCGGCCTTCGCTGTTCATCGGGCATGACGCGCGACAGATCGAGGCTGCGCTGCGCGTGGGCGCGCCGGTGGTCGAGTTTCACGTCGGCCTGTATTGCGATCTGATGGCCGAGGGGCGGCAGGATGAGGCCGCCGAGGAACTGGCGGCACTGCAGCGGGCGATTCGTGACGCCCATGGCGCCGGGATAGAGGTGCATTGTGGTCATGGCATCAGCTATGAAACAGTCGCCCCCTTTGCCGCGATGCCCGAGGTGCGCGAATTGAACATCGGCCATTTCCTGATCGGCGAAGCCGTGTTCAGGGGCCTGGGCCCGGCCATTGCCGAGATGCGCCGTCTGATGGATGCCGCGCGCGTCCAGACGCCGTCATGATCTGCGCCATGCGGTGTCACGGCAGCCCGGTCAGGCAGCGACCGTGCGCGGAACGCGGTTGTTTGCTGCGGCGTGTCGGCCTGGATGGGCAGCTGGCTTGTCGGGCGCGGTCTTTGGCATGATTGTGGGGATCGGCACCGACCTTGCCAGTATTGACCGAATCGCGGCCACGCTGCACCGCTTTGGTGACAGGTTCCGCCAGCGCGTGTTTACCGAGACAGAACTGTCCCAGGCCGACCGGCGGCAGGATGTGGTGGGCACGCTGGCCCGGCGCTGGGCGGCAAAGGAAGCCTGTGCAAAGGCGCTGGGCACCGGGCTGCGCATGGGCATTGCCTGGCGTGAGATGGCGGTGTCGAATCTGCCCGGCGGCCAGCCGACCCTGCATCTGACCGGCTGGGCCGCGCACCGGCTGAACGCATTGACCCCGCCCGGGCATGATGCGGTCGTGCATGTCAGCCTGACCGACGATCCGCCATGGGCTCAGGCCTTTGTGGTGATCGAGGCACGACCGCGCGGCACGGTGGAAAAGGCGCAGAATGGCGCCCCCACGCCTGAATGGGGCCCCTGATCAGAACACCGGTGCAAGGGGGCTGCGCAGCCGGTCAGGCACGAGGCCGATCTCGCAAAGAACCATGGCACTGCGCAGCGCGGAACGGGGCGTTCCCGCGCCTTGGCGCGGCCCTTGCCCCTTTGCCCCGGATGATATCCGGGGCATTCTCCCCAGAGTATTTTCATGCAAGTGAACCACGGCAGAAGGCAGGCGTTAAGTCAGGGGTAGTGCAGGAAACCATTGTGGCTGACCCCGATGGCACTGCGGCGATACCCGCGTCGACGGCGTCAAGAACGGGTCTTGCCAGGGATGACCATAGCCTGGACATGAGCGCCGTGACCGGGCAAGCCAGGCAGGCTGCCGGGTCAGGGGCTCTCGTTGCCGTCAAACAGGCCGGCCTGCGCCTGGCTTCGGGGTGGGGCAAGGCCGATATGGCGCCAGGCGTTGGCGGTCAGCATGCGCCCGCGCGGGGTGCGTGCGATCAGCCCCTGTTGCAGCAGATAAGGTTCGATCACCTCTTCGATCGCATCGCGGCTTTCCGACAGCGCCGCGGCGATGGTTTCCACGCCGACCGGCCCGCCGGCGTAGCCTTCGGCCAGCAACAACAGATAGCGGCGGTCCGCGCTGTCCAGGCCCAGATGATCGACGCCCAGACGGGTCAGCGCGTTGTCGGCCAGGGTGCGGGTCAGCTTGCCGTCCCCCTCGACCAGGACGAAATCCACGACCCGCCGCAAAAGCCGGCCCGCGATCCGCGGTGTGCCCCGGGCGCGTCGGGCGATTTCGGCGATGCCGTCGGGCTCGCTGGCGATGCCAAGGAGCCGAGCGCCACGCGCCACGATCTCGCACAGTTCGGGCTGGGTATAGAACTGCAGCCGCGTGGGAATGCCGAAGCGGTCCCGCAAGGGCGTGGTCAACAACCCCAGCCGGGTGGTGGCACCAACTAGTGTGAAGGGCTGCAACTCGATGCGGACGGTGCGCGCCGCCGGCCCCTCGCCGATCACCAGATCCAGCTGAAAATCCTCCAGCGCCGGATACAGCACTTCCTCAACAACTGGATTCAGGCGATGAATCTCGTCGATGAACAGCACATCGCGCGCCTCCAGATTGGTCAGGATCGCGGCCAGATCGCCGGCCCGTGCCAGCACCGGGCCCGACGTCATGCGAAACCCCACCCCCAGTTCGCGCGCCATGATCTGGGCAAGCGTTGTCTTGCCCAGGCCCGGCGGACCGTAGAAAAGTGTATGATCCATCGCCTCGCCGCGCATGCGGGCGGACTGGATGAAAACGCGCAGGTTGGCGCGCGCCTCTTGCTGGCCGATGAATTCGTCCAGCATCTGCGGGCGCAGGGCGCGATCGGAATCCTCGGGCTGCAATTCCGGGCGCAGGGTTGGGTCCGGGGTGGTCATTCGGTCAGCCCGCGATGCGCGGGGTGGCGGTGCAAGGGCACGGCAGGCCGGGCGGCTTTGTTCATCATGTCACCCCTTGGGCGCCAGCAGTTTCAGCGCCGCGCGGATCAATGCGGGTGCCTCGTTTTCGGTTTCAGCCGCCTGTGCAACGGCCTGCGCTGCCTCTGACGGCCCATAACCCAGATTGGTCAGTGCCGACAGGGCATCTGCCTGGGCTTGTTGCGCGCTGCGGCGGGCCGATGGCCGGGCGGGGGCGGGGTGGGGCGCGGGGCTGTCGGCGGGGTCATTGGTGCCCACGGGCGGCGCGATATCGTCGATCGGTGGCGTATCCAGATCCGGCGCGTCAGTGGCCAGCGCCATGACAGCCGGCGCCTTGTCCTTCAGTTCCATGACCACGCGCTGCGCCAGCTTTGGCCCCACACCGGGTGCCTTGCGCATCGCCGCGGCATCGCCGATGGCGATGGCGCGCGCCACACCTTCGGGCCCCAGTGCGCCGAGGATCGACAGCGCGGCGCGGGCCCCCACGCCCTGCACCGATGTCAGAAGTCGGTGCCATTCCTTTTCCGTCAGGCTGAGGAAGCCGAAAAGCTGTAACAGATCCTCGCGCACCAGAAGTTCGGTATAGAGCGCGGCCATCCCGCCCGGGCCGGGCAGGGCCATCAATGTGCGTTCCGATACATGCACGACATAGCCCACGCCACGCACATCCAGCAGCACATGATCGCTGCCCCGGTAATCGATGCGCCCCGAAAGCTTGCCGATCATGCCGCCGCCCCCTTAGCCCGCGGCCTTCAGTGCCGCGCCGACCGCCGCCTGCCACCGGTCGGCCGACTGCATGTGATGCGCGTGGCAGATCGCCACGGCCAGTGCATCGGCGGCGTCCGGCCCGGCAATCTGTGTGCCGGGCAGATGCATGCGCACCATGTGCTGCACCTGTTCCTTGGCGGCCTTGCCCACCCCGACCACTGTTTTCTTGACGGCGTTGGGCGCGTATTCGCCAAGGCGCAGTCCCGCTTGCGCCGGTACCAGCAAGGCGATGGCGCGGGCCTGGCCCAGCTTCAGCGTGGCGACCGCATCCTTGTTGACGAAAGTCTGTTCAACCGCGGCGCAATCGGGGGCATGCTGCACCAGGACCTCGGTCAACTGCCTGTGCAGGCTCAGCAACCGCTCTGCCAGATCATCGCCAGAAGAGTGGCAGACGCCATTGGCGACATGCCGAAGCCTGGGCCCGGATACGTCGATCACCCCCCAGCCGAGGTTTCGAAGGCCCGGGTCGATACCGATCACCCGCATGTCATCTGCCCCTTGCCTCTGCCTGCTGTGCCGCCTTGGCCGATTATTCCGGCTTTGTTTCGTGGCTAGCACGAAAAGTGAACAAAGACCAGCGCAAAGCAGCAGTCAAGGGCGTGTCATGCAGCGCCTGCATGGCGGGAATGCTGTTGCCCCGTCTTCCGGGTGCCTGAAAACGGGTCTATCTGGCCTTGGCGAAGCACAATGCTTCAGCAGTTTGAAAACCATAAGACTCAGGAGCCTGTCATGGCGTTCTTTACCCATAGCCGACCCGTCGCTGACGGGGTGTTTGACGGCGGGTTCCGACTGTCGTTGAGCGATCTTTTCGCCCGCGTTGCCGCCTGGAACGACCGCCGGATCACCCGCCGCGAACTCATGAGACTGTCGGACCGCGAGTTGGACGACATCGGTCTGTGCCGCGGTGACATAGACGAGATCGTATCGCGTCTTCGCTGATCGCAGCAACAAACCAACATTGCCAGCCTGTTGATGAGCCGCCGCCCGGGACGCCCGCGCGGCGGTTCTGCATTGCCGCGGCGCGTGCTCAGCTGTCAGCCCGCGCGCGTTCGGCAGGGCGCGCGCCGATCACATCGGCCAGCACGCGTGTCACCGGGTCGATGCCCCGCAGCCAAAGCTGTACACCGGCTGATCGGTCAGCGGCCGCCAGACCACCTTGAAACCGCGTTTCGCCGAAATGGGCCAGTGTCGCGGCCTTCAGTACGAAAAAGCACACCGTGGCACCGATCAGCGCCGTGCCAACACCGAAAAATCGGCGCAGGACCCGGCTTTCCTTTTTCTTCTTGGCCTCGGCCCGTTGTGTCATGACGCGCGCCATGCGCGTCATGTATCCCGTTCTCTCCATGGCTGTCTAACCCGTGATGGACATCGCTCTGTCCCACAGGATGGCAGTGGAAATCGGCAGAAATGCGGCGCTTAACGGCGCTCTGACGGATCGGCGCCGTCAGGACCCGATGGCGGTGATTCTGCCGTGTCCGATGTTTCTTCCTTTGTCACAGTCTCTGCCTCTGCCTCGGTCATTGTATCGCCATCGACCGTTCGAGCACTTGCTGCCAGGGTCTCTGCTGCTGCATCCGCGTCGGCCGCAGGCTCTGGTGATGCGCCGCGCAAGGCGCCTACGATCAGCGGCAACATTTCGGTGCCCGTGGGGCTGGGGCCGGAACTGTCGGGCGGGCGCTGCCAGCTCAGCGTGTCGAAGCTTTCGCAATGTTCGCAAACCGCCACCCAGCGCGCATGGATATGCTGGCAGTTGTCGCAGACCCATTGCGGCCCGCGTGGGGCGGTCAGCGCCCTGGCCAGCCAGCCCCGGACAACCGCATCATCCGATCCTTCGCCCTGTTCTATGGCGGCCATGATTGTCATGGCGCGCTGACTGGGCGCGGTTTCGTGCAGATTGCCCATGGCGCGCCGCGCGCCCGGAAAATCCTCGGCACCGATCAGCAGTTCGGCGCGTGTCATCTTTGCTTCGTCGTCGTCGTTATAGGCGAACAGTTTTTCAAAGCGCTTCACGCGCTCGGCCGGGGTCTCGGCGGGTTCGATCTCTGCATAGGCCTGGGCCAATTCTGGCTGCGGGTTCTGTTTCCATGCCTTTTTCAGCAGGTTGGCCGCCTGCCGCTTGCTGCCGCGCGCCAGATGCGCGCGTGCGGCCATCACGGCAGCAGGCACCAGCCCGGGCGCCAGGCGCTGCGCCTCTATGGCCAGATCCTGTGCCATGCTGTTGGCGCCCTGATCGGCATAGGCCTGGGCCTGCTGCAATGCCAGAACGGCATCGCGGCGATAGAACACATCCTTTGGCAGACGCCCGCTGCGCTTGACCTCTGCCAGGGTGCGCCGTGCCCCCTGCCAGTCGCTGGCCCGGTTCTGAAGCTTCAGCAGGGCGTCCTGCGTGCCGGCATGCGCCGGGCGCAGCACCAGCGCCTTTTCGGCCAGCTTGCGCGCCTTGTCGTCATTGCCTGCCTCGATCTGTTGGCGCAACAACCCCTGCACACCGATAAAGCGCGCGCGGTCCTCTTCCAGCAGGCGTTTGTAGTATTCGCCGGCAAGTGCCGTGTTGCCCTTTGCCTGTGCGGCCTGCGCCATGAGCAGATTGGTCAGCATCCTGTTTTCAAGAAGTTTTTCGGCCTTGCGGCCCTTGGCAAAGGCGGTTTCGCCCTCGCCCGCCGCAAGCGCCAGAAACCCGTCGGTCAGGGCTTCAAGCCCGCGGCGTTTGCGCGCGCGCTCAAAGTATCGGCTGATGGCGGTTTCATCGCCGTTGATAAAGCGCAGCAAGGCGACAAGCAGCCCCACCAGCTTCATCAGCAGCCACAGCGCGACCAGCAGCGCAAGGGCCGCCAGCGCGGCCTGTACCGGGCCAAGGTTCAGTTCGACATCGGCGAATGCGATACGCAGGCCGTAGGGGCTGTCCAGAAAACGTTCGACACCCATTGTCAGGGCGATAACGGCCAGCAGGAACAGCGCGATCTTGAGAACGGTCCAAAACATACGTCAGCTATCCTTATTCCGATCCCAGATCGGCTTGTACCTGATCCAGTGCCTGCAGGGCTGTCAGTCTGGCCTCTGCCTGTGCGCGCCACGGGGCGAGCACCGCCGCCGATGGGTCCGGCAACGCCTGCAGCGTGTCCAGCGCCCGCGCCAGATCACCCTGCCGCACCTGTGCCTCGGCGCGCGAGAGGACGGCATCGGGGTCGTCGCCTTCGCGCGGGGCGAGCGATCGAGCGCCGGTCTGCTGGCGCAAAAAGCCCAGCAGCCGATCACCGGCACCGGCATCGGGGGGCGGTGGCGCAGCGGCCAGCGCCGCGCGCGCCAGTTCGGGGAAACTGTCTTGCAGCGCGGCCAGCGTCGGCACGCCATCGGCAAAGGCACCAAGTGCAGCGGGCGGGTCGGTATAGGCGGCGATATCGGCCACGGCCTGCGGGGCGGCACTGCCGCTTTCAGCGGCGGCAAAAAGCGTTGCAAGGGCCTCTCGCGCGGCCAGCCGCTGTGCGCTGCGCGCGAGATCCTGCTCTGCGGCGTCGATTTCCTGTGCGCGGGCTTCCTGCAACGTGCGCGCCGCAGCCAGAGCATCGGCTACTGCCGCTTCGATCTGTTCGCCAAGTTCGGCATCCAGGCCGGCCTCCAACCCGTCGATCCGTTGCGCCAGCGGGGCCAGGGCAGCCGCCAGCTGGTCAGCGTTGCGCGCCTCGGCCTCGTCCAGCGCGGTTTGCAGGGCGTCCACCCGCTCGCGCAGGGTGTCAAGCGCGGCGGCACTCTCGCCGGCCTCCAAAGCGGAAAGCCGCTCTTCGGCCTCGGGCGGCAGAGCCGGCGCGTCATCCATCCGGTCGGCCAGGGCTGTTTCCAAGGCGTCAAGCCGGGCTTCCAGGGGTTGCAGGGCCGCGGCATCGGAGGCTGGGCGCCCTTCAAGCGCGCTGATGCGCTGTTCCAGCGCCGGGTCGGTGCGATCTTGCCACCCTGCAGGCAGAAAGAACAACACCGCCACCGCGCCGATACCGGCCGCCAAAACCCCGCTCAGCAGCGGGGCAAGGGCCCCGCCATGGCGGGCAGGCGGCGGTGCCGACGACCGGTCGGCATCGGCCGCCGTTCCGCGCTCGTCTGGTGCTGTGGCCGCCTCGGGCCGCGTTGCCGTGTCCGAACTGGCGGACTTTGCGTCGGCGGCGTTTCCGGCGTCCTGTTGCCCTGGCGCCTTGGTGCCTGTTTGCGGGTCTGACGATGCCTTCAACGGGGCACCGGGTTCCGGCATGGATTTTTCCACAGCGGTGGTGTCAGGTCTTGCGTCAGGGGTGCTGGCGTCAGGCCCCAGGGTCAGAGGTTTTGCGGCGCCGGTAGCGGTTTCCCCCGGTTTCGTCGCCGGGGGCGTGATGCCACCAACGGCCGAGGTCGACCCGCCCGTTTTGCTGGCCGCCGGCGGCGACGTGTCGGCATCGGTGGGCGGTGTCCCGCGTTCGGGCGGGTCTGACGGTGTCGATGCCGTGGGGGCGCTGCCTTGTTTCGCGCCCGTGCCCGTCTTTGCGCCCGTGCCCGTCTTTGCGCCCGTGCCTGTCTTTGCGGCAGAAGTGGTCACCGAGGTGCCGCCGGCCGCGCGGGCCATTGTTGCCGGTTTTTCACCGGTGCCGCCCGCCGTGGGCGCAGGTGCGTCAGGCCCTGCAACGGGCGCGCCCGCTTCTGGTGTGCCCGCCTTTGGTTTGCTCGCCTTTGGTTTGCTCGCCTCCGCTGTGTCCGGCCTTGACGTTTCAGCGGCGCCGGATTCCGTCGTTACCGGCTCTGCCGGGGTGTCGTTTGTGCTGTCAGACGCTGCAACGCCCGTGCGGCGCTTTCCGCTTCCACTTGCCCGTCTGGCCATCCACCCCTCCGAATCTGCCTTGTGTGGGGAACACCCCGCCTGTGCAAAGCTTATCCGCTGCGCCCTGAGGTCTCAAGGCTCGCTGCCCGCCTGCGACAAGGCGGTGATGATTGCGCTCATCATTGCCTGTGCATCGGGCGCTGTTGCCTGCAGCGCGCGGCGGCGCAGGTCGGTGGGCAGGCGGGCGGTGCAGGCTGCGCTGATGGTCACGGGTGTCATTTGCGGCAAGGGCCTGCCCGCGGTTTCCCGTGCCAGCGCCGCCGCCGCGCGCGGCGAAAACAGCGGTGCCACAGTGCGACGCCCTGCCAGCCGGTCTGCCAGACCCGGCGGCCATTTCAGGGCGCGTGCCTCGTATACCGGAACGGCCCGAACCTCGATACCCTCGCTGGCCAGCGCGCCGGCAAGGTCGCGCGCCAGATGGCGGCCATGGGCGTGCACCAGGGGGCCGGGTGGTCTATACCGGACCAGCCATTCGATCATTCTGGCGGCATCGCCCCCGGTTTCATGCGTGCGAAAACCTGCCGCACCCGCAGCAAGCGCTGTGCCCGGCCCCACGCAATAGGCTGGCAGGTCTGTCACACCTGGCACTTCTGCCAGCATGGCAATGGCATTGCGCGAGGTCAGAACCAACCCCCTGGCGCCGCTGAACACCGTCGGATCAAAGCCCAGGGGGACGATCTCGCTCAGCGGGGCGATGCAGATGTCATGCGGCGGGCAGGCCATGCGCGCTTTGGCGGCAAAGTCTGTCGATTGCGGGCGCGGCCGCGTCAGCAGCAACAGGGGCAGGCAGGGGCTGGACGATGGCACGGGGCAGGGGCCTTCTGGACTGAACGATGCATATGCGGGCCGGCGGCCTTGGGGCAACATAGGCTGCCCGCCACCCCGCCGGCAACCGGCAGCGACCAAAGCCGCTGGCCGGCGCGCCGTTCGCTTGCATATGCCGGTGAACCCCGGCAAGACAGGTCAGGAAAAGACCCTGCCCGCACGCTGTACAAGGACCAGCCATGCCCCTTTTTGCCCTGATCTGCTCCGACAAGCCCGGCCAGCAGGCGCTGCGCCTGGAAAATCGCGCCGCGCATCTGGCCTATCTGCAGGCGTCCGGCTGCGTGGTGCATGCCGGCCCGTTTCTGGATGCGGAAGGGGCGATGAGCGGATCTCTGGTCGTACTTGATCTGCCTGACCGGGCCGCGGCCCGGGCTTGGGCAGACGCCGATCCTTACGCGCAGGCCGGTCTGTTTGCCGATGTCCGGATCGAGACCTGGAAAAAGGTGATCGGCTGATGGCGTACTGGCTGATGAAATCGGAACCGTTCAAGTTCAGCTGGGACGATCTGGTGGCAAAGGGCGACAAGGGCGAGGAATGGGACGGCGTGCGCAACTATCAGGCACGCAACAACATGCGCGCCATGGAACTGGGTGATCAGGTCTTCTTTTATCACTCGAACGAGGGATTGGCCGTTGTTGGTATCGCCGAGGTCTGCGCGCTGGCGCACCCGGACAGCACCACCGATGACCCGCGCTGGGAATGCGTCGATATCCGCGCCGTCTGTCCGATGCCGCGCCCGGTCACGCTGAAAGCGGTGAAAGCCACGCCGGAACTGGCCCAGATGGCGCTGGTCACCTCGATGCGGCTGTCGGTTCAGCCAGTGCGTGACAGCGAATGGCATCTGATCTGCCGCATGGGCGGCCTGACCCAGAGCGTATGAAGGCGGCCAGGCGCCAGTCGGCTTCCATCATCTTGCCAAAATACTCGCGGGGGTGAATTCGGCGAAGCCGAAGAGGGGGCGGCAGCCCCCTTCGCGCCAATGCCCGCTGGGCCGTCAGTAGCGGTAATGCTCGGGCTTGAACGGCCCCTCGGGCGCCACACCGATATAGTCGGCCTGATCGCTGCTCAACGCGGTCAGTTTGACGCCGATGCGGTCCAGATGCAGGCGCGCCACCTTTTCATCCAGATGCTTGGGCAGCACATAGACCTTGTTGTCATAGGCGTCGCCGCGCGTCCACAATTCGATCTGCGCCAGCACCTGATTGGTAAAGCTGGCAGACATGACAAAGCTGGGATGGCCGGTGGCGTTGCCCAGGTTCAGCAGGCGCCCTTCGGACAACAGGATGATCCGGTTGCCCGAGGGCATTTCGATCATGTCCACCTGGTCCTTGATGTTGGTCCACTTGTGGTTCTTCAGCGCGGCCACCTGGATCTCGTTGTCGAAATGCCCGATGTTGCCGACGATCGCCATGTCCTTCATCGCGCGCATGTGCTCGATGCGGATGACATCCTTGTTGCCGGTGGTGGTGATGAACATGTCTGCGGTATCGACCACGTCTTCCAGCGTCGTCACCTCGAACCCGTCCATCGCGGCCTGCAGAGCGCAGATCGGGTCGATTTCCGTGACCTTCACGCGGGCACCGGCGCCGCGCAGCGACGCGGCCGAGCCCTTGCCCACATCGCCATAGCCGCAGACTACGGCCACCTTGCCAGCCATCATCGTGTCGGTGGCGCGGCGGATGCCGTCAACCAGCGCTTCCTTGCAGCCGTACTTGTTGTCGAATTTCGACTTGGTGACGCTGTCGTTGACGTTGATCGCCGGGAAGGGCAGGTGCCCCTTTTCCATCATCTGATACAGACGATGCACGCCGGTGGTGGTTTCCTCGGTCACGCCCTTGATGGCGTGACGCTGTTTCACGAACCAGCCCGGGGTTTCTGCCATGCGCTTGCGGATCTGGGCGAAAAGCGCCTCTTCCTCTTCGCTTGCCGGGTTGGCGATCAGGTCTTCCTCGCCCTCTTCCACCCGCGCACCCAGCAAGACATAAAGCGTGGCATCGCCGCCATCGTCCAGGATCATGTTCGCCGGTCCGCCCTCGAAATGAAAGATGCGGTCGGCGTAATCCCAGTATTCGGCCAGCGTCTCGCCCTTCACCGCAAAGACCGGCGTGCCCCCGGCGGCGATGGCGGCGGCGGCATGGTCCTGGGTAGAGAAGATGTTGCACGACGCCCAGCGAACATCGGCCCCCAACGCGTTCAGCGTTTCTATCAGCACGGCGGTCTGGATGGTCATGTGCAGGCTGCCGGCGATGCGCGCGCCCTTCAGCGGTTGCGCCGCGCCATATTCGTCGCGCAATGCCATCAGACCGGGCATTTCGGTTTCGGCAATCGCTATTTCCTTGCGCCCGTAATCCGCCAGTGCGATGTCCTTGACGATGTAGTCCTTCGCCATCTGGCGTACCTCGTTAATTGCTGTCACGTCATGTGTTGGCGACGGCAGATAGCACCGGACCCCGGCAGCGGCAATGGTCACTGCCCCTTTCAGCGATCAAGGCGCGGCAAAAACACGGTCAGCAGCCCAAGAAGCGGCAGGAAAGCGCATAGCTGATACACATAGCTGATACCGCGCAGGTCTGCCACCACGCCCAACGCAGCCGCCGATGCCCCGCCGATGCCGAACGCCAGTCCAAAGAACAGGCCCGCTACCAGCCCCACCCGGCCGGGCATCAGTTCCTGCGCGAAGACCACGATTGCCGGGAAAGCCGACGACAGGATGAAACCGATCAGGATGCTGAGAACGCCTGTCCACAACAGATCGACATGCGGCAGCGCCAGTGTGAAGGGCAGCACGCCGACAATCGAAAACCAGATGACAGCCCGCGCACCGAACCGGTCGCCCAGAAGCCCACCCAGGACAACACCCAGGGCGGCGGCCGCCAGGAAAAGGAACAGCATCAACTGTGCCTCCTGGGTGCTCAAGGCAAAGCGTTCGATCAGAAAGAACGTGTAATAGCTGGCAATGCTGGCGGTGTAGACATTCTTTGAGAACACCAGAAAGATCAGCACGCTGATGGCCAGCAGAACCTTGCCACGCGGCTGCGGCGCAGAGACTGCCCGGGGCTTGCGTGCCAGGGCGGTGCGGGGGGGGGGGTTGTGGGCCCCCCCCCCCCCCCCCCCCCAAGGCCCGGCCCCCCCCCCCCCCCCGGCCAAAACGGCCCCACCCCCCCCCCCCCCCCGGCCCCCC
>JAFIED010000029.1 GCA_020832805.1 Pararhodobacter sp.
AAATCGATCTCGTTCAGCCGCATGCGCCCCTCATGGCTCGGTGGAAAACTGCGTACCGCCCTTGTCGGTGTCGTTCTTTGACCAGTCCCGCTTGACCCCCAGCCGCTTGCCCACCACCGAGGCGCCAAAGACCGACGACCAGGTGCCCACGATCACGCCCCAGATCATGGCAAAGACGAACCCGCGGATAACGTCGCCGCCCAGAACAAACAGCGACACCAGCGCCAGAAGCGTGGTCACAGATGTCATTACCGTGCGCGACAGGGTCTCGTTCAGCGACAGGTTCATCACCTCGATCAGCGCGCGTTTCTTGTATTTGATCAGGTTCTCGCGCATCCGGTCGAAAACCACCACCGTATCGTTCAGAGAATAGCCCACGATGGTCACCAGCGCGGCAATGATCGCCAGGTCAACGCGGATCTGCAGGATCGAGAACAACCCGATGGTCAGCACGATGTCATGCACCAGCGCGGCCACCGCCCCCAGCGCGAATTGCCATTCAAAGCGCAGCCAGATGTAGAACAGCACCGCCCCCAGCGCGGCCATCACGGCCAGGATGGCCGATTGCACCAGTTCGCCCGATACCTTTGGCCCCACCGATTCGACCGAGGTGAACCGCAGGGTGGGATCAACCGCGCGCAACGCCTGCTCGACCTCGGCCAGCATCGCCGGCGATACCGATTCCGTGCCTTCCTGCGCCTGGATGCGGATCATGGCCACATTCTGATCGGCGCCGAATGTGGGGTCGAACACCTCGGAAATGGCGACATCGCCCAGGGCCAGTTCGGCCATCGCACTGCGATAGGCCCCCACATCGACCGGCTGGCTGGCTTCGGTCCGGATCGAGGTGCCGCCACGGAAATCGATGCCGAAATTCAGCCCGATGCTGAAAAACGCGATGACAGAGGCCACCATCAGCGCCATCGACAGGCTGAAGGTCACTTTCCAGCTGCCCAGAAAGTCGATGCTGGTATCCTGCGGGACCAGTTTCAGTTTCTTGCCTTGAAGTCTCATGCGCGCGCTCCTCAGATCGCGAAGGTCTTGGGCCGCCGGCGCTCGAACCAGAAGACCAGCATCAGCCGCGTGACAAACAGCGCGGTAAAGACCGAAGTGATGATCCCCAGCCCCAGCGTCACGGCAAAGCCCCGCACCGGGCCAGAGCCCAGCGCGAACAGGATCGCGGCGGTGATGAATGTGGTGATATTGGCATCAAGAATGGCTGACAGTGCCTTTTCATAACCCAGTTCTATGGCGCGCGCCGGGCCGCGCGCGGTACGCAATTCCTCGCGTATCCGCTCGAACACCAGCACATTGGCATCAACCGCCATGCCGATGGTCAGCACAATCCCGGCGATGCCGGGCAGGGTCAGCGTCGCCCCGATCAGCGACAGCAGCCCGAAGATCATGGCGACGTTCAACAGCAGCGCGATATTGGCGATCAGGCCGAAAAAGCCGTAGCTGAGCATCATGAAGCCCAGCACCGCCACCATCGCCACCACGGCGGCCACGCGCCCGGCATCGATGCTGTCCTGGCCCAGTTCCGGGCCGATCGTGCGCTCTTCCAGGAACACCATTTCCGCCGGCAGCGCGCCGGAACGCAGCAGCACAGCCAGTTGCGTGGTCTCCTCGACCGTAAAGCGCCCGGTGATGATCCCGGAACCGCCGGGAATGTGGCTCTGGATCACAGGCGCCGAAATCACCTGGCCATCCAGCACGATGGCAAAGGGGTTGCCGATATTCTCGGCCGTATAGACGCCAAAGGCACGCCCCCCCGCCGGGTTGAAACGGAAGCTGACGGCGGGGCGGTTGTTCTGGTCGAAATCCGGCTGCGCATCGACCAGTTGTTCGCCCGTGACCACCGGCGTCTGTTCCAGGATGTAATAGCGCCCCTCTTCATCGATCGAGGGATAGATCACCTGGCGCGGGCCGGGCACGGCGTTGGAATCCGATGTCACGTCTGACACCGGATGAAAGGTCAGCCGCGCGGTGGTGCCGATCAGGTCCTTCAGTTCTTGCGCCGAGCCCACGCCGGGCACCTGGATCAGGATGCGGTCGGCGCCCTGACGCTGGATGGTGGGTTCGCGCGTGCCGGCCTCGTCCACGCGGCGGCGGATGATCTCCAGCGACTGGCGCATGGTGCGATCATCGGTCGCCAGGCGCTCGGCCTCTGACAGGGTGACGATGATATCGCTGCCGTCCAGCCGCACCTCCAGATCCTGGGCACCCATCCCGGTCAGGGTCTGCACCGGGCGGGCAATGGTGCGCACCGTCTCCAGCGCATGCTGCAGGCCATCCGGGTTGGTCACCGTGACGCGCAACACGCCGGCGTCATCCGACGGCATGCGCCGCACGTTGCCGACAATGGCGCGCTCGTCGCGCAGCCTGTCGCGGACCTCTGGCCAAAGACCGTCGATGCGCCCGGCGTAGACATCGGCCACCTGCACCTCGGCCAGCAGATGGGCGCCGCCACGCAGGTCCAGCCCCAGGTTCATCAGCGACGACGGCAGCCATTCCGGCCATAATGCGCGTTCATTGCGCAGTTCCGGCGTATCCTCGCCCCGCTCCATCAGGGCGACGGCGTCATTGTGCCGCTCGACCCTGTCATAGAACAGGTTCGGCATCGAGAATGCCAGGCCGGACAGGCAGATCAGGATGATCAGCAGGCGTTTCCAGAGGGCGATTTGCAGCATGGCGGTGCCTTGTTTCTGACGGGACGGCGACAACCCGCGCATCGCTGCCGGCTGCCTTGTCGCGCCCGGTGGGCGATCCCCGGTCAGGGGATCGCGCGTCCGGTCATTCCTTGGCCGGCTCGGTTTTCGATGTGACGGCGGTGATCGTCTGCTTGACCACGCGTACCTTGACGCCGTCGGCGATCTCGACCTCGACCTCGCCGTCTTCCTTGACCTTGGTCACCTTGCCGATCATGCCGCCCGCCGTGACCACCTGATCGCCCCGGCGCAGCGCCTCGACCATGGCGCGATGCTCCTTCATCTTCTTCTGCTGCGGGCGGATCAGCAGGAACCACATGATCGCAAAGATCAGGATGAACGGGATCAGGGTGGAAATCAGGCTGGGGGCATCGCCAGCGGACTGGGCATAGGCGGGTGAGACGAACATGCAATCCTCATGCAAAAAGGCGGCGCGAGCGCAGGCCCGGCCGGATTGGGGCGCACCCTATAGGCGGGTGCGGGCGAGTTCAAGCGCCGGCCGGCGCCTGACAGGTTGTTGAAGGGTCTGCAACGGCCCGCGCCGGTTGAAGCCGGCATGCAGGGCGCCCCCGGGCGCCCATCCGGCCAACCCCTCTCTGTTCTTCATCTTGCCCGGCAATACTCCGGGGGGAGGCCGCGCAGCGGCCGGGGGGCAGCGCCCCCCCTGCCTGGGGGCCTGCCATGGCGGCCGGTCCGGCGTGATCCGTTCTCGCACCACCCGCTCCGGTGCTGTCCGTTCTGGTGGCGACCGCCGCGCGCGCCCGCAGGGCGGGCGCGGCCCGGCCCAAGCCTGTCGCGCCGGCAGGGCGCAGCCCTGACGATGCGAAAAGGCGCGGGAGCGTTCCGGCCCCCGCGCCCCTGACCCAAGGCGTCGCGATGCGCGCGTTCAGGCGGCTTTCGCCAGTTGGCGCAGCACATAGTGCAGCACGCCGCCGTGCTTGACATAGTCCACCTCGATCTCGGTATCGATCCGGCAGCGCAGCGTGATCGTGCGGGTGGTGCCATCGGCATAGGTGATCGTGCAGGGCACCTCTGACAGCGGCTTCAGCGCGTCATTCAGGCCCTCGATATCCACCGTTTCCGCACCGGTCAGCCCCAGTGTCTTGCGGTTGTCGCCGCCGGTGAATTCGAACGGGATCACCCCCATCCCCACCAGGTTCGACCGGTGAATACGCTCGAAGCTTTCCGCGATCACCGCCTTGACACCCAGCAGGTTGGTGCCCTTGGCCGCCCAGTCGCGCGACGAGCCGGCGCCGTATTCGATCCCGCCAAAGATAACCAGCGGGGTGCCCGCCTCGATATGGGCCATCGCCGCGTCATAGATCGAGGTCTGTTCGCCGTCCGGGCCCTTGGTATAGCCCCCCTCGACCCCGTCCAGCATCTCGTTCCTGATGCGGATATTGGCAAAGGTGCCGCGCATCATCACCTCATGGTTGCCGCGCCGAGAGCCGTAGCTGTTGAACTCGGACACCGGCACCTGACGGTCGGTCAGATATTTCCCGGCAGGCGTGCCGGGTTTGAACGAGCCCGCGGGCGAGATATGGTCGGTGGTGATCATGTCGCCCAGCAGCGCCAGCACACGCGCCCCCGTGATTGGCTCGATATGGCCCTTTTCCGGTGCCATGCCGCGGAAATACGGCGGGTTCTGGATATAGGTCGAGGCTGCGGGCCAGTCATAGGTTTCCGCGCCCGAGGTTTCCACCCCCTGCCATTTCTCGTCGCCCTGGAACACATCGGCGTATTTCTCGATGAACATCTCGCGCGTGACCACGGTATCGACCAGATCGGCGATTTCCTGGGTCGAGGGCCAGATATCCTTCAGATAGACCGGCTTGCCGTCCTTGCTGGTGCCGATCGGGTCTTTCGTGATGTCGATGTTCATGTCGCCGGCCAGCGCATAGGCCACCACCAGCGGCGGGCTGGCCAGATAGTTGGCGCGCACGTCCGGGCTGATGCGGCCCTCGAAATTGCGGTTGCCCGAAAGTACCGACACCGCGACCAGGTCGTTGTCGTTGATCGCCTGGCTGATTTCCGGCTGCAGCGGGCCGGAATTGCCGATGCAGGTGGTGCAGCCATAGCCCACCAGGTTGAAGCCCAGCGCATCAAGGTCTTCCTGCAGGCCCGCGGCCTCCAGATATTCGCTGACCACCTTGGAGCCCGGCGCCAGCGAGGTCTTGACCCAGGGCGCGCGCGTCAGGCCCAGTTCGCGGGCCTTGCGTGCCACAAGCCCCGCGCCGATCAGCACATAGGGGTTCGAGGTGTTGGTGCAGGAGGTGATCGAGGCGATCACCACCGAGCCGTCGCGCAGCTTGTAGTCCTCGCCGTCCACGCTGACCCATTTCACCCCGTCGGTATCGCCGGGAATGTCGGTGGGTGCCGGCGCGCCGCCTTCGGCCGTCATCTCGGCCTTTTCCAGCACAGGGGCGGCCGGGGCCTTGCGCAGGCCCTTGATGTAGTCCTTGAAGGTCTGTGCCGCGGCATCCAGCGCGACATGGTCCTGCGGCCGCTTGGGGCCGGAAATCGCCGGCACCACGTCGCCCAGATCCAGCTCCAGCGTCGAGGTATAGACCGGCGCATAGTCATCGCCGCGCCAGAAGCCGTTTTCCCTGGCATAGGCCTCGACCAGCGCGATCCGGTCTTCGTCGCGGCCGGTCTGGCGCAGATAGCGCAGGGTTTCGCCGTCGATGGGGAAGAAGCCGCAGGTGGCGCCGTACTCGGGGGCCATGTTGGCGATGGTGGCCCGGTCGGCCAGTGGCATGTGATCCAGGCCGGGCCCGTAGAATTCCACGAACTTGCCGACGACCCCATGCGCGCGCAGCATCTGCACGACCTTCAGCACCAGATCGGTGGCGGTGACACCCTCGCGCAATGCGCCCGTGACCTTGAAGCCCACGACCTCGGGGATCAGCATGGAAATCGGCTGGCCCAGCATCGCGGCCTCGGCCTCGATCCCGCCGACGCCCCAGCCCAGCACGGCCAGGCCGTTGACCATGGTGGTATGACTGTCGGTGCCCACCAGCGTGTCCGGATAGGCCACGGTCTGGCCGTTCTTGTCTTCATCCGTCCAGACGGTTTGCGCCAGATACTCCAGGTTCACCTGATGGCAGATGCCGGTGCCGGGCGGCACTACGCGGAAGTTGCGAAACGCGCCCTGGCCCCATTTCAGGAACTGGTAGCGTTCCATGTTGCGCTCGTACTCGCGGTCGACATTGAACTGAAAGGCGCGCGGATTGCCGAACTGGTCGATCATCACCGAATGGTCGATCACCAGATCGACGGGGTTCAGCGGGTTGATCTTTTGCGCATCACCGCCCAGCGCCTTGATCCCGTCGCGCATGGCGGCAAGATCCACCACCGCCGGCACGCCGGTAAAATCCTGCATCAGCACGCGGGCGGGGCGATAGGCAAGCTCTCGGTCGCCCTTGCCGCCGTTCACGGCCCAGTCGGAAAAGGCCTTGATATCGTCCAGCGTGACGGTCTGGCCATCCTCGAAGCGCAGCATGTTTTCCAGCACGACCTTCAGCGCGGCGGGCAGGCGGCTGAAGTCGCCCAGACCCGCATCCTGTGCAGCAGGGATCGAATAATAGGCAATGGACTGGCCATTGATGGAAAGCGTGCGGCGGGTCCCGGCGCTGTCCTGTCCAACTGTGATGGGCATCTGTGGCTCCCTTCTGGCAGGCGGGTTGATTGGCTGGCCTAGCTCTTGCCCGATAAGCCCCTGCCGATCAAGGGGTGGGGTGGCAAAACGGTATGCAATGGTGCACAAAACAGCCGCCGAGGCGGCGCAACGGCCTGTCTGGCGGTGGCACAAACGGCGGCCTGGCCGCAGGTGGCCGGCGGCACGGGCGGGGTGCCGGAAGAAACACAGGCTGCTCATTCCCGGTCACAAGCGGGTGTTTCCGGGCGATTCGCTGCTTGGCAACGCTTGCAAGCTGCCATTCTTCATTGGCATTAAGAAGCGCGGTTCGGAGGCAGAGAGCATGATGGCGGACACAGGGCGCAGCGCGCTGGTCAGGGAACAGGGCGGCAGGTCACCGATGGACGCAGCGACACAGGCGCAGGACGGATCAGGGCGATGCGACGGCCGGCAGGCGCCGGGTCGACCGCAGCGGCTGTTTTCTGCGCTGGCTGCGGCGGTGGCGCTGTTGCTGCCGCAGATGGCTGCGGCGCAATGGTCCATGCCTGACGAGTCGCCCGCCAGCCGCGTGGTGCTGGAACTCTATACCGCGCAGGGCTGTTCGGCCTGTCCGCCCGCCGATGCGATGATGGCGGAACTGGCGATGCGCGAAGATGTCATCGCCCTGTCACTGCATGTCGATTACTGGGATTACATCGGCTGGGCCGACACCTTTGGACGTCATGCCCATACCCAGCGCCAGACCCGCTATGCGCGCCGCCACGGGCATTCCACGATCTATACGCCGCAGGTGGTGATCAACGGTATGGAGATCATGGAGGGTTTTCGCGTGGCGCAGGTGATGGAGATGCTGAGCGCCCATGCCAGCCAGCCCGCGCTGGTTGCCATCGATCTGGAACGCCGCCCCGCCGCGGAGGACATGCCCGTGACCGCGCTTGCTGCCGCAACAGCGGGCGAGGCGGGGCCGGTGGCACCGCTGGGCGAACGGCTGGCAACAGGCGATGGCGCGGTTGACAGGCTGCATATCAGTGCCCGCCTGGTCGAAGAGCCGATGTCGCCCCTGGCGCTGAGCACACGCGCGGCCAACCGCATGCCGGCGCTTCTGGGCCCGCTGAGCGATGATGACGACGCCCCCGCAGCGCGGTTGCATCTGGTGCGGTATCTGCCGACCGCGCATGTCGAGATCATGGCCGGCGAGAATGCCGGGCGCGAGGTGCAGTATTTCAACGTCGTTACCGAATGGGTGCATATTGGCAACTGGGATATGCGCGCCCCGCTGGAAATGGCGGTCGAGATCGAGGGCAGCAACCCGGCGGTGGTGATCTTGCAAGAGGCCGGGCAGGGCAGCATTCTGGGCGCGGCGCGGCTGCGATAGGGCCAGCCGAGGGTGGCGATGGCCTGACTTCGGCGAATCGGCCGGCAGCACGCGCAGCAATCGAGCCGCGACCGCTGGCTTGGCCGATGTCCGGCTTACCCCTGGCTGGCTTGCCCCTGGTCGGCGTCTGCCTTTTTCCAGCGGCGATGCACCCAGTACCATTGTTCGGGGTTGGCGCGGATGCGTGCGGCGGCGCTGTCGTTCAGGGCCTGGGTCATGGCGACGGGGTCGCCATGGGGCACCGGCGCCTCGGCGATCACGCGAAAGGTCAGCCCGTCCGGCTGGCGAATGCCGTAGATCGGCACCAGCAGGGCATCATGGCGCAGCGCCAGTTCTGCCGCCGACAGGGCGGTGCGCGCGGGCTTGCCCATGAAATCCAGCACCACGCCGTGATCCATGTAGTGATCGGCCACCATGCCCAGCATGCCGCCCTGGCGCAAGAAGCGCAGCATGCCGCCCAGACCGGTCCGCCCGCGCGGGAACAGCGGTTTGCCGATGGCGCCGATCGCCGCGACATAGCGCGCGTTGAAGGCCGGGTTCGACATCGGCATGTACAGCCCGCCGACCCGGTAGCCGCGCGCCAGAAGCGCCGCGCGCGCCACGTCGTAATTGCCCAGATGTGCCGTGACCAGAATCACCGGGCGGCCCTGGGCATGGGCCTCGGCCAGGGCTTGCACGCCTGCGCCCTCCATCGGTGCGGCGGCAGCCTGGGTCACGAAGTCCTCGCCCGAGAAAAGCTCGATCAGGGCCCGGCCGATGTTGTTGTGTACCTGCCCGGTGAGGCGCCTGACCTGAGCCGAGGTCAGCTCTGGCATGACATGGGCCAGATTGGCCCGGATGCGCCGGCCAGTGCCCGCCACGGGCGCGATCAGATACTGCGCCAGCCAACCCATCAGCGGTACGCGCCGCGCCAGCGGCAGCCGCAGCGCCAGCCCGATCATGGCGCCAAGGGCGGCGTCCTGCAGCCGGTGGCGCAGGGCCAGCGGCGCGGCAGGCAAGGCTTTGGGCGAAGCGGGAGGCGGGTTTGTTTGACGCATGCAAGGGGTCAGGGCGGGGGGAGGTGCCGCGTGTTCTGGTGGCCGGGATCGCTGCAGATTGGCCCGCCAGCCGGGCAAATGCAAATGCCCGGCCCCTGGGGGCCGGGCGAAGGGAACGGTGTATCCGTGTTCGGAGGTTGGCCGGCCCGGCACCCTGCGCCGGTGTCAGGCCATGATCCGGGGTCAGGCTGCTTCGGAGATGAACTTGACCGCGTCGCCGAAGGTCTGGATGTTTTCGGCCGCATCATCGGGGATTTCGATGCCGAATTCCTCTTCGAATGCCATGACCAGTTCCACCGTGTCCAGGCTGTCGGCGCCCAGGTCGTCGATGAACGAGGCGTTGTCGGTGATCTTGTCTTCCTCGACGCCCAGGTGTTCGACCACAATCTTCTTCACGCGATCGGCGATGTCGCTCATGTCTTTTCCTCGTTCACTTTTGGCGGAGCCCGCCAGGAATATTCGTGTCACCCTATCGGGCGCTTTCGCCTTTGCAAGCGGTTAAGGCAACCCCTCCGGCCAGTGGCAGAGGGCAACCTGACCGGCGCGGGCACATCCCGGCTCAATCGCCGCCGCCTATAGCACAGTCGCGCCGATAGGCAAACGCTTTCGCGCGGTCGCGGTTCCTGGCCCCCGGCGGTGGCAGCAGGCCCGTGTCAGAGCATGGCCATGCCGCCGTTCACATGCAGCGTGGCGCCGGTCACATAGCCGGACTCGGGCGCGGCCAGATACAGCACCGCCGCCGCAATCTCCTGGGGTGTGCCCATGCGGCCGGCGGGGATCTGGGCATTGATGCGGTTTTTCTGATCCTCGGTCAGCTTGTCGGTCATCGGCGTTTCGATGAAACCGGGTGCCACGGCATTGACCGTGATGTTGCGGCTGGCAACCTCGGCGGCGATCGACTTTGTCAGCCCGATCAGACCGGCCTTGGCGGCGGCATAATTGGCTTGCCCGGCGTTGCCGGTGGCGCCCACGATGGACGAGATATTCACGATCCGACCCCAGCGGGCCTTCATCATGGGCCGCATGACGGCACGCATCAGGCGCATCGAGGCGGTCAGGTTCACCTCCAGCACCGATTGCCAGTCGTCATCGGACATGCGCATGAAGATCTGGTCGCGGGTGATGCCGGCGTTGTTGACCAGGATATCCAGCGCGCCCATCGCGGCGGCGGCATCCCTTGGCAGCGCCTCGACGGCCTGTGCATCGGCCAGGTTGCAGGGCAGCACATGGGCGCGACTGCCCAGTTCCTGCGCCAGAGCCTGCAACGGCGCCTCGCGCGTGCCCGAGAGCGCAACGGTGGCGCCCGCGCCATGCAGGGCGCGGGCGATGGCCGCGCCGATACCGCCCGAGGCGCCAGTGACAAGGGCGCATTTGCCGGTCAGGTCGAACATGGGTTTCCTTTCCTGTTGCGCGCGCCGGCAGGATGGGCGGCGTGCATGGCTGGTCTTGCGGTGCCCGCGCCCCCGCCGATAGTGTCCGGTGGGGGCAAGGCCCTGTCCGGGCGGTTCTAGCAGGAGCGGCAGGGCGATGCCAGCATCGCCGAAAGGGGGCAGAATGAGCGCAGAGCCGACGATTCGCGCCAGGGCGCGGGCGCTGTTCGACGTGGCGCTGCAGGCGGCTGATCCGGGCGCAGCGGTGCGCCGGTCACTGGGCACGGTGCCGCTGCCCGCGGGCCGGATCTGGCTGCTGGCGCTGGGCAAGGCGGCGCGCGCCATGGCGGATGCGGCCCTGCCGATGCTGGCCGGGCGGGTTGCCGATGCGCTGGTCGTGACGAATGCGGGCAACGCGGCGCCGCTGGCGGGGGCGCGGGTCATGGTGGCGGGGCACCCGGTGCCCGATGCTGGCGGGCTGGCGGCGGCCGATGCCGTTGACGCGATGCTGGCGCGGGTGGGGCCGGGGGATGTGGTGCTGGTGCTGATTTCCGGCGGGGGGTCGGCCATGTTGCCGGCGCCGGTCACGGGCATCACCCTGTCCGACAAGGCCCGGGCGACACAGGCGATGCTGGCCGGCGGGTTGGCGATTGCCGAGATGAATGCGGTGCGCCAGCATCTGTCCCGCCTGATGGGGGGTGGGCTGGCGCGCGCCGCGGCCCCGGCGCAGTGTGGGGCGCTGATCCTGTCGGATGTGGTGGGCGATGATCTGCGCGTGGTGGCATCCGGGCCGACGGTGGCGCCGGTCATGGCGCGCGGCGAAGCGGCGGCGATGCTGCGCGCGCGCGGCCTGTGGGATGCCATGCCGGATGCGGTGCGGGCCGTGCTGTCGCAAGAAGGGGAGCCGGCACCCGTGCCGCCGGCGGAAAACCGCCTGATCGGTTCGAATGCCCTGGCGCTGGATGCGATGCGGGCGCGCCAGCCCGACGCGGTGATCTGGTCGCACGCGCTGGAGGGTGATGTGGGCGCGGCGGCGCGCTGGCTGGCCGGGCGCATGCGGGCCGCGCCGCCGGGCGGTTGCATTGCGCTATGCGGGGGCGAGACCACGGTCTTGCTGCGCGGCAAGGGAAAAGGTGGCCGCAATCAGGAGCTTGCCTTGCGCGTTGCGGCCGAGATGGCCGGTGTCGAACGCACCTGGGCATTCCTTTCCGGGGGCACCGACGGGCGCGACGGGCCGACCGATGCGGCGGGCGGGCTGGTCGATGGTAGTACCCTGGCGCGCATCACGGCCGCGGGGGGCGACTGGCAGGCACTGCTGGCCGATAACGATTCGCACCGCGCGTTGTCGCTGGCTGATGACCTGTTGGTCACGGGGGCAACAGGCACCAATCTGGCCGATATTCAGATCGTCGTGATGGCGTAAGCGGGCGGTTTGGCTTTTCCCCCTCGCCAAGTCTGTGTATCAGGCGGAAAAATACCGCATGGTTGGAGGGCAGGATGCGACGTGTGGTGGTTACCGGTCTGGGAATGGTCACGCCGCTGGGCTGTGGTGTAGAGGCAACGTGGTCACGCCTGCTGGCGGGGCAATCCGGGGCGGGGCCGATCACGCGCTTTGACGCCGGCCATCTGGCGACATCCTATGCCTGCGAGATACCGCGTGGTGACGGCTCTGACGGCAGCTTCAACCCGGATGACTGGATGGAGGCCAAGGAACGCCGCAAGGTGGACGAGTTCATCCTGTACGGGATGGCTGCGGCGCAGCAGGCGGTGGAAGATGCCGGCTGGACGCCCGAAGGCGAGGAAAGCCGGCTGCGTACCGGCGTGATGATCGGATCGGGCATCGGCGGGCTGACCACGATTGCCGAAACCGCCATCCTGCTGAAGGAACGCGGACCAAAGCGTATTTCGCCCTTTTTCATCCCCGGGGCGTTGATCAACCTGATTTCGGGCCAGGTCAGCATCCGCTACGGGTTCAAGGGCCCAAATCATGCCGTGGTCACCGCCTGTTCGACCGGTGCGCATGCGATCGGCGATGCCGCCCGGCTGATCGCCTTTGGCGATGCCGATGTGATGGTGGCGGGCGGGGCGGAAAGCCCGATCAGCGAGATCGGCATTGCCGGGTTCAATGCCTGCAAGGCGCTGTCGACCAAGCGCGCCGCCGACCCGCAGGCCGCCAGCCGCCCCTATGACGCCGACCGCGACTGGTTCGTGATGGGCGAGGGCGCGGGCGTGGTGGTTCTGGAGGAATATGAACACGCGCGCGCGCGCGGCGCGAAGATTTATGCCGAAGTGCTGGGCTACGGGTTGTCTGGCGATGCGTATCACATCACCGCGCCATCGGAAGACGGTGATGGCGGCTTTCGGT
>JAFIED010000030.1 GCA_020832805.1 Pararhodobacter sp.
TCCGAAAAGCCGCCGCACGAACCTACCCGGAACTCTGGAAAGCCGTCGGCCATGTGTGCGACCTCTTCACCGACGAGGAATGTTACAACTTCTTCAAGGCGGCAGGGTATAGAACCGATTAAACGCGACACGCTCTAGGCCCACGCGCAACCGGCGCTGCATCATGGCTTTGCCATTTCCCCGGTTTTCGGAAAGAATGGGTCGCGCACTGGGGTCAGCCCGACCCTTACAGGAGAGGCAATGGTCGCCCGCGTCATACCGGTCAAACCCTTCGATCTGGTGTTGTTCGGCGCCACCGGCGATCTGGCCTTGCGCAAGGTGTTGCCGGCCCTGTGCCTGCGTTTTGCCGATGGCCAGATGCCGCGTGCTGCCCGGGTTATCGGGGCGGCACGCAGTGACCTGTCAGCGCAGGCGTTTCGTGACATGGTCGCACAAGCGCTGGAGGAGGCCATCCCAAGGGGCACGATCCCCCCTGCCCGGCGGCGCGGCTTTATCGAACGTCTGGATTACGTGATGCTGGACGCGCGCGGCGATACCGGCTGGTCGGCGCTGAAGGCCGCCCTGCGCGACGATGTGATCCGCGCCTTCTACTTTTCGGTGGCGCCCGGCCTGTTCGGCGATCTGGCCGACAGGCTGGACCGCTGGCAGCTGGTCACGCCCGAAACCCGCGTCGTGGCGGAAAAACCCTTTGGCCATGACCGGCATAGCGCGCGCGCGCTCAATGCCATGCTTTCGGCGCATTTCGACGAGACGCAGATCTTTCGCATCGACCACTACCTTGGCAAGGAAACGGTGCAGAACCTGATGGCAGTGCGTTTTGCCAACATCCTGTTCGAGCCGCTGTGGAACGCACGCTTTGTCGATCATGTGCAGATCACGGTGGCCGAAACCGTGGGTATCGGTGGCCGCGGCGACTATTACGAGAAAGCCGGCGCGATGCGTGACATGGTGCAGAACCATCTGATGCAGCTTTTGTGCCTGATCGCGATGGAACCGCCGCACCGCTTTGACGCCGATGCCATGCGTGACGAAAAGCTGAAGGTGATCCGTGCGCTGGACCCGGTGGCGCCTGCCCAGGTGGTGCGGGGCCAGTATGGCGCAGGCGCCGACAGCGCGGCAATGGCAGCAGAAACCGGCCATCGCGACACCTCGACGGAAAGCTATGTCGCGCTCAAGGTCGGTATCGCCAACTGGCGCTGGAAGGGAACGCCCTTTTACCTGCGCACGGGCAAGCGGCTGGCGGCCCGCGTGTCCGAAATCGCGGTCACCTTTCGTGACCCGCCGCATTCGATCTTTGGCGAAAACGCGCGCTGGCGCGAGAATGTCCTGGTGATCCGTCTGCAGCCGGACGAGGGGATGGATCTGCGCGTGATGATCAAGGAACCCGGGCCGGGCGGCATGCGCCTGAAGGATGTGGCGCTGGACATGAGTTTTGCCGAGGCACTTGGCGATGACCTGCATATCCCCGATGCCTATGAACGGCTGATCATGGATGTGATCCGCGGCACCCAGACGCTGTTCATGCGCGGCGACGAGGTCGAGGCCGCCTGGGCCTGGACAGACCCCATCATCGCCGCCTGGCAACAGGCCGGCAGCCGCCCCGCGGTCTATGCGCCGGGCTCTGACGGGCCGGATGCCGCGGCCGCCCTGCTGCGGCGCGATGGGCGGCGCTGGCGCGCGTTACGGTGATGACATGACCATGACCCTGCATGAATACCCCGATGCCGACATGCTGGCGCTGGCCCTTGCCAAACGGCTGGCCGCTGACCTGCGTGCCGCGCTGGAACGCCGGGAACGGGCGCTTTTCGTGGTGCCGGGCGGAAACTCGCCCGGTCCGGTGTTCGACATGCTGGCGGCGGCCTCGCTTGACTGGGGGCGCGTCGATCTGGTGCTGAGTGACGAACGCTGGGTGCCGCGTGATCATCCCCGGTCGAACAGCGCACTGGTAAACAGGCGGTTGATGCGGGGCAAACCGGCAGCGGCACGGATGATCCCGCTTCACCTTGATGCGCCTGTGCCGGATGCTGCGGTTGTTGCGCAACTGGCCCGGGGGCTGGCGCCGGCGCTGCCGGTCGATGTGGCCTTGCTCGGCATGGGCGGTGACGGCCACACGGCCTCGCTGTTTCCAGGCGCGCCGGAACTGGCGGCGGCGCTGGCAACCGATGCGCCGCCCGTGCTGGCCACGAACCCGCCTGGCCAACCGGAACCCCGTGTCACGCTGACCGCCCCGGTGTTGGGCGGCGCGTTTGTGACGCATATCCTGATCACCGGGCCAGAAAAACGCAAGGCGCTGGAAGCAGCCCGCAACGCCGATCCGATGCTGCACCCGGTGGCGGCGTTTCTGGGCACGGCGCAGGTGCATTGGGCGCCCTAGGCGCGGGGGCTTGCGGCGCCGATCTGGTGTGGCTCAGCCGTCGTCGCCCGGCCAGATGCCATGACGCCGGGCAAACCAGGGAAACAGCACCGCCTCCATGGCGATCAACGTGATCAGGGCAAAGCCAAACCAGTTCAGATCGACAAGGATCAATCGAAAGCTGATGCCGCTACCCATGAACAACAGCGCCGAAGTCAGAATCGCCACCAGCGTCACGCCCAGATCGGTCAGCGCCAGCGCCATCAACCCGCGCTGCGCCGCACCGGGGTAAAGCCCCAGGTAGCCCACAGCCATGCAGGCCGCGTTGATGGACAGGATCTGCATTTCGGGCGTCATGGCCCCTGAGTAGACCATGTGGCCGGGCACGGAAAGGGGCTGCCACCGCACCGGCTACAGCCCGTAGAGGGCGCCGAATTTCTGTTCCAGATAGGCCATCAACGGTGCCTCGTCAGGCGTGAAGCCGCAGGCATGGGCAATCGTATCGCGCGCGCCGCGCAGGGCGCCGTGCCGATGGACCCTGTCTTTCAGCCAGCGTACCGCCGGCATCGGGTCGCCCTCGGCCAGTGCCGCGTCAATGTCTGGCAGATCGGCCCGCATGGCCTGATGCAGGCAGCCGGCATAGACATTGCCCAGGGTATAGGTGGGAAAATAGCCGAACAGCCCCACCGACCAGTGCACATCCTGCAACAACCCATGCGCCGGCCGGTCCACCGCCAATCCGAAATCGGCGGCAAAGCGGTCGTTCCAGGCCGCCTCCAGCTCGCGCACCGCCAGATCGCCCGCCACCAGCGCGCGCTCCAGATCAAAGCGCAGCATGATATGCAGGTTGTAATGCAACTCGTCC
>JAFIED010000031.1 GCA_020832805.1 Pararhodobacter sp.
GGCAGGGGCGGCGGGCGCGGGGTGGGTGGGCGGGAGCAACCGCCGCCCCTGCCGCCCTGGGAATTCAAACCATTCAAGCAGAAATCGACTGGATCGACTCGAACACTTCAAGCTCTGGCGGGCCCAGGTAAAGATCGCCATGCCCCCCTGCCCCCTTATGCGCGGCGCGAAAAGCCTCTGACGTCGTCCAGGCAATGAAATCGGCCTCGGATCGCCACAGTGTATGCGAGGCATACAGCCGATACCCCTCGCGGTCCGCGCCTCTCATCAGGTGAAAGTTGACAAAGCCCGGCACCGATTGCAGATGGCTGTCGCGGCTTTTCCATACCGTCTCGAAAGCACTTTCCTTCCCGGTCTTTACCTTGAAGCGGTTCATCGTCAGATACATGCGCATCTCTCCATCTGCGCGCCGGAACCGGCACGGCAAGGTGCGCGCTACCGGTCGGCGTTTTCCAGGTTTATTGGCTGGCCGTGCGGCGTGGCATGGGCAGCAGCCTGCCATCTTTCGGCCAGCGCCGCCACCCCGGCGTCATCCGCAATGCCGGCCTGCGTCAGCATCTCTTCCAGCGCCGCCGCCCAGGCACGCCAGTAATCGCCCGCCCCGTCACGCGTGCCCTGCAGATGCCGGCCAAACACCGCCGCCCAGTCGGTCCAGGCAAAATGCCCGGCCTCGTTCATCGCCACGGTCAAGGCAAAGACCCGCGCCTGCCAGGGCTCGGCAAACGGGCTGTCAGGCTGCGGCACATCAGACAGGTTCAAGATAACTCTCCCATGCATCGACCGAAACCCGCGTACCGGGCTCGGCATCAGGACCCCACAGCGTTTCGCCCTCAAAGACAACCGTATACAGCCGCTCGGCCACATCCTCGCGCCCATGCGCGCTGGCGTCGGGCAGAACGAACCCGCCACGGTCGGCCTCGACGGTGCCGACATGGCCACGCACATAGCGTGGCAGGCGGGTATGACCGCGCGGGTGGATGTTGCGCGCCCGCACCCTGTCTCCGGCGCGAAACCGCGGTGCGCTGGACAAGGGCCGATCATACGGGGTGCCGGCGGCCATGGCTGGGCCAACCCTCTCGGGCGGCAGGCGTCGGGGGTGCGCCGGCGCCTCGTCTGCCGTGCCCTCGGCCAGTTCCCGCTCGGTGACAAAACCGTGGCGGTTCAGCAACACCTCAAGCGCGCGCAACCATATCTCGTAGTAACTGGCATTGTAATAGATCGCTGGTGGCAGGCTTTCGCGCGCGTGGCGGCTTTCATCAAGACCCCAGCCACCCAGCGCACCGGCACAAAGCGTCAGCCCCAATGCCCGGGCTTCCCAGGGCGCGTGGAACAGCGGCTCATCGGCTTCGGGCAGAACCGGGCCAAAGCCCATCATCCCGCCCACATCCTGCGGGCCGTTCATGATGGCACACGCGCCAGGGCGGTGCCGATCATCGCCTCGCGCGACACAAGATCGGCCAGGGCATCTCGGCTCCAGCCTTCGGTGCCAGCCGGACGCTGCGGGATCACCAGATAACGCATCTCGGCGGTGGAATCCCACACGCGCACGGCCACCTCTTCGGGCAGGTGCAGGCCGAACTCGCGCAGCACCGCGCGCGGTTCCAGAACGGCGCGCGCGCGATAGGCCGGTGATTTGTACCAGACCGGCGGCAGGCCCAGCACCGGCCAAGGGTAGCACGAACACAGGGTGCAGACGACCAGGTTGTGCAGGCTCTCGGTGTTGAACACCGCCTGCATATGTTCGCCCTGGCGACCGGAAAACCCCATCGAGGCAATGGCAGCCGTGGCATCGCGCGCCAGCCAGTCGGCGAACGCCGGGTCGTCCCAGGCCCGCGCCACCACCTGCGCGCCGTTCCTGGGGCCCACCTTTTCGGCATAGGTCTCGATGATCGCATCCACCGCCGCAGGATCGACCAGCCCCTTGCGCGTCAGGATCGTCTCCAGCGCGCGGGTGCGGGCCTCCATCGGGTCCAGGTGGTTGTCATGGTCGTGATGGTGATCGTGCGGCATCTCGTGCTCTCTTCTGAGGGTGCCGTCAGGATAGGCGCGACACGAGGCAGAACGCAAGCAACCGGCGGGCGCCAAGGGCCTTTCTGCAAGGCCCTTGCAACGCGCTTTCTTCAAGCGCGTTGGTCCCTCGTCTCAGCCGACCCGCCGCCCCGAGGCCTTGTCGAACGGGTGCAGCGCCCCGGGCGCGGCGTGCAATGTGATCGGCGCGCCCTCATGCAGCGTTGGTACGCCCTGAGTGCGCGCCACGATGGGCTGCGACCTGCCGTCGATCTGGACGTACAGATGGCTTTCCGCCCCTGCCGGCTCCAGCAGCGCCAGCGTGCCGGTCAGGCGCAACCCGTCACCCTGGGGCGCGGGTTCCAGCGTCAGGGCGTCCGGGCGCACCCCGATCAGATCGCCCCCCGAGGGCACGCCTGCCAAGACCGCACCCTGACCGCCCGCGCGCAGATACGCCATGTCGATCATGTTCATCGCCGGTGAGCCGATGAACCCCGCCACAAAGGTCGAGGCCGGCCGGTCATACACCGCCATCGGCGTGCCGACCTGCTCGATCATGCCGCCGTTCAGCACCACCAGCCTGTCAGCCAGCGTCAGCGCTTCCAGCTGATCATGCGTCACATACAGCGAAGTCGTGCGCAACCGGCGCTGCAACTGCTTGATTTCCACCCGCATCTGCACGCGCAGCTTGGCGTCCAGGTTCGACAGCGGCTCGTCGAACAGAAACGCCGCCGGCTCACGCACCAGCGCGCGGCCCATCGCCACCCGCTGGCGCTGCCCGCCTGACAGCTGGCGCGGCTTTCGGTCCAGAAACTTGTCGATCTCCAGCATCGTCGCCGCTTCCTGCACGCGGCGCTCGATCTCGGCCTTCGGAAAGCGGCGGTTCTTCAGCCCATAGGCAAGGTTGTTGTAGACCGTCATATGCGGGTAAAGCGCGTAGTTCTGAAACACCATGGCGATATCGCGGTCAGCCGGTTCCAGGTTGTTCACCACCCGCTCGCCGATCTTCAGCGTGCCGCCGGTGATGGTTTCCAGCCCGGCAACCATGCGCAGCAGCGTGGACTTGCCACAGCCGGACGGGCCGACCAGCACGATCAACTCGCCATCGGCAATGTCCAGGCTGATGCCGGTCACGGCCTGCACGCCGCCCGTGTAGACCTTGTGCAGGTCGTCCATGGTGATCGAGGCCATGGTTATTTCTCCGTCTCGGTCAGGCCCTTCACGAAGAGCCGTTGCATGAAAAGTATGACCAGAACCGGCGGCAGCGCCGCCAGCACCACGGTGGCCATGACCAGATGCCATAGCGGTTCGCTGTCACCGCCCGTAACCATGCGCTGGATACCCATGACGATGGTGAAATATTCCGGGTCGGTCGTGATCAGCAGCGGCCAGAGATACTGGTTCCAGCCATAGATGAACATGATCACGAACAGCGCCGCAATATTGGTGATGGATAGCGGCAGCAGGATATCCTTGAAGAATTTCATCGGCCCCGCACCATCCACCCGCGCGGCCTCCATCAACTCCTCCGGCACGGTCATGAAGAACTGGCGGAACAGGAAGGTGGCGGTGGCGCTGGCAATCAGCGGGAGCGACAGCCCCGCAAAGCTGTTCAGCATCCCCAGATCGGCCACGACCTGAAAGGTCGGCACGATGCGCACCTCGACCGGCAACATCAGGGTCAGGAAGATGACCCAGAAGAAGAAGATGCGAAAGCGGAACTTGAAATAGACGATGGCAAAGGCCGAGATGATGGAGATGGACAGCTTGCCGATGGTGATGGCCATGGCCATGACAAAGCTGTTCCACATCATCCCGCCGATGGGCGGCGTGCCGGCGCGCGAGCGTCCCTCGGTGATCACGGTACGGTAGTTTTCCAGTGCATTGGGGCCCGGCAACAGCGGCATCACGCCCCGGATGAAGGTGCCGGGCGGATGCGTCGAGGCGATGATCGCCACATAGACCGGGAACACCACGATGGCGACACCCAGGATCAGCACGACATGGGCAAACAGGTTGCCCCAGCGGTTGTTGTCGACCATGGCCCTGCCCCCTTCAGTAATTCACGCGCCGCTCGATATAGCGGAACTGGATGACGGTCAGGATGATGAC
>JAFIED010000036.1 GCA_020832805.1 Pararhodobacter sp.
ATACCACCGACCCGCGCATCGCCGCGCGCGCGCGCAAGCTGGAACGCATCTCGTTCGAGGAAATGCTGGAACTGGCCAGTCTGGGCGCCAATGTGCTGCAGACACGGTCTGTCGAACTGGCAATGCGCTACAAGGTACGTCTGCGTGTATTATCTTCCTTCGAGGAAACCGACGAGACTTCGGGAACCCTGGTCTGCGACGAGGATGAAATCATGGAATTGAAAGTCGTCTCGGGCGTGGCCCACAGCCGCGACGAAGCCAAGCTGACACTGGTCACGGTGCAGGACCGGCCAGGCATTGCTGCCGCCATCTTTGGCCCGCTGGCCGATGCCGGGGTCAATGTGGACATGATCGTGCAGAACATTTCCGAAAAGGACTATGGCAACGAGCCCGGCGCGGTGACCGACATGACCTTTTCCTGCCCCGTCGATCAGGTCGATCGAGCCCGGCGCGCCATCGAGGCGGCACGCAGCGCCGGCAGCGTCAGCTATGAAGACCTGATCGTGGATACCGATGTGGCCAAGGTTTCGGTTGTGGGGATTGGCATGCGCAGCCATGCCGGTGTTGCGGCGCGCATGTTCCAGGCGCTTGCCGCCGAAAACATCAACATCAAGGTGATCGGCACGTCGGAAATCAAGATTTCCGTGCTGATCGACCGCAAGTACATGGAACTGGCCGTGCAGACGCTGCATGATGCCTTCGAGCTGGAAAAGGCGGTCTGAAACCGCTTCAACCGGCATCCTCGGGGAGGGGCCATGCCGCATCGGCTTGAAACCCAAAGCCGGAAACTCTTGCGCCGGTTGCGCGATACCCTGGCCGAGCCCGGCGCCGGCCAGGAACGGTTGGACCGCATCACCGGGCTGATCGCGGAATCGATCGGCACCGATGTCTGCTCGATCTATCTGTTCCGCGATCACGAAACGCTGGAACTGTGCGCCACCCGCGGGCTGAAGCGCGATGCCGTGCACCAGACCCGGCTGAAACTGGGCGAGGGGCTGGTTGGCCGCGCAGCCCGCGCCGGTGCCGCCATCAATACCGCCAATGCCCCGGCCGAGCGCGGCTTTCGCTATATGCCCGAAACGGGCGAAGAGGCCTATTCATCCTTTCTGGGTGTGCCGATCCAGCGGTTGGGCGAACGGCGCGGCGTGCTGGTGGTGCAATCGCGCGACGCACGGCTTTATTCCGACGACGAGGTCTATGCGCTGGAAGTGGTCGCCATGGTGCTGGCGGAAATGACAGAACTCGGCGCCTTTGTCGGCGAGGAAAGCGCCATGGCACCCCTGCACAAGAATCCGGTGATGATCCGGGGCGGCGCCGCGCAGGAGGGCACGGCCGAGGGGCAGGTCTGGCTGCACGAGCCGCGCGTGGTGATCACCAATCTGGTCAATGACGACCCCGAGTCCGAAAAGACCCGGCTGCGCGCGGCGGTCGATCAGCTGCGCGTCTCGGTCGACGATCTGATGCGTGCCGCGCAGACCTCGGACAAGGAACACCGCGAGATTCTGGAAGCCTATCGCATGTTCGCGCATTCCCGTGGTTGGTTGACCCGGATGGAGCAGAGCATTGAAAGCGGGCTGTCTGCCGAAGCGGCCGTCGAAAAGGAACAAAGCCAGGCCCGCGCGCGGCTGCAACTGGTGCCCGATGCCTATCTGCGCGACCGGCTGCACGATCTGGATGATCTGGCCAACCGCTTGCTGCGCATCCTGACCGGGCAGGGGCACGAAACGGGGGCGGAACTGCCCGAACGGCCAATCCTGGTGGCGCGCAACATCGGCCCCGGCGAATTGCTGGAATACGGTCGCAAGATCCGCGGCGTCGTGCTGGAAGAGGGGTCGGTCGGCAGCCATGCGGCCGTGGTGGCGCGGGCATTGGCGATTCCGCTGGTGGTGCATGTCGCAGGCATTACCACCGAGGCGCTGAACGGTGACGCCATCATCCTGGACGGCACCGAAGGGGTGGTGCATCTGCGCCCCAGCGAGGATGTCGCCGCGGCCTTCAGGGACAAGATCGCCGTCCAGATGCAGGACAAGGAGCGTTTTATCGCGTTGCGTGACCTGCCGGCGATCACCCGTTGCGGCACGCGTATCGCCTTGCACATGAACGCCGGCATCATGGCCGACCTGCCCTCGCTGACCGGATCGGGGGCCGAGGGGGTGGGGCTGTTTCGCACCGAGTTGCAGTTCCTGCTGCGCAATTCCATGCCGCGCCGATCCGATCTGGCGGCGCTTTATGCGCGGGTGATGGATGCCGCTTCGGCGCGGCGCGTGGCATTTCGCACGCTCGATATCGGTTCCGACAAGGTGATGCCCTACATGAACCGCCCGGACGAGCCCAATCCGGCGATGGGCTGGCGCGCGTTGCGCGTGGGGCTGGACAAGCCCGGCGTGTTGCGGATGCAGTTGCAGGCGCTGATCCGCGCCGCCAATGGCCGGCCCCTGACGGTAATGTTTCCCCTGGTCAGCGAGATGGGCGAGTTCGAGGCCGCACGCGCCATCCTGCTGCGCGAGATCGAGCGCGAGGGCCGGCTGGGCCACAGGCTGCCGGAAACACTGGAAATCGGTGCCATGCTGGAAACCACCAGCCTGGCCTTTGCGCCGCCGGCCTTTTTCGAACGGGTCGATTTCCTGTCGATCGGTGGCAACGACCTGAAGCAATTCTTCTTCGCCGCCGACCGAGAAAACGAATTGGTGCGCCGCCGCTATGACACGCTTTCTTACAGTTTTCTGCGATTTCTGTCGCAAATCGTTGACCGCTGCGACGCGGCCGGCACACCCCTGTCTTTCTGTGGCGAAGATGCCGGCCGCCCGCTGGAAGCGCTGACACTCGCTGCCATCGGCCTGCGCGCCCTGTCCATGCGACCGGCATCAATTGGCCCGGTCAAGGAGTTGATTCTCAGGTCAGATCTGGCCGAGGTCCGCGCGCTCATCGACCAGGCACAACGGCAAGGGACCGAAGCGTTGCGCCCCGTCATAGCCCAATATGTCAGACATTTACCCGGGATCGGCGCTGCGTCGACGGACTGAGAGATGCCGATACCAGCATCTTTTTGTTGTCAGTCAGACTATCACTTTTCCATCATTCGTTCGACCACCGCTGCACCTCGCCCGCAACCCCCCGCCAGGCCCCGGGCTGCAGGTCATGGCCCAGAACACGCTCGGGGTTGGTGGGCGGGGGCATGCGAACGTCAGGCAATCGGGCAAACCCGAAACGCCCATAATAGGGCGCATCGCCGACCAGCAGTACACGGTTCCATCCGGCGTTGCGCGCGCGCGCCTGGGTCTCCCGGATCAACAGGCCCGCCAGCCCCTCGCCCTGACGCGTGGGGTGAATTGCCACCGGGCCCAGCAGCAGCGCCGGAACGCCGGCTTCCCCCACGCGAACCGGCCAGTGGCGAATGGCGCCGATCAGCGCGCCGCTCTCGTCGCGCAGGCACAGGCACAGCGCGGCAACCGGCGCCACACCATCGCGCAGCCGGTAGGATGACAGCGCCTCGCGCCCCGGTGCAAAGCACAGGTCATAAAGCGCCTCGACCTCCCACCAGTCCTGTGCTGTTTCCTGCGCCAGGCCCACGCACCCCTCCCTGCCTTGCCTTGCCCGCACCGTTCTGGCATGCCTGTCCCGCGCTGACAAATCGCCCCTTCATTTTGCCGAAAATACTCCGGGGGGAGTCCGCAAAGCGGACGGGGGGCAGCGCCCCCCCTGCCTGCATGTTTCAGGCGTCGCCCAGTTCGCACAGCACCGCCCGCACCGCCGCGCGCGGGTCTGCGGCCTGCCAGATGGGCCGGCCGATCACGATGTGGTCTGCGCCCGCAGCCACCGCCCGGGCGGGGGTGGCGATGCGCTTCTGATCACCCGACGCAGCCCCCGCCGGGCGCACACCCGGCGTGACGATCAACCGCCCCGCCGCCTGGGGCAGGGCGCGGATGGCTGCGGCCTCCTGCGGGCTGGCGATCACCCCGTCGGCGCCGGCCTCGAAGGCACGTGCCGCGCGGGCCACCGTCAGGTCGGCCAGGGCGCCCGGCACGATCAGCGCCTCGTCCAGGTCCGCCCGGTCCAGCGAGGTCAGGACCGTCACCGCCAGGATTTTCAGGGCCGTGCCCTCTGCCCCCCGGCGGGCCGCGCGCACCACATGCGGGTCGCCATGCACGGTCAGGAAATCCAGGTCAAAGCGCGACAATCCACGCACCGCAGCCTCTACCGTGGCGCCGATGTCGAACAGCTTGAGATCCAGAAAGATGCGCTTGCCGTGTTCGTCCTTCAACTCTTGCGCCAGTGCCAGCCCGCCGCCGGTCAGCATGCCCAGGCCGATCTTGTAAAAGCCGACGCAATCGCCCAGTGTCTCGGCCAGTTTCAACCCCGACAGGGCATCGGGCACATCCAGCGCCACGATCAGGCGGTCATCGCTTTGCATTTCCGGGTATCCTTTGTCAGGGGCTGATTGCCGCGCCGGCATAAGCGCTTGTCCAGGCGGGTGCAATCGCCTTGGGGCGGGCCGGCTCTGGCACTGGCAAGCCAGCCGCCTTGCCGGGCCCGCCCGCTGTCAGACCACCGCCAGGGCCCGTGCGCCCCGGTCAGGCGATGGCTTCCATCCGTTCCTTGGACAACTCGACCGGCACGATGGTCATGGGCACCGGCAGGCTGCCGGCGTTGCGCGACAGCTGGGTCACCAGTGGCCCCGGCCCCGACCTGTCGCTGCCGGCACCCAGCACCAGAACGCCGATGGCGGGGTCATCGGCAAGCTGGGCCAGAATCTGCTCGACCGGCTCGCCCTCGCGGATCACCAACTCCGGCTCGATCCCCTGCCGGTCGCGCATCCATTTTGCGAAGACCTCGAAATGCGCCTCGATGCGTTCTTCCGCCTCGGCGCGCATCAGGTCGGCAACGCCGATCCAGTGCTGATGCTCGTCAGGCTGGATGATGGACAGAATCGTTACCCCGCCGCCCGTATGCGCGGCCCTGAGCGCGGCATAGCGGATCGCGTTCAGGCATTCGCGGCTGTCGTCGAGCACGACAAGGAACTTGCGCATCCATTACCCCTTTCCGGATCGCCCCATCATGGCGCAGGGCAGGGTGGACTGTCCAGTTGCAACGCGTTCAGCCGGTGCCGCCGAACGCGTCGCCCGGGTCCTGTGGTGCCAGCCGGATCAGGCGGCTGTCGGCCACGGCGGCCTGGCGCCATGCCATCGCGGCGCGGTACTCGGGGTCTTTCAGCATGCTGGCAAAGGCCTCGGCGCCCGGGTATTCGGCGATGAAGGCAATGTCCCAGGCCTCGTCTGCAGGGGCGATCAGGCCGAATTCAGGCCGCCCGCGCCAGACAATGCGCCCACCGACGCGCGCCAGCACCGGCGCGCTGGCCATGCCGTACCTGGCATAGGCCCGGGCACCGCTGACCGGCGTACCATCCGGGCCGGTGGCTTGTTCGTGCAGACGCACCAGGTTCAGCATGTGAATCGGCCCGTCCCGGTCGATCGAACGGAACGCGCGAAAGGCATCGGCGTCAAATGCGGTATGGCTCATGCGATGGTCCCCCTTTCGGGCAGGGTCCGGGCAAAGGGCCCTCCGGTCAAGTCTGCCGCTGCGTCGGCGCCCCTTTCCCCTGCGCCGGCCATGCGCTATCTGGACCGCAACCCCCGAATACGCTGCCGCGATGATCGGGGACCGCGTGAAAGGACTGCCATGAGCTTCGAAAACCCGGGCCCTGTCGAGGAAAACTGGCGCGATGCCATCTCGACCATCGAAGAGATCATCGACGAGGCCCGCAACGGCCGCATGTTCATCCTCGTTGATCACGAAGACCGCGAAAACGAGGGCGATCTGGTCATCCCTGCCCAGATGTGCACGCCAGAGGCGATCAACTTCATGGCCATGCACGGGCGTGGCCTGATCTGCCTGACCTTGCCGGGCGCGCGCATCGATGCGCTGGGCCTGCCGCTGATGTCGACCAACAACGCCAGCCGGCACGAAACCGCCTTTACCGTGTCGATCGAGGCGCGCGAGGGCGTGACCACCGGCATCTCCGCCCATGACCGCGCCCGCACGGTGGCGGTGGCCATCGACCCGTCGAAAACCGCCGCCGACATCGCCACGCCGGGCCATATCTTTCCGCTGCGCGCGCGCGAGGGCGGGGTGCTGGTGCGCGCCGGCCATACCGAGGCGGCGGTGGATATTTCACGGTTGGCCGGGCTGAATGCATCCGGCGTGATCTGCGAGATCATGAAGGAAGACGGCACAATGGCCCGTCTGCCCGATCTGGTTGCCTTCGCGCAAAAGCACGGCCTGAAGATCGGCACCATTTCGGACCTGATCGCCTATCGCCGGCGGCATGACAATCTGGTGCGCGAGACTGCGGGCCGCCAGGTGCGTTCGGCGCATGGTGGCGACTGGCAGATGCGCGTCTTTACCGATCAGACCCAGGGCGCCGAGCATGTGGTGCTGACCATGGGCGACCTGTCTGACCCGGCGCCGGTGCTGGTGCGCATGCACCAGTTGAACCCGCTGGAGGATGTGCTGGGCATTGGCGAGGGGCACGCGGGCGATCTGCAGGGCGCGATGCGGGTGATTGCGGGCGCGGGGCGCGGTGTGGTCGTGCTCTTGCGCGATACCACGATGAAACTGGCGCTGGATGATGGCGCCAGCCCGCAGACCCTGCGTCAATACGGGTTGGGCGCGCAGATTCTGGCGGCCCTTGGTCTGCACGAGATCACACTGGTGACCAATTCGCCCACCCCCCGCGTGGTGGGGCTGGAGGCCTATGGCCTGTCCATTGCCGGCACCCGCCCGATTCCGAAGGAGTAAGCCATGGCCGGTCAGAGCCATTACACCCTGCCGCTGCCCAGCTTTGACAAGCCCGTCAAGCTGCTGATCGTGGTGGCGCCCTATTACCGTGACATTGCCGACAACCTGATTGCCGGCGCGCGGGGCGTGCTGGACCAGGCCGGTGCCACGCATGACCTGATCGAGGTACCCGGCGCGCTGGAAGTACCCAGTGCCATCGGGCAGGCCTTTCGCCTGGCGCATTTCGACGGTTTCGTGGCGCTGGGCTGCGTGATCCGCGGTGAAACCACGCATTATGACACCGTGTGCAACGACAGTTCGCGTGCCATTACGCTGCTGGGGCTGCAGGGGGCCTGCATCGGCAACGGTATCCTGACGGTCGAAAACCATCATCAGGCGGCCGTGCGCGCCGATCCGGCAGACCAGAACAAGGGTGGCGGCGCGGCGGCGGCGGCGCTGCACCTGATCGCACTTGCGCGGCGCTGGGGCGCGCCCCGCCATCATGTGGGCTTCCGCCCGACGGGCGAGGACACATTGCTTGCCGGCTTGCCGCAAGACACCGGCGCGTTATCCGGGGACGGCCGCGCATGACCAATCCCGACAAGCGTGCGCTGCGCGCGGCGGCGCGCTTTTACGCCGTGCAGGCGCTGTTCCAGATGGAAAAAAGCGGCCAGACGGTTGAACAGGTGCGCCACGAATTCGTGACACATCGCATCGGCGCCGACACCGGCGAGGATGGCGAAACCTGGGTCGAGGCGGATGCGCGCTTTTTCGGCAAGCTGGTGGATCTGGCCGTGAATCATCAGGCGCGGATCGACCAGTTGACCGACCGCGCGCTGGTGGCGAAATGGCCGATTGCGCGGATCGACCCCACGCTGCGCGCCCTGTTTCGCGCGGCCGGGGCGGAACTGGCAGAGACCGAAACGCCGCCAAAGGTGGTGATCACCGAATATGTGCGCCTGGCGCAGGCGTTTTTCGCCGAAGGGCGCGAGGCGAAATTCGTCAACGCCGTGCTGGATCACATGGCGCACGAGGCTCGACCCGCCGGTTTCTGAGGGCTGCGACGATAGGGCAACTGGTCCGGGGCGGTTTGCAACCTTATATCCGTGCTGAACGGAAAAGGAGATGTGCAGATGCCTGCCCGCAACACCCCGGACCCGGCGCCAGATTATCATGGCTATGACGAGGGGTACCGCCTGCCGCGTCTTGTACGGCTATATATCCTGCAATGCCTGATCGGCTTCGCGCTTTCCGGCCTGTTCACTGCGCTGTTGCTGTGGTTCAACGTGGCCGGGCTGGGCACGCTGGTCATGGCCACGCAGGGTGGTTTCATGGCGCTTTTTCTGCTGTTCTTCTTCAACGGGCTGGTATTTGCCGGGGTGCAGTTCGCCATCACCATCATGCGCATGGCCGGTGATGACGGCAACGGCGGCGGGCGGCGCGACGGGGCGCTGGCATCGGTGCCGGGCCGCATTCTGGCGGCGTTGGCGCAGCCGGCACGAATGCCCGCCCAGGTTCCCGTGGCCGATAGCGACCGATCAGCCGACCGCTGATTGCGGCGGCGGCTGTTTCTGTTGGTTGTGCTGTACCCGCGTCAACGCCCCGCTGCCCTGACGCGAGGTTTGCGGATAGCGCTTTCCTTTTCCGGGAACCAGTGGCGGGTGCGGTTGGCGAACCACACCAGAGACAGCATCACCGGCACCTCGACCAGAACGCCAACCACCGTGACCAGCGCGGCGATCGAGTTCAGACCGAACAGGCCGATAGCCACCGCCACCGCCAGTTCAAAGAAGTTCGAGGTGCCGATCATCGCGCAGGGGGCGGCCACCTTGTGCGGGACGCGCCAGGCCTTTGCCGCCCAATAGGCCACGGCGAAGATGCCATAGGACTGGATCAGCAGCGGAATGGCGATCAGCAGGATGATCAGGGGCCGATCAAGGATCACCTCGCCCTGGAAGCCGAACAGCAGCACCACCGTCGCCAGCAAGCCGATGATCGAAAAGGGTTTGATCCGCGCGGTGAAGGCCGCCACCGCGGCCTCGCCCACCGCCGCGTTGCGCGCACCGCGCGTCAGGTAAAGCCGCGTGATCACCCCTGCCGTCAGCGGCACCACGATGTACAGCACAACCGACAGCACCAGCGTTTCCCAGGGCACCGTGATATCGGTCACGCCCAGCAGCAGCGCCACGATGGGTGCATAGGCAAAGATCATGATCACATCGTTGAGCGACACCTGCACCAGCGTCTAATTCGGATCGCCCCTGGTCAGCTGTGACCAGACGAAGACCATCGCCGTGCAGGGGGCGGCGCCCAGCAGGATCATCCCGGCGATGTACTGCCCCGCCGTGCCGGGCTCGATGAAGGGCGCAAAGACATACTCGAAGAACAGCACGCCCAGCGCGGCCATGGTGAAGGGCTTGATCAGCCAGTTCACCGTCAGGGTGATGATCAGCCCCTTGGGGCGCTCATGCACGCGCGCCAGCGAGGTGAAATCCACCCCCACCATCATCGGATAGACCATGAACCAGATCAGCACCGCTACGACGAAATTGATCGAGCCGTATACAAGCCTTGCCAGAAATCCCACGACACCCGGCGCAATCTGGCCAAGCGCAAGACCTGCAATAATGGCCAGCGAGACACAGATG
>JAFIED010000038.1 GCA_020832805.1 Pararhodobacter sp.
GACCATCAGCACGGTGATGCCCATCTGGCGGCGGATGTCGTCGATCCACCAGCGCATATCCTGGGTTTCTTCCACCGACAGGCCCGAGGCGGGCTCGTCCAGCAGCAGCAGCCGGGGTTTCGATGCCAGTGCGCGGGCCAGTTCCACCACCTTGCGCACGCCATAGGGCAGGCCCATGATGTACTTGTCGCGGTAAGGCTGCAGATCCAGAAAGTCGATCACTTCCTCGACTGCATGGCGATGGGCGCGTTCTTCCTGGCGGGCGCGGCCGACAAAGAACATCTCTTCGACCATCGTGGTGCGCCGGTGGCGGTGGCGCCCCACCAGCAGGTTCTGCAGCACGGTCGCACGCTCGAACAATTCGATGTTCTGAAAGGTCCGCGCAATCCCGAACTGCGGCACCTGGTCCGGCTTGTGCTTCAACAGGTCGTGCCCGTCAAAGGTGATCGAGCCCGAAACCGGCGTGTAAAAACGCGAGATCATGTTGAACACGGTCGATTTGCCCGCGACGTTGGGTCCGACCAGGGCAAAGACCTCGCCCTCTTCAACGGACATCGTCAGATCGTTGACGGCGGTGACGCCGCCGAATTTCAGCGTGACGTTCTTCAGCTCCAGCAAGCTCATCTCACGCGCTCCGTTTTCAGATAGCTCTTCTGGCGGCGGAACATGTCACGCCGGGCAAAGGGAAAGAGCTCGAACCAGGTGCGGATCTTCAGCCAGCGGCCATAAAGCCCCATGGGTTCAAACATGATGAACAGGATCAGGATTGCCCCGAAGGCGCCGAACTCCAGCCCGGGAATGTTCAACCAGCGCACATTATCCGTGACCAGCGATAGCCCTTGCGGCAGGAACGCGATCACGATGGCACCCAGAAACGCACCATGGACAAACCCCATGCCCCCCACGACGATCATCATCAAGAGCTGAATCGCCAGCAGGAAGGTGAAGGTCTCGTTGTTGAAGGCGCCGGCGAAAAAGCCCATCAGCGCCCCACCCAACCCGGTGATGCCGCAGGACAGGCCGAAAGCGATGGTCTTGGTGCGCGCCACGTCAATGCCCATGGCCTGGGCCGACACCTCGCTGTCGCGCACCGCCGCAAAGGCCCGGCCAAGGGGCGAGCGCAGCAGGTTCACATAGATCAGCGTGACGATCACGACGATGGCCAGCGTCATGTAATACCAGTATTCCGGGTTGACCCAGCGGTTGATCTCGATCCCGAAAATGATGATATCCGGGGCGAACATGCCGTTCACGCCACCCGTCCAGGGCCGCAGGATGACAATGAGATCCGCCGTGATGATGGCCAGCGCCAGCGTGGCGATGGCCAGATAGACGCCATGCAGCTTCAGCGCCGGAATGGCGATCAGCGCGCCGACGACACCGGTGATGATGCCGCACAGGATGAAGGCGGGAATGAAGGGCAGGCCGGCATTCATCAAGAGCGCGCAGGTATAGCAGCCCAGCGCCATGAATGCCGAATGGCCCAGACTGACCTGACCCGTCTGCCCGGTCAGCAGCATCAGCCCCAGCCCGGCCACGGCCCAGATCAGCACATTGGTCACTTCGCTCAGAAAGAAGCTGTCCATCAGGAAGGGCAGCGCCACCATCACCGCCAGCAGCGCGGCATAGACACCAAAGGTCCACCGGTCCGGAAACAGCCGGATATCGTGGTCGTAACTTGTCTTGAAATGAAAGCGCATGGCGTCACACCTTCTTCGTGCGGACCTGTGCGAACAGGCCGTGCGGGCGGAAGATCAGCACAAGGATCAGCAACACATAAGGTGCCAGCTGGCTGTAGCCGGAGGGCAGGTAGCGGCCGGCGAAGGGTTCGATGACCCCCACGATCAGCCCTCCCAGCAGGGCGCCGGGCAATGAGCCGAAGCCACCGATCACCGCCGCGGCAAAGGCCTTGATGCCGATGAACCCGGCGGCAACATCAACCGCCCCCTGCGAGGCATACAGAATGCCGGCAACACCGGCCACAATGGCCGATAGCCCCCAGACCGCCCCCTGCACCACCTTGACCGGAATCCCCATGTAATAGGCAGCCATCTGGTTCTGGCTGGATGCCTGCATCGCCAGACCCAGCTTGGTGCGCCTGAAGAACTGCCACAGCGACAAGGTCAGCAGAAGGGTGACGATGATCACCGCCATATCGGCCAGGCTGATCACCGCACCCAGGATGCGCACATCGCCCAGCGCCAGCGGCGACTGCAGATTCAACGGCTCATGGCCCCAGATGGCGCCGGCGATGAACCGGATGACGAAACCCAGCGAGATGGTCAGGATGACGATCGCCACCTGGCTTTGCCCGAAAAGCCGGCGCAGCAGGACGATATCCAGCAGATAGCCCAGCGCCCCCATGATCAGCAGCGCCAAGGGCACGGCGAGCCAGAAGTTGATGCCCAGGAAGTGCGAGTTGACCAGGCCGATCATCACGAAAGCGCCCAGCATCATGAAGTCGCCCTGGGCAAAGTTCACCGCCTCGGTCGCCTTGTAGATCAGGACAAAACCCAGCGCGATCAGCCCGTAAACGCAGCCGTTTGCCAACCCGCTGAGAAGCAGTTGCATGAATTCCATAAGGCGGCCCTCCCAAGCCCGCATCGATTATCGCCCTCAACCCTCAGGGCCAGCGGCTTTTTGCCTATGATGCGATGGCCAACCTTCACCCGACGCGCCGTCGGTTTTCAACTGAAATCCTCCTCGTTTCGCGGCAGGCGACGCTACGGAAACGTGTAGCGCCTCGGCGCAAGACAGCCGAAAAAACACACCCAGAACGCGAAAACTTGCAAAATGACTCGCTAAACAGGCTTCTGCTATGTCAAGGCAGGCGCTAACCTTATCTTTGCCGCAGTGTCGCCACATTGCGGTCAGGATTCGAAAATGCACGAATTTCAAGGGGAACGACATGACACTGATCCATAAGCACGGTGCCCTGGCAGACAGCGCCGACGAATTTCACGCGTCGGTCCTGGGTCTCTATCTTGATGACATGGCACAGGCGGTGCGCGCACATGGCACCATCGTGTGCCTTGATGCCGGCATGACCTTGCCTGTTGCCGGTGAACTGGGTCTTTGCGTCGTTCTTGCCGGTCGTCTCAGCAGCCCTGACGACTGGTTCGGGCCCGGCAATCACTTTCAGGCGCCCCCGTCTGGCAATGATTCCGCTACAATGACCGCTGATCTGGACGGCACGCTGGTCTGGATGCTGGACATGGCCAGCCCGGCTTGGCGTGCGCCGTCCAACCTGATGCTGCAACGCGCCCTGACGCACGCACTGATCGCAGCCGATGCCGCCGAGCTTGCAGCCACGCCGCCGGCACAGATGCCTGACCCTGCCACCCTGTGCGACCATGACCACCCCGAAATCCGTCGCCGTGCCGTGCGTCTGCGCCGCGCAACCCCGGCATCGACCGCGCGCGCCATCTTCGACTTTGTGCAATCGATGCCCTATCGGTTCGGGCACTGGCACGAACGCGCGTCAGACACGCTGCGCCGCGGGGTCGGCATGTGCACCACAAAGGCCAATCTGCAGGTCGCACTGATGCGCGCGGCCGGGCTGGAGGCCGGCTTTGTCGAAACCCCCATGCCGATGAGCAAACTGGGCAAGCTGATGCCCGATGCATGGCTGGCCCTGATGCGCAACGAAGTGCGCCACTACTTTGCCGCAGTCAAGCTGGACGACACCTGGTGGGCCTGCGACGCCTCGTATGACGACACGGCCTTCAACATCTATATAGAAACCATGCCCGAACTGTCGTTCCTGATCCCAGCCTATTTCGACAAGGGGCGCCCTTATTCCCCTGCCTACGAGGCCAAGGGCGCGGATCCCACCGACATTACCGTGGTACCGCACCTGCGCAACGTGATGGGCAAGCCCAGCCGCTTTGGTGCCCGCCATTTCGAGGCGCTGAACACCCGTGTCGACCGCGCCCGCGCCGCGCATCGGCGTCAGGGGCACCTGGCCGGCATCGAAGTCTCCCTGCAGCAGGCCGAGGTCTCTGCATGAGCCTTTACGACTGGGATTTCTCCGCCCCCACCCCCTCGGGTATGGGCGATCACGATGTACCGCGCCTTTCCGATCGATTGGCCGGCAGGCGAATCGCGCTGCTGGTCACCGGTGGGATCGCGGCGATGAAGACACCGGAACTGGCGCGCGGCCTGCGCCGGCATGGCGCGCAGGTCGTGGCCTTTGCCAGCCCTGATGCCCTGCGCTATGTCGGGCGTGAGGCACTGGAATGGGCGACCCTGGGTCCGGTGGTGACAGAACTGACATGGGCAGCCGAACATCTGTCGGATGGTGCACCGTTCGATGCCTATCTGGTTGCCCCGGCCACGCACAGCACCATCGCCAGAATGGCGCAGGGCATTGGCGATACGGTGGTCACTTCGGCTCTGATCTCGGCGCTGGGGCGCATGGAGCAGGGGCGCGCACAGGTGCTGGTCGCCCCCACCATGCACGGCACCATGCACAACGCGCAGTTGCTGGACAACAGCCGCAGGCTGGCGGCACAGGGTGTGCGCTTCATTGCGCCGCGCGATGCCTTCGGCAAACACAACCTGCCCGCCACCGAACTGATCTGCATTGCGGTGGGGCGGGCACTGTCGCAATCGCCCCTGACCGGCAAACGCATCATGATCACCGCCGGCCCCACGCCCGTACCCGTCGACGGGGTGCGGCGCATCGTCAACCGGTTCCGGGGGCGGCTGGGTGCGCGTATCGCCGAAGAACTGATCTGGCGTGGTGCCGATGCCGAACTGATCCTTGGCGATGGGGCCTGGCGCCCCTCTGCCCCGCTGCCGCTGACGATTGCCCGAACCTATGACGAATACCGTGACACCGTGGTCGCCCGGGCCAGCGAAGGGCTGTTTGCCGGTGTCTTTTCCGCCGGGGTGGCCGATTATCGGCCAAAACAGGCCGTGCAGGGCAAGATCGCCTCGGGACAGTCGTCGCTGCAACTGGATCTCGAACCCACCGAAAAGGTCATCGATCTGGCCTGTGCGGCGGGGCCGGCGATGCATTGCGTGGCGTTCAAGTATCTTGAGGGGGTCAGCGAGGATGAGCTGATTCGTGTGGCGTCAGGGCGGTTGGGCCGGGCCGGCATCGTGGTCGCCACACGCGGCGAAGACACGCGCGGCACCGAACAGCGCGCACTGCTGATCACCCATCAGGGCGTGCAGCCGGTCGAGGACAAGCGCAGCATCGCCACCCATATCGCCGATCACCTGCAGTCGCTGGCAACAGATGGCGTCGCGCTGCATCACGCCGCCGAATAGCGCGTGATGACGGGGCACAGAGGCCACTGGCAAGCCCTGTCAGCCGCCATGTCAGCCGCTGTGGCAGCCTTGGGCAAATGTCTCGTGCAAGATCGCGGCCAAGGCGGCCGCGTCTTGCTCGGTAAAGGCGTCGGCCTGATCACTGTCGATATCCAGAACCCCGATCACTGTGCCCCGGGCATCGAATACCGGCAGCACCAGTTCCGAACGCGTGCTGGCTGAACAGGCGATATGGCCCGGAAACGCCTCGACATCAGCGACCCGCTGCACCTGGCCGGTTCGCGCCGCTGCGCCGCACACCCCGCGCGAGAAGGGAATCGTCAGGCAGCCATGCCCCCCCTGATAGGGACCGATCTTCAACACCTCCGGCTCGGTCACCCTGTAAAACCCCGTCCAGTCGAACCGGTCGTCGCTGTGATGAATTTCACAGGCCAGAGTGGCCATCAGCGCCACCTGGTCTGTCTCGCCCGCGGTCAGTGCACGAATCCGCGCCGCCAGCATATCGTGATCGACCATGTCAGCCCTCCTTATCCCTGCCGGGTGGGACAGGGCACCCTGCCGGGTGGGACAGGGCACCCTGCCCGGTTCCTTCATCTTGCCTTCAATACTCCGGGGGGAGTCGCCCGCCAAGGGCGACGGGGGCAGCGCCCCCCTACATGAAAAGCCTTAGCACCAGCGGGGCCAGCAACGCGGTCAGGATCGCATTCAACCCCATGCCTATGCCGGCAAAGGCCCCTGCCACGGGATGCACCTGAAAGGCGCGTGCCGTGCCGATGCCATGCGCCGCCACGCCCACCGCCAGCCCGCGCGCGCGCCAGTCACGGATGCCCAGCGCGTTGAACAGCGGCGTGACCATGATCGCGCCCGTGACCCCGGTCAGCAAGACCAGCACTGCGGCCAGGGTGGGCGAACCACCCAGCGATTCGGCAATGCCGATCGCCACGGGGGCGGTGGTGCTTTTCGGGGCCAGCGCGGCCAGGACGTCGCCGTCGACACCAAGCGCGCCGGCGATCCAGACAGCCGATACAACGGCCACCACCGACCCGGCCAGCAGCCCCGCCAGCACCGGCAGGACGGCGCGCCGCAACCGCCTGCCCTGCTGATAAAGCGGCACGGCCAGCGCCACGGTGGCCGGTCCCAGCAAGAAATGCACGAACTGCGCGCCCTCGAAATAGACCGCGTAAGGCGTACCGCTGCCCCACAGCAAAAGCGCCAGCATGATAACGGCCATCAGCACCGGATTGGCCAATGGCGCGCGGCCGGTCGCCGCACTCAGCGCATCGGCCGTGACATAGGCAACAAGCGTCAGCACCAGCCAGACCAGCGGGCCAGAGGCAAGATAGCTCCAGATCTCGGCGAACTCACGCATCGTCCTGCGCCCCCGGGGCCAAGCTGCCCCCCGTAAGCCGGGCGACCAGCAGAAAAACCAGCGCGCCGGCCAGAAGCGCCAGAAAGGTTGACACCAGGATCGCCAGCATCAGCCAGGCGGCTTGGGTGCCCAGCCGGTCAAGATGGCCCACCACACCCACACCGGCCGGCACGAACAGCAGCGCCAGATGCCGCAGGATGCCCTCGCCCACCGGCACAACCAGCGCGGCAATGCGCGGCGAAAACGCAAGCAGCGCCAGCATCAGCCCCATACCGGCCACCGGGCCGGGTACCGGCAGTGCCGCCCAGCGCATCAAGGTCTCGCCGATCAACTGACAAAGCAGGATCAGGGTCAGGGCATGGATCATTCCGGCGGCCTCTTGAAGCGCAACACCGGATGCTGTGCCGGTTCACCGGACACTTCAAGGCCAACAGGGGCCGCCGGCCAAGGCTTTTCGGAAAAAGCCTTGCAAGGGCTTTGTTCAAAGCCCTTGGGTCGCGCCTGTTCCGCGCACACCGCGCTATTCCTTGCGCCCCCCCGGCCCCGGCGCCAGAAGAACGCCCAGCGCCGCATCCAGCCTCTCCGCGGCGGGGCCAAGCCGTTCCACCATCTCGGCCTGGAACTGGATCGCAACCGGCAACAATTGCCGCATCAGTTCGCGCCCTGATTCGGTCAGCTGCAGTTCCAGCAGCCGCTTGTCGGTATCGTTGACGGCCTTGGAAATGTATCCTGCCCGCTCCAGCCGGCTGGCGGCGCGACTGACCTTTGATTTCTCCATATCCGCACGCGCCTCTATGTCGCGTACCGAAACCGGGCCCGCATGATGCAGATGTGCCAGCACCCGCCATTCGGGGATCGAAATGCCGAATTCCTCGCGGTAACGGTCGGCAAAGGCGCGGCTGGTGCGCGCCGCAGCCGCAGCCAGCCTGTAGGGCAGAAAACCCGCCAGATCGAAATCCTGCAAGGGGTTCGTCTGACCGCCCGAGGGTTCAGAGGGCTCCGGCATGGGGCGGGCGGGTGTGGGCGTCATGGAATACTCCGGCGGACAGGGTATCAGCTTGCCGCGTGATCGAACCACATCACCCGGCCGGAATCAATGCATCCGCAACGGAGGACTTGACATTGTTGCACCTGCAATAAACCTTTACCCTGCACCCGAAAACTGGGAGAAGACGCCATGACCGAACAAAGCCTGCCGCGCGGCATGATCCGCGCCACCGCCACCACCGGCACGCATGAGGGTTACATGCCCGGTTTCGGCAACGATTTCGAGACCGAGGCCCTGCCCGGCGCCCTGCCGCAGGGCCAGAACAGCCCGCAGAAATGCAACTACGGCCTTTATGCCGAGCAGTTGTCCGGCACCGCCTTTACCCAGCCCAGGCCCGAACGTGCCTGGTGCTACCGCATTCGCCCATCGGTGCGGCACACATCGCGTTTTCGCAAGATCGACCTGCCCAACTGGAAGACTGCGCCGCATCTGCCGCAGGATGTGATCAGCCTGGGCCAGTACCGCTGGGACCCTGTGCCGATGCCGGAAAAAGGCACGGGGTACACCTGGCTGAGCGGCATGCACAGCATGACCACGGCCGGCGACGTGAACACGCAGGTGGGCATGGCCAGCCATGTCTATCTGATCACCGACTCCATGGTGGACGAGTATTTCTATTCCGCCGACAGCGAATTGCTGGTGGTGCCGCAGGAAGGCCGGCTGCGCTTTTGCACCGAACTGGGGATCATCGATCTGGAGCCAAAGGAAATTGCCATCCTGCCGCGCGGGCTGCTCTACCGTGTCGAGGTGCTGGAGGGCCCCTGCCGCGGTTTCGTTTGCGAAAACTACGGCCAGAAGTTCGAGTTGCCCCATCGTGGCCCCATCGGCGCCAACTGTCTGGCCAACCCGCGCGATTTCAAGGCGCCCGTTGCCGCCTTCGAGGACCGCGATGCCAGAAGCCGCGTGGTGATCAAGTGGTGCGGCCAGTTTCATGAAACCTTCATCGGCCATTCACCGCTGGATGTTGTCGCCTGGCATGGCAACTATGCACCCTACAAATACGACCTGCGCACCTACAGCCCGGTCGGCGCCATCCTGTTCGACCACCCTGACCCGTCGATCTTTACCGTGCTGACCGCACCCTCGGGTCAGCCCGGCGTGGCCAATATCGATTTCGTACTGTTCCGCGAGCGTTGGCTGGTAGCCGAGCACAGCTTCCGCCCGCCGTGGGATCACAAGAACCTCATGTCCGAACTGATGGGCAACATCTACGGGCAGTATGACGCCAAGCCGCAGGGCTTTGTTCCCGGCGGCCTGAGCCTGCACAACTGCATGCTGCCCCACGGGCCGGACCGCGATGCCTTCGAAGGCGCCTCGAACGCGGAATTGCAACCGCACAAGCTGGACAATACCATGTCCTTCATGTTCGAAACCCGCTTTCCGCAGCACCTGACCGAATATGCCGCCAGGGAAGCACCCTTGCAGGACGACTACATCGACTGCTGGACCACGCTGGAAAAGAAATTCGACGGCACACCGGGGGAGAAATGAAACTTTATACCTACTGGCGCTCGACCGCGGCCTATCGGGTGCGTATCGCGCTGAACCTGAAGGAGCTGGAGCGGGACGAGGTCTTCGTCTCGCTGCCAGAGGGCGCGCATCGTGCGCTGGCCTATGCCGCACTGAACCCGCAACAACTGGTGCCGGCACTGGAATTGCCCGGGGGTGTGGTGCTGAGCCAGTCTCTGGCCATCATCGACTGGCTGGAGGCCGCCCACCCCACGCCTGCCCTGCTGCCCACTGACCCGCTGGCACGGGCAAAGGCGCTGGAACTGGCGCATGTCGTGGCGATGGACATTCACCCGGTCAACAACCTGCGCGTGGTGCAGCACCTGGGCAAGACCTTTGGCGCCGACGACGCGGCGCGTCAGGCCTGGATGCAGCACTGGATGCGCCTGGGTTTTGATGCCATCGAGCCACGCCTGCCGGGAACCCGATATGCCCTGTCGGACAAGGCGCCGGGGCTGGTGGACGTTTGCCTGGTACCACAGCTATACAATGCCCGTCGCTGGGGGCTGGACCTGGCGACCTGGCCCAGGATCGCCGCGGCCGAGGCCGCATGCCTGGCCCTGCCCGCCTTTGCCAATGCCGTGCCCGAAGCCCAGCCGGACGCCGGCTGAGCCCTGACAGTTGAAGGAACCCCCATGCCGCTGATGAAATCCTGGCTCGACAGTGCCAACAACCCGGACTGCCCCTTTCCCCTGAACAACCTGCCCTATGGGGTGTTCTCACGGCCGGGCGCCTCGCCGCGATGCGGGGTGGCGATCGGCGACATGATCCTTGATGTCACGGCAATGGAAAAGGCCGGGTTGATACGTCTGGCCGACAAACCTGTCCTGGATCGGCCGGAATGGAATGCGGTCATGGCGCTGGGGCCGGATGCATGGACGCGCCTGCGCAAGCTGCTGTTCGGCTTTCTGGCCGATGGCTCGGCAATGCGTTCCGAGGCCGAGCGCCATATGGTACCGATGGCCGGTGTGCAGATGCACCTGCCGTTTGCCGTGGCCGAATTCACCGATTTCTATGCCGGCAAGAACCATGCCCAGAACGTGGGCGAGATGTTCCGTGGCGCCGAAAACGCCCTGCCGCCGAACTGGCTGCATATTCCCATCGGCTATAACGGGCGGGCCTCGTCGGTCATCGTGTCCGGCACCGATTTCCGCCGCCCCTGGGGCCAGATCAAGGGCCCGCAGGACGAGGCGCCGCGCTTTGCCCCTTCGCAGCGTTTTGACCTTGAACTGGAACTGGGCGCCATCGTCGGTCAGCCCGCCCCCTATGGCCAACCGGTCAGCGTGGCCGAGGCCGACGCGATGATCTTTGGCTATGTGCTGCTGAACGACTGGTCCGCACGCGACATTCAGGCCTGGGAATACCAGCCGCTGGGCCCGTTCCAGTCCAAGGCGACCGCCACCACCATCAGCCCCTGGATCATCACGCGCGACGCGCTGGAACCCTTCCGTTGTGCCGGGCCGGAACGGGTGCAACCGCTGCTGGATTACCTGCAGGAGCCCGGCCCGATGTTCTACAACATCGAGATGGAGGTCGAACTGACCCCGAAGGGCGGTCAGCCAACGGTCATCACACGCACAAACTACCGCGAGATGTACTATTCCTCTGCCCAGCAACTGGCGCATCACAGCACCGCAGGCAGCGGCATGCGCGTGGGTGATCTGTTGGGGTCCGGCACCATTTCCGGCGCGGAAAAGGACAGCCGCGGCTGTTTGCTTGAACTGACCTGGGGCGGCAAGGAGCCGGTCACGCTGACCGATGGCCAGACCCGCACCTTTATCCAGGACCATGACCGCATCACCCTGCGCGGCCAGTGCCGGGGTGATGGCTACATGCTGGGCTTTGGCGATTGCGCCGGCACCGTGCTGCCGGCGCTGGACCGCCCCTTCCGGCGGTAGGATCGTCGGATCACCGGGTGCGGCAGGTCGACTGCGCCGCGCCCGGTGGCGTGCCTGCCGATGACATGGCCATCGCCTCAACCCCGGGCCATCGCCGCCTCAACCCCGGGCCATCGCCCGTGTCAACGCTGCCACGGCCGCCGGAAAAAGGCTTTCGTGGCGACGCGGCATCCTGTTCAGGAAATGGATGTAGAAGAACAGAAAGCCCTGCCAGCTGGCCTCTGGCGCGCGCGGGTCCCTGAAATGTGCATTGAATAACTGGCAAATCCTGTCCCAGCTTGCCTGCCTGTGACGCAGCGCCAGATAATGGGCCGCGTCATGGCCCAGCGGAAACAGGCCGCAATTGTCCCAGTCCAGCACCCAGCCGTTTGGCAGCACATTGCCGATACTGGGGTCGCCGTGGCTGAATCCACGCGGCAGCGCCGCAATGCGTTCACGCCACAAGGGCAAGGCCTGATCCAGCGGCGGATTGTGCCCCGGGAACATGGCTGCCAACACGCCCGGTGTTGTCTCCATCAAGGCGTCAAGCTGCCCGACCCCGAAGTCGATCATCGTTGACGGCGGCGGCGGCAGCGTGGCCGGATCGATCGTTTGCAACTGCTGCACCAGATTGGCGGCAGAACGCAACGTGCGCTGCTGGCGGGCCGGAATATCCGCCCATTCGAAATAGGCGACCGACAGCCTGCGCCCCGGCACCAGGTGCACCAGCGTCGGGCTGCGCAGGGTTCCCAGGCGCGGCAGCAGATGTGACTGGGCATACTGCATATGCGCCAGTTCCCAATGGCTGTTCAGATAGACCTTTTCGAACAGCTGCGCGCCATCCAGTTGTACCTGCCGATAGGCATTCAACGACCCCGTCCCCACGCCGCGGCCCGTGAACCCCATGCCATGCAACCCGGCGGGCAGGCGCAACGCCGGGTCAAAAGCCTGCAGAAGCGCCTGATAACGCTCCTGCGCGGCCGGGTTCGCCCCCTGCAGGGTCATGAAGGCCGTCAGCAGTTTCAACTCGTTCTGCCGGGATATCCTGCGGTTGCCGAGCGCGCGCAGGTTGCCGGCCATGCGCCCAGAGACCTGGCTGTCCACAACCGCCAGAACATCGTCCCAGTCCGGCGCGGCACAATCGATCTTTTCCTGGCACAGCCGCAGATGCGCCTCGACATCGCGGGTTATCATGATCGGCAGGCCCATGCGCCAGCGCAGCCCTTCGGGCAAGGTCGGTGCCATGCGCCGGCCTGCCCGCCTGACCAGCTTGCTGAGCGCCGCATCCGGGCGCATGAGGCGCTTCAGGAAATCGCCGCTCATGCGCGCTCTCCGGCCATGATGCGCTGAACAAAGGTGCAGGCCTGCCACGGCACCGACACCGCCGGATCATGGATCACCTCGCGCCCCTCGGATACCAGCGCCAGGTATTTTCTGTACTCTTCGGCATTGTTGAAATGCTGACGGCGTGAGACCTCGTCCACCGCCTTGGCCCTGAAGGCCGCGTTGTACTTGAAATGCGCGAACAGCAGGTCACGCGGCGCCACCTGCACCCCGGCCACGAAATGCAGCCCGTCGGACGGGCGCATCCAGGGGCGGTATTTCAACAGCGCATATTTCTGCGCGACAAACAGTTCCGCCCGTGATCCGGGGATCAGCCGATGTCGCAGGGCACTGGTAAAGACCGGGGCGAGGCTGAAAGGGCCCATACTGCCCGACACGGTCAGAAAGGGCTGGCTGTCGACATGATCGGCCTGGGCAAACGGGTCGCCATCGGCAAAGTCGGCCTGTGAAAGCGGGCCTTTGGGGTACATGTCCAGCATGAAGATGCGCGCCGCATCGGCCTGGGCGAAATCGCCGCCCCGCAGCAGGCCGGGCAAGCCATCGGCCTGCCAGTCATTGCCCGGCACCAGCAATTCGTCGGCATCAGCGACCAGCGACCAACGCCCCACACGGAAATTCGCCATCAACGCCTGCTGCCAGGCGACGCCATAATGCGATTGGCCATAGTCGGTATCGACCGCAAACAGCGCCACATCCGGTGCCTCGGCCAGCAGATCAAGGGTGCCATCATCCGACCCGTTGTCGGCAATCAGAAAACCCTGGACCCCCAACGCACGGTAATGGTTCAGAAAATGAGGCAGCATGAAAGCTTCGTTACGCAGACAGGCCACCACCGCCACGGGGGCCGTATTGACCGCTGCCAGCCGCGCAGGCGAGGACATCAGGTCAAGCGCATTCGAGCGCGCACCCAGGCGCAGAGGCTGAAAACTGGGCCAGATCTTTTTCGGTAGGGGCCAGACCGATGCCTTGCCCGCGCCTACCTCGGCCATGCGCTCTGTGCCGTCCAGATGTGCCAGGCTGATACCGGCCCCACGGAACGGCAGAAAACCGTTTTCCCATTGCGGTACCAAGGGCCCGCCGGGCCGGCCACGGCGCATGACCGCGGCGCGGTAATCCTCTTGCGCCACCTGGATGCCATGCAGCGCCAGCAGGTCGCCCACCAGCTTGTCCTCCATGAAGGACCGCTGGATCAGCGCCCGCCCCGTACTGCCTTGCGCCGCATCGATCAGCGCGCCCATCGCCCGGCGCGACAGCACATAGCCCGACCCGCCATCGGCATAGGCCGAGGGCTCTGGCGATTTGTCCAGTTCCAGCCTGCCCCGGGGCGATCCCGCCTTGGCCATGTGCCAGCTGCGGTCAAGCTGGCCACGGACCCGGTGCAGACGGCGCCCGTAGTAATCGAACTTCAGGAACGACAAGCCGGTAAAGAACGCCTCTGCATCCAGAAAACAGTCGTCATCGACCTTCAACAGATAGGAAAAGCGGGTGTTCTCATGCACCCAGCGCGCCATCGCCAGTGTCTTTTGGGGCAAGCCCTCGTAATCATCCGGCGCGTTCAGATACACCACATCATCGCGGCACTCGCCGTTGCCGTCACCGACAAACACCAGGAAAGGCACACCCATCGCCTGCAGGTCAGCCAGCCATGTGCGGCGCAGGGCCTGGATGCGTGTATCCAGATTGGCACGGCAGGAATAGACGCAGACCAGCGTGTCGAACAGGTGGCGCGCGGCGGGGCCATCGGCGCAGCCATGCGCCGGAAAGGCAGCCCCCTGCGCCTGTACCGCCGGCACCGTGTCAAGGCCCGGCAATGAGGCCAGCGCAGGCCCACCCGGCGCCAGTTGCAAGGCCGCAAGCGCCAGTGACGGGCCAGGCTGGGCCAGCGCGGCCGCACGGGCGGCGGGTGGCATGGCCTCCACGGCCCTGTGTGCCGCTTGGGTCAGATGCTGCGCGGTATCAGCCCGGCCCCGATGCATCAGGCTGCAGGCGAGGCGGATCAACAGCGTCAGCCCCAGAAAGCCATCCGTTTCATCAGCCAGCGACATCAGTTCATCGGTCAAGGTGCGTAAATCCGCCTCGGCAGGGGTGTCTTGCCTCACCAACATCAGTGCCTGATTGGCCACACGCCGGTGCAAAGGCATCGACAAGCTGTGCGGCACCCCCTGCCAGGCCGCCGCCACGGCCCTGCCCGATGCTGCCGCCACGGCCTCGGCAACGGGCTGATCAAGGCCCGTCACCGCCCCCCCCTCCGGTGGATGGGGAAAGGCCAGCCAGCGCAACAACGCCTCGTCCGCACCGGGCGAGGCAGGCTGCGGTGAGGATGAGACGGGCAGCGAAACCTCTGCCGCCCGCAGCGGCCCCAGCAGATCACGCCGGAAACGGGCGCTGTCAAAGGCATCCAGCGTGTCGAACCCATCCAGCAACTGCGCCACCTCTTGGCGCCACTGCGCATCGGCCTGGCCGGGTTCAGACCTGACCAATGCTGACAGCCGGTGAAAGGCGGCACGCGCCGCGGCGACCCGGGCGGGCAGGTCAGCCGGTGCCCTGGACAGCCGTGTGTGGATCTCGGCCCAGAAATCGGGCGACAGGGCATGAAGGCGCAGCACATCGCCCGGCACCCGCGCCGACAAGGCCGGTGACAGGCCGGGCGCGGCCAGCAACACCGACACACAGGCGCGGATCAGGGCAAGACAAGGTGTGCGCTCCCAGTAGTCGGCCCCCTTGTCCAGCAGCACATCCAGAAAGCTGCCCAGCACTGCATCGCGCTGTGGCGGAGCCGGGCGCCCGCCCTTGCCATCGGGCGCCACCTGCGCGGCCTGCCCGGCCACCCAGGCCAGCGCCGGCGTGACCAGCCAGCCCCGGCGGCGCCGCGCCAGCAAGGCGCAGGCATCGGCAACCGCGTCGAACTGCCCGTCCAGATACATCAACGGCAGTTCCGCCGACAGGTGCCAGGCATTGCCGCCCTCGGCCGCCTGAAAACGATGACCGCGCGCCTGTGCCAGGCTGTGCAGCACGCGTGGGTCGCCATGCGTGCAGAACCATTCGACCAGGATAATGACCAGCATCCGTTCGTCTGGCGTGGACAGCCGCGCCTGTGTCAGCAGATCGGTCAACAGCGCTGCCGGGTCGGTATCGGGCGTGGCGCGCAGGGTGGCGGTAAAGCGGTTGCGCAGATCTTGCAGAATATCGCCGCCGACCGCCCCGCCGTGACCTGCCGGGTGCAGGCCGGTCCAGGCGGCATGCATCAGTGCAGTCTCGCCGCTGGGTGCGGCGCGCTGTTGCACGGCCCTGCCCTCGCCAGAGAACCAGCCCGTCAGCCCGAAGAAATCGGCGCAGGCCACCAGTTCCCCTTGCGCCTGCGCGCCAAGCTGGGGCGCGATGCCCGACAGGCGCACATGCTCCAGCGCCTGCAGCGCCGCCAGATCGTCATGGCGCAACAAGGGCGTGGCTGCCTGCCGCTCTATCGCCTCGCGCAGCGCCTGGCGGGTGACAACGGCCTGCGCCCGCACTGTGCCCGCCGCGTCGATCAGGCGCAGTTCAACCGTTTCGGTGCCCGCTGCCCAGATCCGGCCGGGCAACAGGGCGCTGAGCGCCTGCTCATACCCGCCGTCCGGCCCGGACAACTGATAGGGCAAAGGCAGCAGTGCCACCTCAAGCGGGGACTCCAGGCCACTAACCTGCAGCCGCAGACCTTCGCGGACCAGTTGCGCGGCTTCAGCGGCATCCAGCCCGCGCCAGATCGCCTCCATCCGGTCATTGACCATGAACCCCGTGCCGCGCCAGGCCTGCGTCACCGGCGCGCTGCGGATCGACAGGCTGCCATGCACCATCGCCCCCACCCAGCAGACATGGGCGATCTGGCCCAGACCGGGAAAACCGCGCCGCAACCAGAAGCGCCCCTCGCGTGCCGGACGCGGAAAGCGGTCGAACCGGCCTGTCACCTGACCATCCAGCCGCAACACGGCCCGGCCGGCAGCAAAGCGAATATCCACACTCACTCGGCCACGGGAAAAATCGCAAACCTGCACCAGTTCCCTGCGCCATCCCGCAAGATCGCGCCGGTTCACCACGGCAACCCCCTCGTCCCGGCGCAGCGAAAGATGAAACGGGATGCAGGCAAATTGCGCATCATAGAAATCGAGGTTGAACACGGTTTCCGCCGACAGATCGGCCTCGCAACGGAATTGCGCGGAGCGGGTAGCGCTGAACGGCAGCATGCGTGGGGTCCTGTATCGTCGGCCTGCAAGACAGCGCCCGCTTATCGCGCCCTTCCTGCCAAGATGCAATCTTGCTGCCGGCGGGCCGGTCTGGGCTTTTCGCGCGCGTGCCTTATCATCACCTGCATGAAGAACGAACCGCTGCTGTTGCCCACGCCCCAGGGGCTGTTCTGCCCGGCGGGCGGCTTCCATATCGACCCGACGCGCCCGGTCGCGCGCGCCCTGATCACGCATGGCCATGCCGATCATGCCCGCGCAGGCCATGGCGCGGTACTGGCGACTGCGCGCACCCTTGATATCATGGCCATCCGCTATGGTGCCGATTTCACCGCCCGGCAACAGGTGGCCAGGGGCACATTGCGCATCGGCCCGGTCACGGTGCGTTTCCACCCGGCGGGCCATGTGCTGGGTTCGGCACAGATTGCCCTTCAGGCACAGGGCCAGCGCATCGTGGTCTCCGGCGATTACGCGCGCCAACCCAGCCCGTCATGCGAGCCGTTCGAGCCGGTGCCCTGCGATATCTTCGTGACCGAAGCCACCTTTGGCCTGCCGGTGTTTCGCCATCCACCGCCGCAGGATGAAATCGCACGCCTGCTGGCCTCGCTGCGGGCCTTTCCGGATCGGCCGCATCTGATCGGCGCCTATGCGCTGGGCAAGGCGCAGCGGGTGATCGCCCTGCTGCGCCAGGGCGGCTATGACGGCCCCATCCATATTCACGGCGCACTGACGCGGCTGTGCGATTATCATGCGGAACAGGGCATCGATCTTGGCACCTTGCTGCCTGCCACCATCGAGCGCGGGCGCAAGCTTGATGCCCGCATCGTGATTGCACCGCCCTCTGCCTTTGCCGCCACCTGGGTACACCGGTTTCGTGACCCGGTGATCGCACATGCCTCGGGGTGGATGGCGGTACGCGCGCGGGCACGCCAAAGGGGCGTGGAACTGCCGCTGGTGATTTCCGACCATGCCGACTGGCCGGACCTGACCCGCACCATCCAGGACACCGGCGCCGGCGAGGTCTGGGTCACCCATGGCCGCGAAGAGGCCCTGGTGCGCTGGTGTTCGCTGAACGGCATTGCCGCCCGCCCGCTGCGCCTTGTCGGCTACGAGGATGAACCGGCATGACTCCGCCGCCCCTTCATCTTGCCTCAAATACTCCGGGGGGAGTCGCGCGCCAGCGCGGCGGGGGGGGGCGCCCCCCCGCCCCCCCCCCCCCCCACCC
>JAFIED010000044.1 GCA_020832805.1 Pararhodobacter sp.
GGGGGGGGGGGGGGGGCCGGGGGGGGGTCCCCCCCCCGCGGACCCCCCGTGGAGTATTTGAAGCAAGATGAAGGGGCGGGGCTGATCAGCGCATCAGGGCGAGGGGTGCATGGCGGTTGACATCCTTGTAGAGCAGATAACGAAAGGGCTCGTTGCCCCCGGCATAGCAGGCCTGCGGGCAGAAGGCGCGCAGCCAGATGAAATCGCCCGCCTCGACCTCGACCCAGTCGCGGTTGAGCCGGTAGGCGCCCTTGCCCTGCAGGATGGCGAGCCCGTGTTCCATGACATGGGTTTCCTCGAACGGGATGGTGCCGCCGGGCTGGAAGGTGACGATATTGACATGCATGTCATGGCGCAGGTCTTCGGGGTCGATCAGGCGGGTGGTGGCCCATTTGCCCTGGGTGTCCGGCATGGCCGAAGGGGCGATGTCGGCCTCGTTCAGGCTGAAGGCGGGTGGCGGGGTCAGCCCGGGTGCCGCCCGCCAGCGCTTGCGGATCCAGTAAAGGCGCGTGGGTTCGGTGCCGGTGGCGGTAAACTGCCAGGCAGTGCCGGGGGGGATATAGGCGAATGTGCCCGGCGTCAGGTGCCGGGGCTGGCCTGCGATGGTCAGCGTGGCCTTGCCGGCACAGACGAACAGCGCATGCTGGGCGCGGCTGTCATCATCGGGGGTGTCGCTGCCGCCGCCCGGCAGCACCTCCATCGCGTATTGGCTGAAGGTTTCGGCAAAGCCCGTCAGCGGGCGGGCCAGTACCCAGGCCCGGGTCTGGGTCCAGCCGGGCATCAGGCTGGCGGTGATATCCGAGCCGCAGGCGCGCGGGATCACCGCATAGGCCGGGGTGAACACCGCGCGCTGGGTCATCAGCGCCGATTGTGGCGGCAGTCCGCCCGAGGGGATCGCATAGCATGGGAGGGGCGGGTCGGCAGTCATGGCAGCATGTCCTTCAGCCGCAGCGCGGCGATGCGTTCGACCTGGGCGCAGGCGGTGGCGAACTCGGTGTCGGTGTCGTTGGCCAGCCGGGCCTGCATGGCGGCCAGGATGCCCGGTTTGTCATGGTCGCGCACGGCGATGATGAAGGGAAAGCCGTGTTTGTCGACATAGGCGGTGTTGAGGCGCTGAAAGGTCTGGCGTTCCGAATCTGTCAGCGCGTCCAGCCCGGCCGAAGCCTGTTCGGCGGTGGACTCGGCGGTCAGCCGGCGGGCCTGGGCCAGTTTGCCGGCAAGGTCGGGGTGGGCGCGCAGGACGCCGAGCCGCGCGTCGCGGCTGGCGGTACGGAAGATGCGGGCCAAGGCGCTGTGCAGGCCGGTGGTACTGTCATGCGCGGGGCCGAGTTCCTGTTCCCAGGCGCGTTCGGCGATCCAGGGGGAATGTTCGAAGATGCCGCCGAAGCGGGCGATGAAGCTGTCGCGGTCCATCTGCGTGGGGCGCTCGCGCCGCTGGTGGGGGTGCTGCGCGGCCCAATGCGCGGCGATCTGGCCACGGGTGGCGAACCAGGCGCCGCCCCTGGCCGTGACATGATCCAGAAAGCGCATCAGCCCCGCCGCCTTGCCCGGCCGCCCGGCCAGCCGGCAATGCAGGCCGACCGACATCATCCGCCCGCCTTCGGCATGAAGCAGGTCATAGGTATCGATCAGATACTGGCCGAAATCGCCCCCCGTGACCCAGCCCGGCGCGGTGGCAAAGCGCATGTCGTTGCATTCCAGCGTATAGGGAATCACCAGCTGGTCGCGGGCGCCGGCCTCGATCCAGTAGGGCAGGTCGTCGTCATAGGCGTCCGAGACCCAGTCGAAGGCGCCGGTTTCCGCCGTCAACCGAAGCGTGTTGACCGAGCAGCGCCCGGTGTACCAGCCACGCGGGCGCGCGCCGGTGACGTCAGCATGCAGGGCGATGGCCCGGGCGATCTGGTCGCGCTCTTGATCTTCCGGCATGTCCTTGTGTTCGATCCATTTCAGCCCGTGGCTGGCGATCTCCCATTCTGCCGCCTGCATTGCTGCCACCTGTTCAGGGGCGCGGGCCAGCGCCGTGGCCACGCCGAACACCGTGACCGGATGCCTGCCCAGCAGCCGGTGCAGGCGCCAGAACCCGGCCCGGGCGCCATAGTCATAGATCGATTCCATGTTCCAGTGCCGCTGTCCCGGCCAGGGCTGGGCGCCGGCGATGTCGGACAGGAACGCCTCGGATTGCGCGTCGCCATGCAGCAGGCAGTTTTCGCCGCCCTCTTCGAAATTCAGCACCAGCGATACGGCGACGCGGGCGCCGCCCGGCCAGTTGGCGGCGGGGGGGGTGGCACCATGGCCGGAAAGATTGCGCGGATAGCGGGGCGGGTGATGCATGGGCGGGCCTTGTGCCGGGCGAGGATTGTCGGGATATTCGACCCAGACGGCGAGGGTTGCAAGCGTCACCGAGGCGGCTTGGGTCTTTGCGCAACAGAGGGGAGCATTGCATGGCCGGCTATCTGACCACCCATGTGCTGGATACCGCGCGGGGCTGCCCTGCGGCGGGGTTGAAGATTGCCCTTTTCCGGCTGGAAGGCGCTGCGCGGCTGCCCTTGTCAGTGGCGGTGACGAATGCTGACGGGCGTACCGATACGCCGATCCTGCCCAGCGGGCGACTGGCGGCGGGCGTGTATGAGCTGGTGTTCCACGCCGGCGACTATCTGCGCGGGGCCGGGTTGGCGGCTGACGAGCCGTTGTTTCTGGACGAGGTGCCCATCCGCTTTGGCATCAGCGACGGGCAGGCGCATTACCATGTGCCGCTGTTGCTGTCGCCTTACGGTTATTCGACCTATCGCGGCAGTTGAGCGTGTCGACGTCAGAAAACGGCACCAAGGCAGGCCGGATGGCGCAGGCCGATGCAGTTGCGCAGGCGGTGGTGCTGGCGCCGGGGCAGGCAGGGCAGATCGCCGAACACCTTGGTACAGGGGCAGGGCGGCCATTGCGGCTGGCCTTTGTGGCCGGGCCCGGCGACGCGGCGGGCACATTCGCGCAATGGGTCGGGGGGCGGCATGATGAACGCGTGCCGGTTCTGACCTATTCGGCGCAGTTCTACACGCTGGTGCAGGCGCTGGGCGCGCAGGCGCTGGTGGCGGTGGAACAGGGGGCCGACACCGCGCCGGCGCACCCGTCGATCCAGCTTGTTTCCCTGCCGCGCAACCGTGCCGCGCGGCGGCTGGGCTGGCACCTGGCAGAGCGGGACTATGCCCGCCGCCTGGCGGCATTGATGCGCGACTGGCGCCCCGATGCGGTGATTCTGGGCGATGACCTGAAACCGGCAGCCTATCATGCGTTGGCCAGACACACGCGCGTTTTCCTGACGCTGCACAACAGTTTCTGGCCGATGGGCCGGCGCCCGCAGGGCTGGCGCGCGGGGCTGAAGCTGTCGGCGCTTGGGCGGGGCCTGGCGCAGGCATCAGGCGCGGTCTGCACATCGGCGGAATGCGCCCGCCAGTTGCAGGCCCTGGCCGGCAGAATCGGCCCGGTCGAAGTGGAGATGCCGCAATTGCTTACAGCGCAACTGCGCCCGTTGCGGCAGCGCGAACGCGCGCGCGACCTGCTGTATCTGGGCCGGATCGAGGCCGAGAAGGGCGTGTTCGATCTGTTGGACGCCTTTGGCGCGTGTGTGGCCCGGCACCCGGATGCGCGGCTGGTTCTGGCCGGGGCCGGCGGTGCGGTACCGGCGCTGCAGGCCGCGATAGCCGACCATCCGGCGGCCGCGCAGATTCGCTATGCCGGGCAACTGGATGCGCAGGGTGTGCATCAGGCGCTGGCCACCGCCGATCTGCTGGTTTGCCCCACGCGATCGGCCTTTCGTGAGGGGCTGGCGCTGGTGGTGCTGGAGGCAGCGGCGCAGGGTGTGCCCGCGTTGGCCAGTTCGGTGGTGCCGGCGGCAGAGACCGCGGGCGATGCCTGTGCAACCTTTCCGGCCGATGACCGCGCGGCACTGGAAACCGCCCTTGCCCGGCTGATGGACGATGATGCAGCCTTTGCCGGCCTGGCCGGGGCGGCGGGGGCGATCAGGCCGCGCATGACTGACCGTCGCCTGGGCTGGGGGTCTTGCCTGGCCCGGGTGCTGGCGGGACAGGATGAACCGGGCGCCGGTGCAATCGGCACGGGTGCGGCACGGCCAGGGGCTTTGCGCGCCGGCCGGGTCTGACAGGGAATGAAACCACCGGCACGGTGCCGGATCATGGAGGGTGGCATGTTCGAACTCGCCGTCATGGGGGCCTGGGCTGAGTTTGCCCTGCGCTGGCTGCATGTGATCACGGCCATCGCCTGGATCGGTTCCAGCTTCTATTTCATCGCCCTCGATCTGGGGCTGCGCAAGGCGCCGGGCCTGCCCGAGGGCGCGCAGGGCGAGGAATGGCAGGTCCACGGCGGCGGCTTCTATCATATCCGAAAGTTCAACGTGGCACCGGCCGAGATGCCCGAACACCTGACCTGGTTCAAATGGGAAAGCTACGCCACCTGGCTGTCCGGTTTTGCGCTGTTGGCGGTGATGTATTACCTTGGCGCGGAATTCTATCTGATCGACCCCGAGGTGCGCGATCTGGCGGTCTGGCAGGCGGTCGCGATATCGGTGGGGTCGCTGGCCTTTGGCTGGCTGGTCTATGACCGGCTGTGCAAGCTGTTTGTCAGCGCCAACCAGAACGCGTTGATGCTGGCACTGTTCGGGGTGCTGGTGGGCATGTCGTGGTTTTATGCGCAGGTGTTTTCCGGCCGCGCGGCGCTGCTGCATCTGGGGGCGTTCACCGCCACGATCATGTCGGCCAATGTGTTCATGATCATCATTCCCAACCAGAAGATCGTGGTGGCCGACCTGATTGCCGGACGGCGCCCCGACCCGCGCTTTGGCCAGATCGCCAAGCAGCGCTCGACGCATAACAATTACCTGACACTGCCCGTGATCTTTCTGATGCTGTCGAACCATTACCCGCTGGCCTTTGCCACGGAATGGAACTGGGTGATTGCCAGCCTGGTGTTCCTGATGGGCGTGACCATCCGTCACTGGTTCAACACGCATCACGCCCGCGCCGGCAATCCGCACTGGACATGGGCGCTGACCGTGCTGATCTTCATCGCCATCATGTGGCTGTCGGTGGCGCCGATGCGCGGCGCGCAGGACGATCTGTCGGCGCTGCCACCCTCTGCCGCGCGTTTTGCCCAGGCCGAGGGGTTCGAGGATGTGCACATGATCGTCATGGGCCGCTGTTCGATGTGCCACGCCGAACAGCCGGTCTGGCCCGGGTTGCACTGGGCACCGCGCGGCGTGGTGCTGGAAACCGAGGCGCAGGTGGCGCGGTCGGCGCGCACGATCTATCTGCAATCGGCGCTCAGCCATGCCATGCCGCCGGGCAATATCGTCTGGATGGAGGATGACGAACGCGCCGCCATCAGGGCATGGTATCGCGCCGCGACAGGGTCTTGATGCCCATCGCAAGGCGGTGCCCCCATTGACCGGGCAGGCTGTTTGAGGGCATGAGCATGCCATGCTGGTTTACAAGATTTTCCGACGGTCCGAATGGGATCAGTTCATGGCACAGGGCGACAGCCTGGGCGCGCCGGTCGATCTGGCCGACGGGTATATCCACCTGTCGACCGCCGCGCAGGTGACCGGTACCGCGGCGCGCCATTTCGCCGGCGAGGGCGATCTGGTGTTGCTGGCACTGGATGCCGATGCGCTGGGCGCGGCGCTGCGCTGGGAGCCGTCGCGCGGGGGGCAGCTTTTCCCGCATCTGTACCGTGCGTTACGGGTGGACGATGTGGTCTGGGACAAATCGCTGCCGCTGGGTGTGTCAGGGCATATCTTTCCCGAGGGGGTGATATGAGTCTGGAACGGCTGGGGCTGGGGCTGCTGCACCGTCTGGACCCTGAAACCGGGCACGGTCTGGCGCTGAAGGCATTGCGGGCGGGGCTGGTGGGGGGGAACGGCCCGATCAGCACCTCCAGGCTGAGGGTGCAGCTGGCGGGCCTTGATCTGCCCAACCCGCTGGGATTGGCGGCGGGTTTCGACAAGAACGCGGTGGCGGTCGATGCGCTGTCGCGCTGCGGGTTCGGTTTTGTCGAGGCCGGTGCCGCCACGCCGCGGCCGCAGCCGGGAAACCCGCGCCCGCGTCTGTTTCGCCTGACCGAAGACCACGCGGTGATCAACCGCTTCGGCTTCAACAACGACGGTGCCAGCGCGATTGCCGGACGTCTGGCCGCGCGCCGCGGCAGCGGCATTGTGGGGCTCAATCTGGGGGCCAATAAAGACAGCGCTGACAAGGCCGGCGATTTTGCACAGGTTCTGGCCGACTGTGGCGGGCATGTGGATTTCGCCACCGTCAATGTCTCGTCCCCCAATACCGAAAAACTGCGTGACCTTCAGGGTCCGGCCGCCTTGCGCGCCTTGTTGGCCGGTGTCATGGCCGCGCGCGATGCCTTGCCCCGCAGGGTGCCGGTGTTTCTGAAGATTGCGCCAGATCTGACAAGCGAGGAATTGTCAGACATTGCCGGTGTTGCCGTCGAAGCTGGTATCGATGCGATCATCGCCAGCAATACAACATTGTCGCGTAACAATCTGAAAAGTAACCATAAGGACCAGGCTGGCGGGCTGTCCGGCCGGCCCTTGTTCGAGCTGTCCACCCGCGTTCTGGCCCAGCTTTCACAGGCAACAGGCGGTGCGTTGCCGCTGATCGGTGTGGGCGGAATCGAGGATGCCGCCACCGCCTATGCCAAGATCAAGGCCGGCGCCACGGCGTTGCAGCTTTATTCGGCGCTGGTCTATGGCGGGTTCGCGCTGGTGCAGGAAATCCTGCGCGGGCTTGATGCGGCGCTGGCGCGCGACGGGTTCGACAATGTGGCACAGGCAGTGGGTAGCGGCAGGGGAGAATGGCTGTGAGCGATGCGGCACGCGATGTGGAAATCTGGCACAACCCGCGCTGTTCGAAATCGCGCGCGGCGCTGAGCCTGCTGCGTGACCGTGGCCTTGATCCGCAGGTCCGGCTGTATCTGTCCGATCCGCCGGATGCAGAGGCGCTGCGCAGCATGCTGGCGGCGCTGGATCTGCCGGCTGCAACCCTGCTGCGCCCCGAGGGCAAGGCGCTGAAGGATCAGCCAGAGGATGATGTCATTGCCGCCATGCTGGCCGATCCGGCGCTGATCGAACGCCCGGTGGTGCGCCGGGGGGCGCGTGCCGTGATCGGGCGCCCGACCGAGGCGGTCAGCGCCCTGCTGGATGCGCCCTGACGGCGGCTCAGGCCGCCAGTGCCCCCTCGATGGCCGTTGACAGCTTGTCGGTCAACTCGCCCACCTGATCGGATGTCAGAATGAAGGGCGGCGCCAGCAGCACATGGTCGCCGTGCACCCCGTCGATGGTGCCACCCATCGGATAGCAGATCAGCCCCGCCTGCATGGCCGCTGCCTTGATCCTGGCATGCAGCTTGCGTTCGGGGTCGAACGGCACCTTGCTGTCGCGGTCGGCGACCAGTTCGATGCCCCGAAAAAGCCCCCGCCCGCGTATGTCGCCCACATGCGGGTGCTGGCCGAACCGATCCTGCAAGGCAGCCTGCAACTCTTCGCCGCGCGCCTGCACCTGTGCGAGCAGATCGCGGCTGTCGATGGCCTGAAGCACCGCATTGGCCGCAGCCGCCGCCATCGCATGACCCATGTAGGTATGGCCATGCTGAAAAAACCCGCTACCCGCCGCGATGGCGTCATAGATGCGCGACGATGTCAGCAGTGCCCCGATGGGCTGATACCCCGCGCCCAGCCCCTTGGCGATCGTCATCAGGTCCGGCGCGACACCGTCTTCAAGGCAGGCATACAGATGCCCGGTGCGCCCCATGCCGCACATCACCTCGTCCAGGATCAGCAACACGCCGTGACGGTCGCAGATTTCGCGTATCCGCCGCAGATAGCCCGGCACCGCCGGCACCGCGCCCGCCGTGGCGCCGACCACCGGCTCGGCGATGAAGGCCATCACGCTGTCCGGGCCCAGCCGCGTGATCTCGGCCTCCAGCTCGTCGGCCACCCGTTCACCATAGGCCTGCAGGTTTTCGCCCGGCTGGCGGTCGCGGTATTCGTAGCAGGGCGCGATATGGCCGACCTCGGCCAGGAGTGGTGCGAACTGCGCCCGCCGCCAAAGATTGCCCCCCGCCGCCAGTGCACCCAGCGTGTTGCCGTGATAGCTTTGCCGCCGGGCGATGATCCGGTGGCGCTGTGGCTGGCCGATTTCCAGGAAATACTGGCGCGCCAGCTTGATCGCCGCCTCTACCGCCTCTGACCCGCCGGACACCAGATATACCCGGTCCAACCCCTGCGGCGCCCGCGCAATCAGCCGGTCGGCCAGCGCCTCGGCGGGGTCCGAGGTAAAGAACCCGGTATGGGCAAAGGCGATCCGGTCCAGCTGGTCATGCAGGGCCGCGCGCACATCGGCATCCGAATGCCCCAGACAGGACACCGCCGCGCCGCCGGAACCGTCAAGATAGCGTTTGCCGGCACTGTCGATGATATAGCAGCCGTCACCCGCCACGGCGGTGGGCAGGGTGCCCCTGGCAGAGCGCCCGAAGATATGTCCAGCCATTTTCCTGTCCTTCAGTCCCGGACCACATAGACCGAACAGCGCGCATGACGCACGACTCGCGCCGCGTTCGGCCCCAGCAGGTAATCCTTTAGCGCCGGCCTGTGCGAGCCCATCACGATGGTATCCACATCAAGCTTTTGTGCGGCGTTCAGGATTTCGTCGTAAATCGTGCCGTGCAGCACATGCGGATGCACATCAACCTGATCTGGCACATGGGCATTCACCCAGTCACCAAGCGCCGCTCCCATCGCATGCAGGGCCTGTTTTTCATAATCCTTGCCGAAATAGCCTCCGACCTGGCTGATGCCGAAATCCGGCACAACACAGACAACATGCAAGATGCCGTCAGCACCCAGCAGGGCCAGCGCCTCGGCCAGGGGTTTGCGCCAGCTGCCTTCGTCTGACAGATCGATGGGCAGCAGAATGGTACGCGACCGGGTCATGGCGGTGTTCCTTGGCAAGAGGCTCTCAGAAGGCGGGTTTCGTTTGCCGGCGGCGCTGGAACAGGATCACCAGCCCCAGCAACAGCAAGGCAGGCAGATAAAAGACCTCCTGAGGCATGCGCTCGGCACGGCTTTGCAACTCTTCAACGATGACGGGGGTGTCGGCGTAGAAATCAAACCGGTTCAAGGCATCGGCAAAGGGTGTTCCGGGCATCGGCTCGTCCAGCACCATGCGGTCTTCCTCTGGCATCAGCCACAGGCCGGTGGCATCGATGCGCTGTGCGGGCGCGGTCTCGTCGATGGTCAGGACCAGCGTTGTGCGCGTCATCTGGCCGGTGTTGAAATCCGGTCCGGCGATGACAAGGCGCAATTCCTGCCCCGGTTCCTGCGCCTCTACCACCTGTTGCAACTGCACAGGCGGCAGATTGGCAAACTCCGGTTGCACGCGGTTGAGCCAGAAATTCGGCACGAACATGGTAAAGGCTACCAGCAGCAGTGCCGCGGTTTCCCACAACCGCAGCGGGGCCAGGAAATAGCCCTGTGTGGCCGCCGCGAAGATCAGCATGGCAAAGGTCGCTGTCACAAAGACCACACCCGCCTCGATCAGCCCGTCCCATGTGCCAAGATCGATCCCGTAGAGGATCAGCGCGGGATTGTAGATGAACAGGAAGGGCAGGGCGACGGTGCGCAGCGAGTAGAAGAAGGCAATGAAGCCGGTCTTGATGGGATCGC
>JAFIED010000045.1 GCA_020832805.1 Pararhodobacter sp.
GGGGGGGGGGGGGGGGCCCCCCCCCCCCCCCCCCCCCCCCCCCGCGCCCGCCCCCCGCCCAACCCCCCGCCACCCCCCCCCGGGGGGCCCGCGGCGGGACGGGAGCGCGCCCAGTCCTCATGTGACCCGGGACCGAACGCGATACTCCTCGCGGTCCCAGGCGCGGGTCTGCATAACCTCGGCAAGGATAGCTATGGCCCGGTCCACCTCTTCCAGCCCGATGTACAAGGGCGTGAAGCCAAAGCGCAGGATGTCCGGTGCCCGGAAATCGCCCACCACGCCCCGGGCGATCAAGGCCTGCATGATCGGATACCCATCGGGATGACGGAAGCTGACCTGGCTGCCGCGCATCGCATGGGCGCGCGGCGTGGCCAGTTCCAGGTCCGGGCACGCCACCTCGACCCCTGCGATGAAGGCATCGGTCAGCTCCAGCGACCGTGCCCGCAAGTCGTTCATGTCCACCGTTTCCCAGATATCCAGCGAAGCCTCCAGCGCTGCCAGTTGCAACACGGGCGGCGTTCCCACACGCAGCCGCGCCACCCCGGCGGCCGGACGGTAGTCTGGGTCGAAATCGAACGGCGCATCATGGCCCAGCCAGCCGCACAGCGCCGGGCGCACCCGGTCCTGATGACGCGGCGCGACATAGGCAAAGGCCGGGCCGCCCGGCCCCGAGTTGAGATATTTGTAGGTGCAACCAGCCGCAAAATCGGCGCCAGCGCCCGCCAGATCCACCGGCAGGGCCCCTGCCGAATGGGCCAGATCCCAGATGGTCAGCGCGCCCTTTTCATGCGCGCGCGCGGTGATCGCCGCCATGTCATGCTTGCGCCCGGTGCGGTAGTCGACCTCGGTGATCATGGTCACGGCGACGCTGTCATCGATCGCGTCCAGGACATCCTCGGGGGCCACGGTGCGCAGGCTGTACCCCTGCCCCAGCATCGCGCTCAGCCCCTGCGCCATGTACAGGTCCGACGGAAAGTTGCCGCTGTCCGACAGGATGATCCGGCGATCCGGGTTCATCTCCAGCGCCGAAGCCAGAAGCTGGAAGATCTTGATCGACAACGTGTCGCCCATCACCACGCTGTCGGGCTCGGCGCCGATCAGCCGGGCAATGCGGTTGCCCACGCCCATCGGCTTTGCTTCCCACCCGGCCCGGTTCCAGCCCCCGATCAGCAGCTTGCCCCATTCCTCGGTAATCGTTGCCTGCACCCGCGCAGCCGTCGCCTTCGGCAAGGGGCCAAGCGAATTGCCGTCCAGGTAGATCACACCCTCGGGCAGATCGAACCGGGCACGGGTTGACGAGAAATCGGTGGGCATTGCGATGACCTTCTGCAAATCTGTGCTTGTACAAGACCGGGTTGCTGAAACCCATGCGCCTGCAAGTGCGATCCTGCACAGGAACCGACCATGCACGCCGGGCGTCACATTAACGCCCGCACCGAATTATTTTCAAGCTTGAAAATATGGCGCCAGGCCCTCACTGCAACCTCAGGAAAGCCGGTCTTGCCGCCGGGACGCCGCAACAGGGCGCCCGACATAGGTTCGCCGCCCAGAGCGCACCACCACCAGCCCCGATGCCAGGCGGCGCACAAAGCGCCCCTGGATGCTGAGATACCGACCAACAAGAATGGTGCTGAACATGTTTTCCCCGCGCTGCTGAAGCTTGGCCCGATGCCTTCGCATCATGCCCCGGTCCGCGTGGGAATGCCAGAAGAAAGCCATTTTATCGACATATTTTCAGGCACTTGGCCAGTATTCTGTTCTCTGCCGCGTAGCAATCGGATGCATCGTGCGGCATTGTCGACCCACCCGTGACAACCCACGAAAGGCGCAGCCTACAGCCAGTCCCGCAGCACGGGAATCAATGGTAGATCGGCAGGTGGCATCGGGTAGCTGCGCAGATCGGCCGGGCGCACCCATTTCAGCGCCTGCCCTTCGCGCGGGGTCACGGCGCCTTGCCATTTGCGGCAAGCAAAGAGCGGCATAAGCAGGTGGAAACTGTCATAACCATGGCTGGCAAAGGTCAGCGGCGCCAGACAGGAAGCCCAGGTCTCTATCCCCAGTTCCTCGTGCAATTCGCGCATCAGCGCGGCCTCGGGTGTCTCGCCCGGTTCGATCTTGCCGCCGGGAAACTCCCAAAGCCCCGCCATCGACTTGCCCTCTGGGCGCTGCGCGATCAGCACCCGCCCATCAGCATCGATCAGCGCCACGGCCACAACCAGAACCAGCCTCATGCCGGCCGCTCCCTGCCGGCAGGCATGGCCCGCCTGCTTTCGGCGCCACCTTGGCAACAAGACACGCCTGTCACGACCGGTAATCGGCGTTGATGGCGATATACTGATGCGTCAGATCGCAGGTCCAGACCGTGGCGCGGCCCTGGCCCAGGCCCAGGTCGACGCCGATCTGCAGGTCCTGCCCGCGCATGTAGGCGGCGCCGTCGGCCTCGCGGTAATCGGGGTCCACCAGCCCGTCGGTGGCCACCGGAATGGCACCGAAACGAATGGCCAGGCGGTCACGATCGGCCAGCGCGCCGGATTTGCCGACCGCCATCACGATTCGCCCCCAGTTCGGATCTTCGCCGGCGATCGCGGTCTTGACCAGCGGCGAGTTGGCAATGGCCAGCGCACAGCGCCTTGCATCCTCGTCGTGCTGGGCGCCGGTGACCGCGATCTCGACGAATTTCGTGGCGCCCTCGCCATCGCGCACCACCTGATGGGCCAGATCCAGCATTACCCGGCCCAGAGCTGCCTCGAACGCAGTGGCTTCCGGGCTGGCCGGATCGTCGATGGCGGGGGCCTTGCTGCGCCCCGTCGCCGCAACAAGCAGCGCATCAGAGGTCGAGGTGTCGCTGTCGACCGTGATGGCGTTGAAGCTCTTTTCGGTCTGCCGGCTGACCATCGCCTGCAACAGGGCGCGCGGCAGGGACGCATCGGTGAAAATGAACACCAGCATCGTCGCCATGTCCGGGGCGATCATGCCGGACCCCTTGGCAATGCCTGCGATCCTGACGCTTTCACCGCCCACCGTTACGGTTGCCGAGGCCCCCTTGGCAAAGGTGTCGGTTGTCATGATGGCCCGCGCGGCATCGGCGATACTGCCCGGCGCGGCTTCTTTCGCCAGGCTGTCTATGACCGCCACGATCCTTTCATGCGGCAGCGGCTCGCCGATTACCCCGGTCGATGCGGTAAAGATGCGCGATTCGGGCAAACCCAGCCGCGCGGCAAGCGCAGCACAGATCGCCTGCACGGACGCCACCCCCCGCCCGCCCGTAAAGGCATTGGAATTGCCGGAATTGACAAGGATGGCGGCGCCGGCGTCGGCCACCATACTGTCTGCGGGCAAAAGCTTTGCCTGACAATCCAGCACCGGGGCAGAACGGGTCTGAGAACGCGTGAACGTACCGGCCAGAACGGTGCCCGGCGCCAGTTCGGCCAGCATCACATCCAGCCTGCCCTTGTAGCGCACCTCGGCGGCGCAGGCTGCAAAGCGCACCCCATCGATCACGGGCATGGACGGAAAGCCATCGGGCGGCGCAAGCGGCGAGACAAGGGGCACGGCCTTGGCCCGGGGCGCGGAAGGCGCAGGGGGCATTGCGGCCAGCTGCGCCTCCAGCTCCCGTGCGCGCGCCTTCCATTTATCGGCTTTTGCCTTGTGCTTTTTCGCTTTCCTGTCCATCGGCTGGTTTCCTGATTATGACGGCAACCGCATGCGTTGACACAACGCCATGCACCGCATTGAGGGAACGACAATCAGAATATGGCGCGCTGGATCACTCGTCCAGCAGCGCGTTTGCATCCAGCAGTTCCGGGTCGATTCCCTCTGACAGGTTGACAACCTCTGCCCCCTCGCGCAGGTCGGCCATGACCGCGCGCGAGACTTCCTGCTGCAATTCGGCAACCAGTTGATCGCGCACCTCTTCCAGCGGCGCCACGGCAGCGATACGGGTGTCGATCAGTTGGATGACATGCCAGCCAAAGCGGGTTTCAACCGGGTCAGAGACCTGGCCGGGCTCCAGCGCCATGACCGCCTCTTCGAAGGGCGCGATCATCACGCCGGGCCCAAACCAGCCCAGATCACCGCCCTGCGCGGCCGAGCCGTCGGGCGCAAAAACCCGCGCCCCCGCGCCGCCCACTTAGCCCGCGTCCCGCCCCGCGACCCCCCCGGCGC